>DASVEF010000167.1:0-4767 GCA_036380715.1 Thermoanaerobaculia bacterium | reverse complement strand
ATGGGAGACCTCACAGCAAAAGGAGTCGCCGGTTCATGGTGCCAGCCGCTACAACACGGTTCCCGCGATCAAAACTCCCGGGCCGGGCCGGGGTTCCGGGAGGCATTGCCGATGGCTGATAGCGTACCAGGATTCTCCAGGCTCTCTCTGTGGTAGCTTTTTCCGCCATGAGCGACCTGACGATCGAGGTGGAGACCGCCAAGCCGACCATGGAAGAGATCCGTCCTGTTCTCGACGCGGGCCTCAAGGAGGAGTTCCCGGGGGGGATGCTCAAGTGGCACTGGGAAGGGGACGTCATGCATCTCTCCGGTCCGGGCGCCAAGGCGACGATTGCCCTCGAAGACGGCCGCCTGGTGGGCCGCGCCCACCTGGGAGTTCCGGCCTCCATGATGAAACCGGTCATCGAGCAGAAGATCTCCCGCGTCATGAAAAAGGCCGCGGTCTGACCGCCCCGTCCTCTCTCCCCGCCGCGCTGTTCGAGCACGCCGCCCTCCGTCCCGACGATCCCTGGTTGTTCCGCCGCGAGGGCTGGGACTGGCGCTGGTTCCCCTTCCGCCAGGCCGCCCGGCAGGCCCTCCGCTGGACCGGGAGGTTCGCCGGCCTTCCGCAAGACGTCCGGATCGCCTTCGCCTACGAGCCCCGGCCGGAGGCGGTCGTCCTCGACCTCGCCATCCAGGCCGCCGGCCGGACCTCGGCCCCTCAGAGCGGGGCCTTTCCCGATCCCTCAGGCTCGATGAAAGCTCCCATCCCGCCCTGGGATGACGACGCTGTCCCTCCGGCCTGGGAGGGGGAGCCGCCCGAGCCCGGCGGAGCGCTCGTGCGAGCCCCCGGCGGCGAGCCCGTCGATCTCCCCCAATCCTCCCTGATCCGGATGGCCGAGGATCTCCAGAGCCGTCTCCCCCTCCTCCCCGCCGGCGCCCGCGAGATCCTGGTCCTCGCAGGCCCTCTGGAGCGGCCTGAGGAGCGCGCCCTGCTCTCCTGGGCGACCGTCGCGGGCGCCGCCCTGCTGCTGGAGCCGGACCCCGGCAGCCTGGTCGGCACGGCCGTCTGGGCGCGGCCCACCGTCTTCGCGGGGACCATGGAGGAGGCAGTGAGGCTACGTCAGGCTGTCGAGAGGCAGGGGCGGCGGTGGTTCCGCCGGCGGTCGCGGCTGCCCTTCGGGCGGCTGCGGGCGGTGGTGGTGACAGACTCCCAGAGCGTCGCTTCTGAGGAAGAGGCGTTCTGGAATGAGAGAGGCGTCGGGCTCTTGCCGCATAGCGGCAAAGCCATGGTATAACCGTCTCCGGAGAGGAGAAACGCCATGCCCGAGAGCACAGAAGCCATCCAGACCGACTCCCGGCCGCCCGCGCCTCTGCGTCCCCCCAACAACGCTTCCGCCCTGCAAGAGGTCACGGAAAGGGCGGACACCGTTTGGACCCGGGGATCGGGCCGGCCGATCTCGGTCAAGACGAGCGAGCGCCGGGAGCTCAAGGGACCCCGGGGCCGGGTGGCCATCGTGGACGGCTGCCGCACTCCCTTCATCAAGTCGGGGACCGACTTCCAGAGCATGGACGTCATCGACCTGGCGAGCGTGGCCGCCTCGGAGCTGTTGGCGCGCACGGGGATCGACCCCGAGGTGATCGACCTGTCGGTCTTCGGCGTGGTGGTGCCCGCGCTGCACGCTCCGAACCTGGGCCGCGAGGTGGTCTTCCGCACGTCGATGCCCATGCGCATCCCCGGCGTGACCCTGAACCTGGCCTGCGCCTCCTCGACCCGCGCCATCACTTTCGCCGTGGGGGCGATCCTCTCCGGCGAAGCCGACATCGTGCTGGCCGGGGGCGCCGAGTCGCTGTCGAACGTGCCGATCCAGTTCTCGCGCAAGGCGGCGCACACCTTCATGGAGCTGTCCAAGGCCAAGTCGCTGCCGCAGAAAGTGGGGACCCTCAGCAAGCTCCGCCCCACGGACCTCGCCCCGGTGGCGCCCGCCATCGCCGAGTACACGACCGGGATGAGCATGGGCGAGTCGGCGGAGAAGATGGCCAAGGAGAACGACATCTCGCGCCGCGCCCAGGACGAGATCGCCCTCATGTCGCACCACCGCGCCGCCGCGGCGACGGCCGATGGCCGTCTGACCGGGCAGATCGCGCCGGCCTTCCCGCCGCCGCGCTACGACAAGCCGGTGACGCAGGACAACGGCATCCGCGCCGATACCTCCGTGGAAGCGCTCGCCAAGCTGAAGCCGGTCTTCGACCGCCGGTACGGCTCGCTGACCGCGGGCAACTCCAGCCCGCTGACCGACGGCGGCTCGGCCGTGCTGGTGATGAGCGAGGAGCGGGCCAAGGCGCTCGGCTACGAGCCGCTGGGCTACATCCGCTCCTACGCCTTCACGGCGCTCAACCCGGGCGACCAGCTCCTCCAGGGGCCGGCCTACGCCGCGCCGGCCGCCCTCGACGCCGCGGGCCTGAAGCTCTCGGATATCGACCTGGTCGAGATGCACGAGGCGTTCGCCTCGCAGATCCTCTCCAACATGAAGGCGCTGGCCTCGAAGAAATTCGCCGAGGAGGAGCTGGGGCGGAGCGAGCCGGTGGGCGTGATCGACTTCGACCGCTTCAACGTGACCGGCGGCTCCATCGCCATCGGCCACCCCTTCGGAGCCACGGGTGCGCGGGTCGTCACCCAGCTCCTCTACGAGCTGCGGCGGCGCGGCCGGAACCTCGGCCTGGTCACCGTCTGCGCGGCCGGCGGCGTCGGCTTCGCCATGGTGGTCGAGAGGGAGTAAGACGAGCGCCACCCCCCTGTCCGGCCGGCTGGTGGTGGATCTCTCGCGCCTCCTGCCCGGACCTCTGACCGCCCACCTGCTCGCCGACCTGGGAGCGCGGGTGGTCAAGGTGGAGGAGCCGAAGCTCGGCGATCCGGTCCGCCAGGCGCCTCCCCTGCGCGGCGGCACCGGAGCGCTCGCCGCCATCCTCCTCGCGGGCGCCGAGAGCATCGCCCTGGACCTCAAGCAGCCGGGACCGCGTGCGGTCCTGGAGCGCCTGCTGGAGCGGGCGGACGTCCTGGTCGAGAGCTTCCGCCCCGGCGGTCTGGCGCGCTTCGGCCTCGCGCCCGAAGAGCTGCGCGTCCGCCATCCGCGCCTGGTGATCTGCTCGGTCTCCGGCTGGGGGCAGGACGGACCTTACGCCGGGCGAGCCGGCCACGACCTGACCTACCAGGCCCTGGCCGGCACCCTCGCCCCGACCGCGGCCATGCCCTCCGCCCCCATGGCCGATTTCGTCGGAGCCTGGAGCGCCGCCGCGGCGATCCTGGCGGCGCTGCTGGAACGCGAGCGGACCGGCCAGGGAGCGTGGATCGACGCCGCGCTCTTCGACGCCGCGGTCCACACCAACCTGACCGCCTGGGCCGCGGACGAGGAAGGGAAGAGGAAAAGCGTCGGGGAGCCCCTGCCGCTCACCGGCGCTCTTCCCTGCTACAACCTCTATCGCACCGCCGAAGGGGAAACCCTCGCCCTGGCCGCCCTGGAGCCCCACTTCTGGAGCCGCTTCTGCGAGGCCGCTGGCCGGAAAGGCCTGATCCGCAAGCAGTACAGCTCCTCCCGCAGAGTCCACCGCGAGGTCGCGGCTCTCATCCGCGGCCGCACCCGCGCCGAGTGGACGGACCTCCTCGCCCGCCACGACATCCCCGCCGAGATGGTCCTCTCCGCCGCCGAGGCCCGCCGCCATCCGCAGATGGAAGAGCGCGGACTCCTCGGCGCCGGACCGGACGGCCTGCCGCGCCTCGGCTTCCCGGCCCGTCTCGACGGCCAGCGCCCGCGCTCCGCCGCCCGCGTCCCCGGGCTCGGCGAGCACACGCGGGCGATCCTGGAAGAGCTGGGAATCCGCGAGTACGAAGAGTCCGCGGGCGTCGGCCGGCGCTTCAGTTGGAAAAGGCTGCTGCTTCGCTGGCTGGGGAGAGCTCAATAAATCCGCAGCGTCCTCGCGGCCGGAACGGCGTTGGTCGAGCTGCGATTCACCTGGACCTCGACGACGTAGCTGTATTTGCTGAAGTCGATCGGCTGGGTGAAGTTGCAGGTGACGCAGCTCGCGCTGATGGCATCCACGCTCGTCTTGCCGCAGAGGAAGGTCACGGCCCCCGTGCAGCGATCGACCTGGAAGAGGATGGCTGTGACGTGCCCCTGGGTCGAGCTGTCGAAGTAGCCCAGCTCCAGGGTGCTCCAGGGCGGCGTGTCGGTCATGCCGTAGGTGTTGGTGACGTTGTAGCGCGCGAAGACGGTACCCAGCGCACCCGGCGCATGCTGGAAAAGTGCAGTCGTCGTCGCGTAGGCCGAGGAGTCATCGGGTGTTCCGGTGGAGGCCACGGCGGTCCAGGCGCCGGTCTGGGCGGCGAGCGGAAGAGCGATCAGGAACAGCGCGGAGGTGGCGAAGCGGGCCAGGTATCTCATCGTTCGTCCCTTTCAAATCTGTGGAGGGAGGAGCCCCTCAGACCCAGATGCGCAGGCCGGGCTTGAAAAGGGACAGCCCCTACCCTCTGCCTGACCGGGCCAGTCAGCCGGCGGCAGCACACGGTGAGCTGAGCAGGTGCGAGCCCGCTGACCAACGCAGATCGACGGGTGTACGTAAAAAGCTACGAGCCCTGCTGACGCAGGCGGGAGGTGCCCATGCGCAGGTATTGTCTTGTAGCCGCGGTGGCCGCGATTCTCGGCGCCCTGGCGATGTCGCAGCAGCCGGTGGTCGCGGACGGCCCGGATCGCGTCGCCGTGACGAACTTTCCCGAGGTGCAGCGGGTCGTGGT
>DASVEF010000166.1:0-16560 GCA_036380715.1 Thermoanaerobaculia bacterium | reverse complement strand
TGAGGAGCGCGAGCTGCTGCGCGACGGGTACGGCATCACCAACGTGGTCGAGCGCGCCACGGCGACCGCGGCGGAGCTGAGCGGCACCGAGCTCGTGGAGGGCGGCCGCCGGCTGGCGGAGAAGGTGGGGATCTACCGGCCTCGTTTTCTTGCCGTCCTTGGGATCGGCGCCTATCGCACGGCGTTCGCCTGCCCCAAGGCGGTCCTGGGTCTCCAGGACGAGACGCTGGGGGAGACGCGGATCTGGGTCCTGCCCAACCCGAGCGGCCTCAACGCCCATTATCAAGGCGAGGAGCTGGCGCGGATGTTTCGCGAGCTGCGGCATGTCGTTTCGGAGAGAGGGTGAGCTGATGATGCGGCCGCCGATCGTCGGTGTGGTCGGAGGTGGAACGGCGAGCCCGGAGGTCTATGCCTTCGCTGTCGCCCTCGGCGGCCTCCTCGCCCGGGGCGGCGCGCTGGTGCTGTGCGGTGGCCGGAGCGGCGTGATGGAAGGAGCAGCCCGGGGCGCCAGGGAGGCCGGAGGGAGGACGATCGGCATTCTGCCCATGAGGGAGGGGGAAAGCAGAGGCAACCCCTACCTCGACTGCGAGATCTACACGGGCCTGGGCGACGCCCGCAACTATGTCAACGCGCAGACCTCGGACGCCCTGATCGCATTGGAGGGCGAGGCCGGGACGCTCTCCGAGATCGCACTGGCCGTCAAGCTCCGCGTGCCTGTGGTCTACCTGAGGTCATGGCGGTTCCTGCACGATCAGCCGGCTTTCCGGGAGAGCTACGCCGAGACTCCGGAGGAGGCCGTCGAGACCGCCTTCCGCAGGATCGGCTACCGGCCGGGCGCTTCCTTCGATCAGCCGCTGCGCTATCCTCTCCTCCAGGACCAGAGCCGTCAGAGAGAGGAATTGGAAGCGTTCCTGAAGTCTGAACGTCGGGTACAGGGGCCTACCCGGAAATCCGCGCAAGAAAAAGACGGGTAGGGGGGTGTACCTCAAAGGTAGGGGGGTGTACCCGCCGGCTAGTGCGCCTGCGAGCGCACACACTCAGAGAGGTGCAAGTCCTCTTCAGGCATACGCTCTCCGGCCTGGAGCCGAAGGGAACTGCGTCGCCGTAAGGCGGGGTGGGAAGCACCCGGAGGCGAGGGACCAGTCCGCAGGAGGACGAACTCGATTCGGCCTGACGTACCCGGCGAGCCTGCTAGCCAGTGGCGAAGCCTGGACCCGTTCAGGGAGACCCATCGAGCTGAGGGGTAGCGTGCAAAAGCGATGATGGGGGGCGTTGGGTGGTTGGAGGCAGAATGGTTCCGTAGGGGTGTGTGGCGTGAAGCAGGGAGACCTCGGAAGGGGGAGGAGACCCCCCGAGGAGTCACAGTCCTCATAGTAGCGAAGAAGCGCCGTAACGGGCGTGGAGCCAAGGGGGACAGGAAGGTGGATGCGTGACAGACAGACAGTCGGAAGCCCACCGCGCGTCAGTGCCCGCAAGGGCTAAACAAGCCGGACAGATCCACGGCCGCTGGTCCTGGGTCGAACCGAGTGTCTGGACGGAGCGCATGTTGACGGCCCTCGAAGCAGGGGTCAAAGGAGGTCAATGGTTCAGTCTGATCGACAAGGTCTATGAGCCGCGTAACCTGGAGTCCTCCTACCAACAGGTGAGGAGAAATCAGGGCAGTGCGGGGGTTGACCACGAGACGATCGAGCAGTTTGCAGAGCATCTGGAAGAGAATCTGGAGGATCTGTCGCGACGCCTGCGAGAGGGTCGATACCACCCGCAGGCGATACGGCGGGTCTGGATTCCCAAACCGGGCCGGCAGGAAAAGCGCCCGCTGGGGATTCCGACGGTTCGCGACCGGGTGGTTCAAGGGGCGCTGCGCAACGTCCTGGAGCCCATCTTCGAGCGGGACTTCGCAGCCCAAAGCTACGGGTTCCGTCCGGGTAAGAGCACCAAGGACGCCCTGCGCCGGGTCAGCGAACTGCTGAAGGCCGGCTACACCGAAGTGGTGGACGCCGATCTGCGAAGCTACTACGACACGATCCCGCGCCCGGCATTGCTGGAGCGGGTCAAGGCGAAGATTTCGGACGGCCGGGTCTTGGACCTGGTGAGTGCCTTTTTAGAACAAGAGGTGATGGAGGGGCTGGAGAGCTGGACTCCGGAGGAGGGAACTCCTCAAGGGGCAGTCATCAGCCCGTTGCTGTCCAACCTCTATCTGGACCCACTCGACCATCGGATGGCGGAGTTGGGGTATGAGATGGTGCGCTACGCCGATGACTTCGTCGTGCTGTGTCGGAGCCGAGCCGAAGCCGAACAAGCGCTGGCGGAAGTGGAGAGGTGGACGGCGGCAGCCGGACTCCAGCTCCATCCCGATAAGACGAGGATCGTAGACGCCACCCAACCGGGGGGTTTCGATTTCCTTGGGTACCACTTCGAGCGCGGCCGTCGTTGGCCGAGCAAGAAGAGCCTGAAGAAGCACAAAGATGCGATCCGGCAACAGACCCGGCGCGCGAACGGCAAGAGCCTGCAAAAGATCATCGAGAAGATCAACCCGGTGAGGCGGGGCTGGTTTGAATACTTCAAGCACAGCCACCGCACCACGTTCAAGCCCCTGGATCAGTGGACGCGAATGCGCCTACGGAGCATCCTGCGAAAACGCCAGGGAAAGCGAGGACGAGGTCGGGGGGCAGACCATCAACAGTGGCCCAACGCCTACTTTGCTGAGCATGGGTTGTTCTCCTGCTGCGCAGCCTATGCTCAGGCTCGTCAATCCTCATGGAGGTAAAACCACCAACTGGAGAGCCGGATGCGGGAGATCCGCATGTCCGGTTCGGAGGGAGGGGGGGCCGGGTACTCAACCGGCTCTCCCTACCCCTATCAGGGGCGTACCTCTAAAGTACGAGGGGGTACCTGAACATCCCTCGCGAATACTTGACGGGTATGGGGGCCTACCTCAAAGGTACGGGGGGGTACCTTAAAGGTACAGGGGTGTACCCGACTTCCCCTGCATTTTTTTGACAGGTACGGGGGTGTACCTGGCATCTTGCGCGGCAGAACGGCAGGGGACAGTGGAGTCTGACAAAGTTGGATTAGGATCTCCGGGTTTTCTGGAGGCTTCTCATGATCCGTCCCTCTCTGCTCTTAAGTCTTCTTCTCTGGCTGCTCTGCCCGGTATCAGCCTCGGCGCAGGCCGATCCCACGTCCCGCTCCTGGAACCAGCCGGTCGAGCCGTTCCGGATCGCCGGGAACCTGTACTACGTCGGAGCGAGCGACGTGACCTCGTACCTCATCGCCACTCCTGAGGGGCACATCCTCCTCGACAGCGGCTTCGAGGAGACCGTGCCGCTCATCCGCGAGAGCCTGAAGAAGCTCGGATTCAAGCTGGAGGACGTCAAGATCCTCCTCAACAGCCATGCCCACTACGACCATGCGGGCGGGCTCGCGACTCTCAAGGAGCTGACCGGGGCCAAGCTCGTCTCCAGCGAGGCCGATGCTTCGCTTCTCGTCCGCGGCGGCAAGGACGATCCGGTCCTCGGCGACCAGTTCCACTTCAAGCCGGTCAAGGCCGATCGCATCGTCGGCGACCGCGAGACGGTGAAGCTGGGGGGTGCCACGATGACCGCCCGCCTGACTCCCGGCCATACTCCGGGGTGTACCACCTGGACGATGCAGGTCGACGACGGCGGCCGGAAGCGCGACGTGGTCTTCCTCTGCAGCGTGTCAGTCCTCTCGGCGGAGCTGCTGAAGGAAAATCCGAAATATCCGCGGATCGCGAGCGACTTCGCCCACACCTTCGAGGTGCTCAAGTCGCTCCCCTGCGACATCTTCCTCGCCGCGCACGGCGGCTTCTTCGATCTCAAGGGCAAATCCGAGCGCCTGCGCAAAGGCGAGGGTGGAAATCCCTTCGTGGATCCCCAGGGCTACCGGGCCTACGTGGAGCGGAAGGAGGGGGATTACCGGAAGGCGCTGGGAGCGGAGAAGAGCTCAGCGCTCCAGGCGAAACCCCAGCCGCAATAGCCGGGGCGGCCCCAGGGTCCGCACCGGAGTCCGGCCGATCTCATAGCGCTCGTCGAGGAGGTTCTCCGCGGCGACGAAGGCGGAGAGCCCCCGGCCCAGAGAGCGGGAGACGATCGCGTCAACCGCCGCGAAGCTGCCGAGGCGGAAGCGGTTCTGGTCGTCGTCGAATTGCCCGTCGACCCAGCGGGCCTGGAGGCCGATGGAGGCTAGGCGCGGATCGTCGAAGCGGAGCTGGAAGGTGAGCTGGTGGCGCGGCACCTGGGGGAGCCGGAGCCCTTCCAGCGCGGGCTCGGCCGGGGCGCTCTCCACCCGGGCGTCGGAGAGGAGATAGCCGCCCGAGAGGGTCCAGCGGTCGCCGGCGCGGGCGGTCAGCTCCGCCTCCAGCCCCCGCGAGCGCGTGCGGCCGAGATTGCGGCGCTGGCGGGTGATCAGTCCCGGCTCCACCGAGACCGTGACGTTGGCGATGGTGCGGTCGACCTCCATCCAGAACAGGGTGCCGCGCGCGGTGAGCCGGCCGCCGGGCGCGGTGTAGAGCGCGCCGGTCTCCGCGCCCGTGAGCCTTTCGGCACGCAGCTCGTCGTTGGCCTGGGTGACGACGTCGCCGACGCGGAAGGCGCGGTAGAGCTCGTTGAGGGTCGGAGCCCGGAAGCCGCCGTAGGCCGAGGCGGTCCACGCCCAGCGATCGGTGGCCTGGAAGAGGAGAGAGGCGCGCGGGCTGAAGGCGGTCTCGTCGCGCTCGGCCAGCCGGACCTCGGGACCGCCGCCCGGTTGTCTTGAAGAGGGCCTCTCTCCCTCGTTGCGCCAGGCGTCGATCCGCCCGCCGAGCGTCAGGGAGAGGCGCGGCGTGGCGCGGATCAGATCCTCCAGGAAAAAGCCGGCGGTCCGCTGCCGCCCTCCGGCCGAGACGGCGAGAGGGCGGGCTCCCGTGAACGCCGTCTCGTCGCTCGATCCGTTCACCTCGCGCAGGTCGAATCCGCCAACCAGGGCGTGCCGGTTTCCCAGCGGCCGGGACCACTGGAAGGAGCCGCCCACAGTTTCAGCCGGCACCTCCTGCTCCCGCGTCAGGCTCTCGCTCGCGCGGCCGGGCGCGACCGCCGAGAAGGTCTGGTGGAAGTCCTGGTCTCCAACCCAGGCGCGGAGGGAGAGCGCGCCGCCGCCGGCCGGCCAGTCGCCTCCGGCGCTCCAGTGGCGGATCTCGGTGTCGTTGACCTGGAGGGGAGTCCCGTTCTCCCTCTCCTCGTCGAAATGTGAGCCACGGAGGAACAGCCGGCTGCCGCCGGCCGTGCGGCGCTCGGCTGTCACCTCGACGGAGATATGGCGCGAGGCGGCGGCGACGTCGACCGGCCCGCGCTCCGCCGGATCGACGAGGACGTAGCCGTCCGTGCGGAACGCCTCGGCCGCGACGCTCGCTCCCCAACCAGCCCACTCCCGAGCCGCGAAGAGCGATCCCTCTGGAGTCTCCCGATCCCCGTAGGAGCCTTCGAGCACGAGCCCGGGACGGCCCGCGTCTCGCCGCAGGAGCTGGATCACGCCGCCCAGGGCCGAGCTGCCGTAGAGGTCCGAGCCCGCGCCGCGCATCACCTCAACGCGCGACAGCGACGCCCGGGGCACCCGCCCCCAGTAGACCCAGCCGCCGAACGGGTCGTTGAGCGGCACGCCGTCCGCCAGCACCACGGCGCGGCTGGCGCCGCTCGCTCCGAGACCGCGCAGCGACACCCCCTGGGCCGTGGGATTGGCGAAGCGGCTTCCCGAGCGCCGGAACAGGCTGAAGCCGGGCACCTGGCGCAGCGCGTCGTCGACGGTCGGCGCCGCGGTCGCGGCCAGCTCCTCCGCGGAGAGCACCACCACGCTCGCCGCCGTTTCGCCGAGCCGCTGCTCGGTGCGGGTGGCAGTGACCGTCAGCTCTTCGGAAACGGCTGGCACCTCTTCGGGAGCCGGCGCCTCAGGATCCGGAGTCTGGGCGAGGAGGGGAGGCGAGCAGAGGAGAGCCAGCAGCAGGGCCAACCCGGTTCGCATGGAGCGAGCCTACCAGAGCCCTTCGCGTATCAGGTCAAGGGCTATGGCCGCCGGGCCTTGTAGAGGATGTGGGCGTGGGGATAGCCGGCGCCGAGGTCGATGGCCTGGAAGTCTTCGAAGCCATAGCCGGTGAGGCGGTCGCGCATCTGCTCGCGCGTCTCGTAGCTGAAGGCGTCACCCAGCGTCATGCCGAGGAGGTCGGCGATCCGCTCCTGGGTGCGGTTCCAGGCCCCCTTGAGGCGGTGCGCGGGGTCGATCTCCTTGAGGAGGAAGACGCCGCCCGGCTTCAGACGGTCGAAGGCGGTGCGCAGCAGGCCGTCCCAGCCGGAGACCGGGACCCGGCAGAGCACGTCGAAGATCGTCACCGCGTCGAACATCCCGGAGACAGCGTCGCCGTAGCCGGCCACGAAGCGGACCCGGGGATGGCGGAACGTGGGGGGAACCACCTTTCGCACGTCCGGCTCGACGGCGACCACCTCGGCGGCGCCGTGCTCGACGGCCAGGCGCGGGAAGGTCCCGTGACCGGCGCCGAGGTCGAGGACGCGCGCGTCCGGCGGCAGGTGCTCCAGCACGCGCACGAACGGACAGGTGAGGAAGCGCCCCACGGCGTGGGCGCGGGTCGGCAGGGGTGCCGACGCATAAGTACGCCGCACCAGGGCAAAAGCATCAAAAAATCCTGGGGATGTCACCCGGGTAGGATATATAATCCAGATCTTCGTTCCACCCAAGCCCATGAAAGGCGTATCTCTTTCGCGGTCCGCGCGCCTGTCGCGGCTCTCGCCCGCCATCCTGCTCGGGCTCGGCGTCATCGCGGCCGTGCGCCTGCTGACGCTGCCGCACAGCCTGTGGGAGTGGGACGAGATCCTCTTCGTCTGGGGCGTCGAGCATTTCGATCCGCTCCACCACCGGCCGCACCCGCCGGGCTATCCGCTGCTCATCGGCCTCGGCAAGGCGTTCAACGTCATCTTCCGTGACGCGTTCGTCAGCCTGGTCGCGCTCAACGTGCTCTCCTGCCTGGTGGGCTACCTCGCCCTGGCGGCAGCGTACCGGCGGATGGCTCTGCCCGCCGGCGCGGTCTCGCCGGAGTCGGAGAGGAGCGCCGAGTGGGCGGCGGTCGCCGGAGCGCTGCTCTTCCACCTGTCGCCCACGATGCTGGTCTACGGGCCGACCGCGCTGTCGGATCCTTCGACCCTGTTGTTCCTCTCCCTGGCGCTGGCGGCGGCGGCGCGCCTGCCGGAGAGCGCCTCCGCCTGGCCGGCCCTCGCTTTCGGCGCCTGCGCCGCGGGCGCGGTCGGCTGTCGTCCGCAGCTCGCGGTGTCGGTCCTCCCCATGCTGGCCGTGGGGCTGTGGATCGCCCCGGCCTGGCGGCGGCGGGTCGAGGTCCTGGCCGCCTTCACGCTGGTCTGCCTGCTCTGGTTCGTCCCGCTGCTCGTGGCCGTGGGCGGGCCTTCCGGCCTCATCGCCTGGCTGGGCAAGCAGGCCGGACTGGTGGCCGCCTATGACACGCAGATTCCGCGGGCGGGGCAGTCCGCCTGGGAAATCGCCACGCGCTTCATCGCTCACCCCTGGGGAATGCGGTGGACCTCCGTGCCGGTGCTCGCACTGGCGCTGGCGGGCAGCGCGGCCCTGCTCTTCCGCGGGCGCTGGAAGAGGCTCCTGCCGCTCGTGGTCCTCGCCGCCGTGGAGCTGGTGTTCTGCCTGTCGGTGATGAACCCCCGGGACGCCGTCCGCTACGCCCTCCCGTCGCTGCTCGGGGTCGCGTTCGCCGCGGGCGTGGGGTGCGAAGCCCTGGCGCGGCGGGCGCGGATGCCGGCGGCGGCCTGGGCGACCGTGGCGGCCCTGGCCGCCGGCTTCGGCGTCTACACCGCGCCTCTGCTCATCCCCCGCTCGATCACCCCTTCGCCGCCGGTGCAGGCGGCAATGTGGATCCGGCAGAACCTGCCGCAGGATGCAATCCTTCTGGTGGAGCGGGACCTGCAGGCGCACGCGGCCTACCTGCTGCCGAAGCACGGCCGCTTCCCGGTCGAGGAGGGGATCGACCGGTACGCCGGCCAGCCCGGGTCGGTCTACCTGTTCGGCGAGACCGCCGAGGACGGCGCCAAGGTCTTCGCTTGGCCGGACAGCGACGCGTACGGCAAGCTCACGCGCCTGCTCTACCGGGTCACCGCGGTCAGCGAGGTCCCGCCGGGACGGCGCTACCTGGCGGTGCGGGGCGTCTACAAGTACGAGCGCACGGTCGAGGGGGACGGCTGGCGATGGCTGGATGCCCAGGCGACGATCCGCGCCTTTCATATGCCGGGGACTCGAACCATCGCCCTGACCCTGGGCCTCCCCGACAACGCGCCCTGGCCGTCGAGCCGGGTGGAGATCTCCACAGCCGGAGCCCCAACCACTGCCGTGGAGGTCCACCGTTCTGAAAAGCGCACCGTCGTGATACCTTTATCCAGAGCTGAAATCGTCGATATCACGTTCCAGTCGAATGAATCGTTCATCCCGGTCCAGGCCGGGCTCGGCGGCGACGCCCGCCGGTTGGCCGTGCAGCTCTTCGACGTCGAGCAGCGCCGGTAGGAGCACCATGTCTTCGCGAGAGCCCGCCAAGTCCGTCTCTCTCGTGATCCCGATGTTCAACGAGGAGGAGAACATCGAGCACGCCATCGCCTCCGCCGTCGAGGCCCTCGAACGGCATGGCGGGGACTACGAGATCATCGTCGTCGACGACGCCTCGACGGACCGCTCGGCCGAGATCGTCCGCGAGCTGGCGGCCGGGAACCCGTGCATCCGGCTGCTGCGGCACGAGGTGAACCGCAAGCTCGGGGCCACCCTGCGGACCGGCTATGCGGCGGCCACCAAGGATCTGGTGATCTACATGGACGCCGACCTGCCGTTCGATCCGGGCGTGATCGACCGCGCGATCCGGGCTCTGAACGTCACGCGGGCCGACCTGATCGCCGGCTATCGCCTCGACCGCACGGCCGAGGGATTGCGGCGCACGATCTACTCCTACCTCTACAACACCCTGATCGGCGTCCTGTTCGGCTGGCCGCACCGCGACATCAACTTTTCCTTCAAGCTGATGCGGCGCGAGGTGCTGGAGGCGGTCGAGCTGAAATCGGAAGGCTCGCTGATCGACGCCGAGCTGATCGTCAAGGCGAAGAACCTCGGGTTCGCCATCCAGCAGATCGGCCTGGACTACTTCCCGCGGATCCGTGGCAATTCGACCCTCTCTTCGCCAGCCGTCATCCTCAAGATCTTCCGGGAGCTGATCGCCCTCTATCCGGAGATGCGCCGTCCGCAGCGCCGAGAAACCCCGCGGTCCGAGATGCCTGCGGGCTCGGTCCCCGCCACCAACCGTTGAAGAAGCTGATCGTCACCGCCGACGACGCCGGTCTCCACCCGGGCATGACCCTCGGGGCTCTGCGGGCGCACGAGGCGGGGATCGTCACCGCGGTCAGCCTCGCCGCGAACGGCCGCGCCTTCGAGGACGCCGTGGAGAAGCTGAAAGACCGGCCGGGGCTCGACGCCGGCGTCCACCTGGTGCTGGTGGGGGAGAGGCCCCTGTCGCCGCCGGAAGAGGTGCGGTCCCTCCTCGGCCAGGACGGCGCTCTGCTTCCCGATTTCCGCGCCTTTTATCTCCGCTACGTCGCGGGAAGGATCGTCCGGTCCGAGGTCGAAGCGGAGCTGCGGCGCCAGGTCGAAAAGGTGCTCGCCGCCGGGCTGCCGATCGTCCACCTGAACAGCCATCAGCACCTGCACGTCCTGCCGGAGGTCTTCGAGATCGTCCTGAAGCTGGCGGACGAGCACCGCATCCCCTGGGTGCGCATCCCTTGCGAGCCGGCCGTGTCCCGCCGCCGCTGGTCCCTGCGGACGGCGCAGCTCGCCGCGCTCAATCACTACGGACGGCGGGCGCGGCGGAGGGCGCAGGGGCGGATCTCCGCGCCGGACAGGACCGTCGGAGTGGTCGACGCCGGCCGGCTCACCGTCGAGCGGCTCCGCGAAGCCCTGCAAGACGCCGAGGGCGTGACCGAGCTGGTCTGCCACCCGGGCGTGGGAGACGCCGCCCTCACCGCCAAGTACGACTGGGGATATGGATGGGACCGGGAGACCGAGGCGCTGTGCGATCCGGGCCTCCGCGAGGCGTTGAGGAGAGCAGGGGTGGAGGTGGTCGGGTTCTCCGATGCCGCGCCGCGTTAATTCCTTTGCCGCAGCTTGACGTAAAGCCCCTGCCTGTGGCACGCTTGAGCCTCGAAGGCCGCTCCGTTCTGGCGGCTGACGGAGGTCTCCCGCATGGCCATCCTCGTTGAAAAGACCGAAAAGACAGCGCTCGCCCGCTTGGCGGAGCGGGTTACCACGGCGGGTCCACGGGAGATTGCGGCCATCCGCTCTCCGCTGAACGGCAAGCTCGTCGGCGAGGTCCCTCATTGCACGGCCGAGGACGTGCGGGAGGCCGTGCGCCGGGCGCGGGCCGTCCAGGAGGACTGGGCCCATCGCACCTTCGCCGAGCGCGCCGAGCCCTTCCTGCGCTTTCACGACCTGATCATCGAGCGTCAGGACGAGGTCCTCGACCTCATCCAGCTCGAGTCGGGCAAGGCGCGCAGGCACGCTTTCGAGGAGGTCGCCGACACCGCGATCGTGGCCCGCTATTACGCTCAGAACGCGGAGCGCCATCTGTCGCCGAAGCGCCGCAGGGGGGCGCTCCCCGGGCTCACCATCGCCTGGGAGCACCACCATCCGCTCGGCGTCGTCGGCATCATCGCGCCCTGGAACTATCCCCTCTCGATGGCCGTCACCGACGCCATTCCGGCCCTGCTCGCCGGCAATGCCGTGGTGCTCAAGCCGGACCAGAAGACTCCTTTCACCGCGCTGTGGACCGTCGACCTCCTGGTCGAGGCGGGGCTCCCTCCGGCGCTCTTCCAGGTGGTCACCGGAGAGGGCGCGGA
This sequence comes from Thermoanaerobaculia bacterium, assembly GCA_036380715.1. Lineage (GTDB taxonomy): Bacteria > Acidobacteriota > Thermoanaerobaculia > Multivoradales > UBA5704 > UBA5704. The sequence goes on along the minus strand of DASVEF010000166.1, from coordinate 5,608 downwards.
GCTGGGCACGCCGATCATCGAGAGCTGCGACTTCCTCGGTTTCACGGGCAGCACGGCCACCGGCCGCAAGGTGGCCCGCCAGGCCGGCGAGCGCCTGATCGGCTGCTCGCTGGAGCTGGGCGGCAAGAACCCCATGCTCGTCCTCGCCGATGCGGACCTGGAGGCGGCGGTGGCCGGAGCGCTCCGCGGCTGCTTCAGCAGCGCTGGCCAGCTCTGCATCTCGATCGAGAGGCTGTTCGTCCATGAGTCGATCTACCACCGCTTCCTCGACCGTTTCGCGCAGGAGACGAAAGCCCTGAAGCTCGGCGCCGGCCTCGACTACGCCGCCGACGTGGGCTCCCTGATCTCGGCCGACCACCTCGCCAAGGTCGAAGGGCACGTGCGCGACGCCGTGGCAAAAGGAGCCACCGTCCACGCCGGCGGCCGCGCGCGGCCCGACCTCGGCCCGGCCTTCTACGAGCCGACCATCCTGACCGGCGTCACCGAAGAGATGACGCTCTTCGCCGAGGAGACCTTCGGCCCGGTGGTCGCCGTCTATCGTTTCGAGTCGGTCCACGACGCCATCGAGCGGGCCAACGCCAGCCGCTACGGCCTCAACGCCAGCATCTGGACCCAGGACGCCGAGCTCGGCCACCGGGTCGCCACCCGCCTCCAGGCCGGCACGGTGAACGTCAACGACGCCTACGCCGCCGCCTGGGCGTCGGTCGACGCGCCCATGGGCGGATTCAAGGACTCCGGCCTCGGACGCCGCCACGGCGCCCAGGGCATCCTCAAGTACACCGAAGCGCAGACCGTGGCGATCCAGCGGGGCTTTCCGCTCGCCGCGCCCACGGGCGTCGCCGACGAGGTCTTCAGCCGCGCGCTGAGCCTGACCCTCAAGGCCCTGCGGCACATCCCTGGCCTGCGCTGACGGAGGACGCCATGCCGACTCACTTCTTCACCGGCTTTCCCGGCTTTCTCGGCTCGGAGCTCGTCCCGCGAGTGCTCGCGCGCTCGCCGCAGGACGACGCCGTCTGCCTGATCCAGCCCAAGTTCGCCGGCCTCGCCCGGCAGCGCGTCCAGGAGATCGAGACGCGGGACCCGCGCTGCGCCGGCCGCATCCGCCTCGTCGAGGGGGACATCACCCGCCCAGGCCTGGGGCTCGCCGACACCGCCTCCCTGCAGCGGGGCACTGTCGAGGTCTGGCACCTCGCCGCGATCTACGACCTGAGCGTCCGCCGCTCCGTAGGCATGAAAGTCAATGTGGAAGGCACCCGGTACGTGCTCGACTTCGCCGAGGGCTGCCCGTGGCTGCGCCGCTTCCAGTACGTCAGCACCTGTTACGTCAGCGGCTGCTATGCCGGCATCTTTCACGAGACCGACCTGAACAAGGGACAGATCTTCAACAACCATTACGAAGAGACCAAGTTCCTCGCCGAGGTCGAGGTCCAGGAGCGGATGAAGCGGGGCCTGCCCGCGACCATCTACCGGCCGGCCATCGTCGTGGGAGACAGCCGCACCGGCGACACCCAGAAATATGACGGGCCGTACTACGTCATGCGCTGGCTCCTGAAGCAGCCAGGAGTGGCCCTGATGCCGGTGGTGGGGGACACGCACCGCACGCGCCTCAACCTCGTGCCGCGTGACTTCGTGATCGGCGCCATCGCCCATCTGAGCGGCGAGCCCAAAGCGGCCGGCAAGGTCTACCAGCTCGCCGACCCCGAGCCGCTGACTATCGACGAGATTCTCACGTCGATCGCCAAGGCCACGGGCCGGATCGTGGTCCGCCTCCCCCTGCCGCTCGGGGTCGCCAAAGCGGCCCTCGACTGGGTGCCGGGCGTCTACCGCCTCATGCAGATCCCGTCGAGCGCCATCGACTACTTCGTCCATCCGACCTACTACGACACCGCCAACACCCAGGCCGACCTCGCCGGCACCGGCCTCCAGGCGCCGCCACTGCGCAGCTACCTCCCGACCCTGGTCTCCTTCATGAGGGTCCACCCCGAGGTGGGATCGGAGGCGATGGTGTAAGGCCCGAGGACTTTCGAGGCACCCTCAAAGACCCGGGGCTCCTGGCGGGTAGACTTGTCTCCATGCTGCCGGTTCTCCTGGCCTTCTTTCTCTTCGGCTCGCCGCAGGCTCCTCCGGGAGAGGAGGAGTGCTCTCTCGACGACCAGAGCCTCGAGCGCAGCGGCGCCGTCATCGGGGAGGTGACCGTCGTCCCTCGCGACGTCTTCGACCCGTCGGATCCCAAGGAGAACAACCGCCTCTTCCGCCTCGCCAACCGCCTCCACCGCGACACCCGGGAGCGGGTGGTCCGGCGCCAGCTCCTGTTCGCGCCAGGGGACCTCTACTCCCGCCGGCTCCTGGAGGAGTCGGAGCGCATCCTGCGCGCCAACCGGTATTTCTACGACGCCACGGTTCGGCCCGTCCGGTGCCGCGACGGCCGGGTCGACGTCGAGGTCGTCACCCGCGACGTCTGGACGCTGAACGCCGGCGCCGGCTTCAGCCGGAGCGGGGGAGAGAACACGCTCAGCTTCGAGGTCCAGGACACGAACCTCTTCGGATGGGGGAAGGACCTCGCGGTGGAGCATCACGAGACGGTGGACCGGACCACGGACCTCCTGCGCTACCGGGACCCGGCCCTCGCCGGCAGCCGGGTGCGCCTGGAGGCCTGGCTCGCGGAAAGGAGCGACGGCCATCTCCGGTTCCTGGACCTGCAGCGGCCGTTCTATGCCCTGGACACGCGCTGGGCCGCGGGTATCCAGGGGACCCAGGACGAACGGGAGGACCCGCTCTACGATCTGGGCCGGGAGGTCCAGCGCTTCGGCCACCGGCTGGAGCGCTTCGAGGTGTTCGGAGGGCGTTCGGCCGGCCTCGTCGGCGGCTTCGCGCGCCGCTGGACGGCCGGGTTCACCTACCGCCGGGACCGCTTCTTCCCGGTGGTCGGCTTCAGGCCCGCGGCCGGGTTGCCCGAGGACCGCACGCTGTCCTACCCCTGGATCGGCTTCGAGCTGCTCGAGGACCGTTTCCTGGAGGAGCAGGACCTGGACCAGATCGCGCGGACCGAGGATGTGGCGCTGGGGCTCCGTCTCAACGGGCGCCTCGGCTGGTCGTCCTCCGCGCTCGGCGGAGACCGCGACCGGGGGCTCTTCTCGGCGGGCCTGAGAGACGCGTGGACACCGGGTCCGGGCCGGCTCCTGCTGGCCTCGACGGGAGCCTCGGGTCGCTGGGGGAGCGGCGACGTGGAAAACCTGATCGTGAGCGGCCGGCTCCGCGCCTACTGGCGCAACCTCGGCCAGCACCTCCTCTTCGCCACCCTGGAAGCGGACCTGGCGGAGGACCTCGACCGCGAGAACCAGCTCCTCCTCGGAGGCGACACCGGCCTGCGGGGATACCCGCTGCGCTACCAGGACGGCGACCGCCGCGTCCTGTTGACCGTCGAGCAGCGCTTCTATACCGACTGGCACGTGCTGCGCCTGGTCTACCTGGGAGGCGCGGTCTTTTTCGACGCCGGTCGGGCCTGGTTCGCGGGGAGGGACGACGACCTCGGCGTCTTGAAGGACGCGGGGATCGGCTTGCGCCTGAGCTCCAGTCGCTCCGGTCTCGGCGCCATGGTCCACCTGGACCTCGCTTTTCCGCTCGACGGAGACGATACGATCGAGCGCGTCCAGTGGCTGGTGAGCACGCGGGAGACGTTCTGAGGATCAGGGGCTCTCCCCGTAAAACTCCAGCACGCTCTCGGCGAGCCGGACGACCTTCTCGCACAGGCCTTCCGGCTCCACGATCTCGATCCGCGGGCCGAAGCTCAGGATGAACTCAGCCGCCTCTTCCTCGAACTGGAAGCGGATGGTGACCCGCTTCCAGCCGTCCGGGTCCGGCTCCTCCTCGATCTTCTCGATGCGCGCGAACCGGCCGCCGGAGTAGAGGCGCAGGACCGTGTCCGGGTGGACGCGGACGGTCGCGTAGTAGCTCGGCATACGGTCCCTGAAGTCGGTCGAGGACTGCTCCCACCACGACGCGAGGTCGAAGCCCTCGGGTCGGACGCACGGCTCGTCGAGGATCTCAGCGTCGCGCACCCGGGAGACCCGGTAGGTGCGGTTCACGCCGTCCACGGCGGCGATCAGATACCAGACGCTCCCTTTGGCGACCAGGCCGAGCGGATCGGCGACACGCTCCACCGGATCGCAGCCGGGTCCCCGATCGTAGGTGATGCGCAGCTTGCGATCCTGCCAGACCGCCTCCTGGATCGTGGGGAGGTGGGGCAGGGCCTCCTCCGGCCGGCTCCAGCCGCTGACGTCGATGTGGATGCGCTGGCGCGCGTGCTCGGCGCGATGGCGGGAGACCGAAGGAAGGGCGGCGAGCAGCTTGAGCAGGGCGCCCTGGGCGGCCCGGTCCATCCCGAGGTCGGCCAGCAGGCGCGCCGGCCCGGCGAGGAACAGCGCCTGGGCCTCGTCCTCGTTGAGCCCGGTCAGGTCCGTCCGGTACCCCTCCAGGAGCCGCCACCCGCCCCCGGCCCCGCGGTCCGCCACCACGGGCACGCCGGCCGTGCCCAGGGCCTCCATGTCGCGGAGGATGGTCCGTTCGGAGACCTCCAGCCGCTCCGCGAGCTCGCGCGCCGTCAGCCGGCGGTGGACCTGGAGCAGCAGGAGGATGGAGAGCAGGCGGTCCGCGCGCATGCTTCCATACTGTACCGGCAAACATGACAAGGGGTGTCAGGAAAGGAGCGCGATCCTGTCCACGCCGAAAGGAGGTGGACGATGAAGAGCCTGGAAGGAAAGGTCGCGGTGGTGGCAGGGGCCACGCGGGGCGCCGGACGGGGGATCGCCTGCGGGCTGGGCGAAGCCGGAGCCACGGTCTACTGCACGGGGCGGAGCGTGCGGGGCAAGCCGGCGGGGAGCCGGCCCGAGACAATCGACGAGACCGCCGAGATGGTGACCGCCCGCGGCGGTCTGGGCATCCCCGTGCAGGTGGACCACAGGGAGGTGGACCAGGTGCGCGCCCTGTTCCAGCGGGTCGAGAAGGAGCAGGGGAGGCTGGACGTGCTCGTCAACGTCCTCTGGTGGGGTTGGGACGAGGAGCCGGAGTGGGGGAAGCCCTTCTGGAAGCTCTCGCTCGACGCCGGCCTGCGGATGATCCAGCGGGGGGTCCTGGCGCACCTCATCACCAGCTACTGGGGCGTCCCCCTGATGGTCGAGCGCAAGCAGGGCCTGCTGATCGAGATCACCGACGGCGACGGCCTGTACTACCGGGGAGACGTCTTCGTGGACCTGTGCAAGGTCTCGGCGATCCGCCTGGCCTGGGCCATGTCGCAGGACCTCCGCAAGCACAACGTCACCGCCCTGGCCCTGACGCCCGGCTACATGCGCCTGGAAGCCATCCTCGACCACTTCAGGGTCACCGAGGCCAACTGGCGGGACGCGATCCGGAAAGACCCCTCCTTCGCCGAGTCCGAAACCCCCTTCCACGTCGGCCGCGCCGTGGCCGCTCTCGCCGCTGATCCGGGCGTCTCCGCCAAGTCAGGCAAAGCGCTGGCGACCTGGAACCTCGCGAGGGAGTACGGCTTCACCGACGTGGACGGCCGCCAGCCGGACATCCGGAAGCACATCGAGGGGTATCTCGCCACCGT
>DASVEF010000165.1:0-3316 GCA_036380715.1 Thermoanaerobaculia bacterium | reverse complement strand
TTCGGCGCGCTCGTTCGTGACACGGCGGGCCGCGGGCAGTACCTGGCGGAGTGGAAGCCTCTGCACACGGCTCTCTCGTTGACCGTCTACGGGGCGCTTCGCGCCTCCCGCGGCGAACCGTCCCGGTCCGCCCCAGCCGCCGGACAGGCCCGGCTCGTGGCCTTCGGGGACCCCCGCTATCCGAAAGACCTCGCGCCGCGCGAACCAGCTCGCGACCCGGTCCGCCGCACCCTCGGCGGACTGCGCAGCTTCAACTGGGCGGCTCTGCCGTACAGCCGCCGCGAGGTCGAGCGCATCGCCGAGACCTACCCCGAGGCGCGTCTCTATCTCGGTGACGAAGCCACCGAAGAACGGGCCAAGTCTGTGGGCCGCGACGCGCGTATCCTCCATTTCGCCACCCATGGCTATCTCGACGACCGCACCCCTCTCGACTCCGCCCTGGTGCTGACAATCCCGGAGGAGCTTCTCGCGAGCCAGGACAACGGCCTGCTCCAGGTCTGGGAAATCTTCGAGAGCGTGCGGCTCGACGCGGACCTCGTGGTGCTATCGGCCTGTGAATCCGCTCTGGGGCGGGAGCTGAGCGGTGAAGGCATGATCGGTCTCACGCGCGCCTTCCAGTATGCCGGCGCGCGCTCGGTCGTCGCATCCCTGTGGAGCATCACCGATCAGGTCACCGCCGAGCTGATGGCGCGGTTTCACCACCATTACGCCGCTGGGCTGCCCAAGGATGAAGCGTTGCGTGCAGCCCAGATCGAATTAATTCGCGAGCCAATCCGGATCACCACCGCCAATGAGCAGGCATTGGAGATGGATGCTTCGGCACCTTATTTCTGGGCCGCCTTCCAGCTCTTCGGCGACCGGCGGTGAAGCCATGAGCCGGCAAGGCGAGCCGATCGAGGCGATCTTCCAGCGGTTGCACCATGGCCCTGGCCATGAGGAGAGCTTCCGCATCCTCTTCAACCGCTTTTATTGGCCGCTGTTCCGCTTCTTCGAGCATCGAGGATTTTCCACGGAAGAGTGCCAGGATCTGATCCAGGAAACGTTTCTTCGGGTCTATCGTGGTATCAAAGCTTTCCGCGGCGAGGCCCGGTGGGAGCACTGGCTGTTCCGGATTGCCGCCAACACGGCCAGCAAGGCAGTGCGCCACCACGCCGCCGCCAGGCGCGCCGGACGCGAAGTCCCTTTAGAAGGAGAGGAAGTGGTGGACGCGCCGCCCGCAGCGGCCGGCGGAAGCCCTCGCGGCGCTGAGGCGCCTGCGCCGTTGCGGCAGTTGCTGGGCAAGGAGATGCGGGAGATCCTGACTCAGGCCATTGCCGGCTTGCCGGCGCAGATGCGGCGCTGCGTGCGCCTGCGGGTGTTCCAGGACCTCGACTACGACGAGATCGCCGAGATCCTCCAGATCTCGCCCTCGACGGTCAAGGTCCAACTGTTCAAAGCCCGCAAGCGCCTGCAGATGGAGCTGGGAAATTCTTTCGAGGATTTTGATCTGTGAGGAGATCACTGTGGACGAGAAGCGCACCGACCTGAGGGCTGCACTCCGCGAGCTCGCTGCCGAGGAAGCCGCGGAGATCGGGCCCCATGCCGGATTGAAGCGCCTGATCGCCTACCGCCGGGACTCCCTGTCGGTGGCGGAGCGTGAGGCCCTGCAAGAGCACCTGTCTCTCTGCCCGAAATGCGCGGAGCGGCTGCTCGAGCTGCGGGATTTCGAAGCGGCTTCCGCCCAAGGAAACGCCGCCGGCCCCGAGTCGTTCCGGCAGGAGGCTTGGGAATCTCTCGCTTGGCGCCTGCCATGGAAAGTCTCGGCGATCCGGCCGATCGCTGGCGCCGCCCGCCGCGAGGTCGCGCGGCGGCGGCCCCACCTGGCCTATGGCGCCACAGCCGCCCTGCTGCTCGCCGTCGTTGGCCTCGCCGTGTGGACGGCGGTCACAGCTCAGCAAGCGCGCCAGCGGCTGGCGCGCCTCGAACAGCGTCTGGAAGAGCGGGAGGAGGCGCTCGCCGCCGCGCGGCGCTCCCTCGCGGAGGCAGAGCGTCAGCTCACCACAGCGCGTAGGCACATCCAGGATCTCGAGAAACGCCCTGAGCAGACCGCCGGCCGGATGGCCGCGCTCGAGACCCGGGTCGCCGAGCTGACCTCCGCACTGGAAGAGCTTCGCCGAACCCCACAGGCGCCGCAAGGGCGGGATCGCCTTGTCGTCGCCTCGCAGATCGAGGTCTCGGTCGCCCCCCGGTTTGCCTTGCGTGGACAGGAGGACTCCGAGAGCGGCTTCCTGCGAGGAGGAGGCGCGGTGAATCACGTGCGGATCCCGCCCCAGGCGGACCGCTTCACTGTGGCGCTGAGCCTGGCCGATGACCCGGTCTACGGAGAATATCGCCTTGAGCTGATGGATCGAGACGGCCAGGTGCTCTGGACCGGCCGCCGACCGGGCAAGGCCCTCCTGGGCGATGCCGGCACGTCCGTCTCGATCGACGGGCTCCGGCCAGGGCCCTATCGTCTCCGCATCGAGGGTCTGCACCCAGACCGCACCGAGCTCCTCGCTGAGTACGTCCTCGCGGTCGAGCACCAAGAGATCCGGTAATTCCTTCCCTTCCGCCGCAGCTCGGCCGATCCCAGAAACAGGCGCCTGGCACCTCTGGAGGCAGAGCGCGGGTAGTCGTTCAGCCACCGGGAGGAGTTGGCCTTGACGCTCCCGACCAGGTCGGAGACCGCGATGTTGGCCTTGCTGCGGGCCAGCAGGTGGACGTGGTCGGGCATGCCGCCGACCTCCAGGAGAGACCCGCCCTTCGACCGAATGATGGCGCCCATGTATTCGTACAGGGTGGAGCGGATGTCTCCGGTGATCGTGGGGGCACGCTCCTTGGTGGAGAAGACAATGTGGTAGACGAGCTTGGTGTAGGTGTCGGACACGGTCTGGCCTCCGGGCCTGCGATTGCGATCCTCCAACCTGCTTTGCTTTGTCTTGCGAACGATACCATCGTCTCCTGATCCGGGAACCAGAGAATGGTGCCGCCCCTGCCGGGGCTCAGGGAAGATAGGGGCTTCGGTACCCGGGGCTGACGCCCCGGGCTACGTGCTGCCGCCCGCTCCGCGGGCTCACGCGGTCGAGCGTCGACCGCGATCTTGGTGACGAGAGAGAGCCAGGGGGTGAGTGTCCGGGAGAAGGCGGCCCACTGCGGATACCGCTAGACTTTCGCCCTCCGACGCGTCACAATCCGCACATCGCATCTCCTGGAGGATTCATGCATAACGGAGGGAAGGCCGTCTTCTCGCTGGTTCTGGTCTTGGTCCTCGCTCTGGGGCCCTCCGCCTGCGGCGCCG
>DASVEF010000164.1:0-2764 GCA_036380715.1 Thermoanaerobaculia bacterium | reverse complement strand
GAGCATCACGATGGGGAGGCGGGCGGTGCTGGCGTCCCGTTTCAACAGGCGGGTCAGCTCCAGGCCGTCGATGCCCGGCAGCATCAAATCGAGCAGGATCAGGTCGGGAGCGTCCTTGCGGATCGCCTCCAGCCCGGCGTCTCCCCGGCGCGCGGTCTCGACGGCGAAACCTTCCTTTTCGAGGTTGTACTGCAGCACTTCGGCGATGTCCGGCTCGTCTTCGATCAGCAGGATCCGTTCGCGTGTCATGGCTGTCCCAAGGCTAGCACGGAGTTCTCCACAGGCGCTGTGGAAAACTTTGTGGAAAAGCCTTCGGAAAGCGGCCTCTGAGCAGCCTCCGAAGCGGCTTTGAGCGCTTTGAACAACGATTTGTGCAATCGAGGTAAACAATTGAAAATAAAGGGGTTGTATTTTCGTTTATCTTTCGGGCGAATCCCCCGGAGCGCGGATTTGCAGGGTTTTCCGCAGCTCCTTTGTGAACGGCCTGTGAGAGTGCTGTTAACTCTCTGTGACAGCGTGATTTAGCTGAAGGCGTGAAATTATGACAAAGAAGGCTCCGAGCAGGAGTTTCTTACAAAGGCGTAACCCGAGCGTATCAGCTTTCCGCCACTTCCAGCCCTTGGCGCAGACGCAGGCGGCAGCCGAACACTTTGGCGAAGAACCGGCCGCGCTCGCGGGCGGCTTCGAGCTCCAGCTCCACGTCGTAGCGGGAGAGAACCTCCAGGGTGACCCGGCCTTTGCGGATCGCGCCGTAGATCTCGTCGACGCGGGAGGCGTGGGTGCGGTCGAGGGCGTCGGACAGGCGCAGCAGGGCCGAGAGCTTGCGGATCGTCCGCTGCTGCCAGGGCTTGAGCGCGGCCAGGGTCGGCTGGCGTTCGGGCTTCGGCGCCGGCCCCCGGTGGTAGCGGGCGACGTGGGCGATGATCTCGATCTCCCGCTGGTCGAAGGCGTCGAGGTTGGCGTTGGTGATCAGGTAGTAGGCGTGCTTGTGGTGGTTGCGGTACTGGATCGAGTAGCCGATGTCGTGCAGCAGCGCGGCGTATTCGAGCCATTCGCGCTCGCGGGCGCCGAGGCCGTGCAGCGACGCGGTGACGTCGAACAGGCGGAGGGCGAGCCGGGCGCTCTGCCGGCTGTGGCGATAGACGCTCTCGGTGCGCTGCGCGAGCTGCAGCACCTGCCGGCGGCGGACGTCCTCGGACTCGTGCGGCGGCGCGTCCGGATGGCCCAGGACCTCCAGCACCAGGCCTTCGCGCAAGGCCCGGTCGCTCACCTGGAAGCGGTCGATTCCGGCGTGGGCGGTCAGCTCCTGGAGAAGGACGGCGCCGGCGAGCAGGCTGTCCGAGCGGGGGAGGCCGACCGGCGGCAGGTCGGCGATCTCCCGGCGCCGCATGCCGCGCAGGCGCTCCGCGAGCTGGGCGAGGTCCTTGAGGCGCACCTCGCGCAGGCCGCCGGAGACCTCCTTGAGGGTGCGGCCGGCGAAGTAGTCGAGCAGGTCGGCGCAGCAGACGGCGGTGCCCGAGGTGGCGATCATCCGCTCCACCGGGGCGCGCGGCACGGCCTCACGCAGCCGTTTCTGGATCTGCCGGCGGAGGCGCTCGACCGCGGCGGCGGCCGGCGGGTCTCCGCGCAGGTTTCCGGCGCAGCGCAGCGATCCCAGCGGCAGGCTGACCACCTGCCCGGCCTCGCCGGCCACGGTGGCGATCCACTCTGTGCTGCCGCCACCGACGTCCACGATGACGGCCGGACCCTGTCCGAGGTCGACGGTCTCGCGCACGGCGCGGTAGATCAGCCGTCCCTCTTCGACGCCGGTGAGGAGCTGGACGTCGAGGCCGGTCTGGGCCTTGACGCGCGCCAGGAAGTCCTGGCCGTTGCCGGCCTCGCGCACCGCGCTGGTGGCCACGGCCACCACCCGCTCGGCTCCCTTGAGACCGGCGAGCGTGGTCATCTTGACCAGGGCCTCCAGACCGTCGCGCATCGCCGCCTCGGAGAGCGCGCCGTCCACGAAGCCGGTCTTGCCCAGGCGCACCATGTCCCGCTCGCGCCCGAGCACCCGGTAGCCGCCTCCGGGCTCGGTAGCGACGACGATCATATGGATGGAGTTGGAGCCGATGTCGATCGCGGCCAATCGCCCCGGGGGTCGCGCCGGGGCCGCCCCGGAGGCGACTTCCGCCTCGTCGGCCTCCGCGACGGCGGGGAAGGTGAGGGGCTGGATCACGAGCGCGGTCGTCACAGAAGGATTCTAGACTGCAACATGTGAGCCCTCACCCCCGGCCCCTCTCCCGGAGGGAGAGGGGAGGAATTTGGCAGAAAAGACCTGGATAGAGTTTTTGCCTTTCTACGAGGGTTCACCCCTCTCCCCCTGGGAGAGGGGCCGGGGGTGAGGGCCCCCGCTTCGTCACATGGCTGTGATATCTGATGGCGAGACGGGTGTGGCAAAATCGTCTGCGCCCTTTCGCGCCGCGGAGTTTCCTGTGTCCGAGCCGAAGACGACCCTCCATTCGATCGAGCCGCCGAAGATCCAGCAGGATCCGGCGCCGCTGTTCCTCAACCGCGAGCTCTCCTGGCTGGAGTTCAACCGCCGGGTGCTCCACGAGGCGGAGGACGCGGCAACCCCCCTGCTGGAGCGGCTGAAGTTCATCGCCATCTTCGACAGCAACCTCGACGAGTTCTTCATGAAGCGGGTGGGCGGGCTCAAGCAGCAGCTCGCCAGCAACATCCTGGAGCTGCCGCCGGACGGCCAGACGCCGCGCCAGCAGCTCAGCGA
>DASVEF010000163.1:0-26508 GCA_036380715.1 Thermoanaerobaculia bacterium | reverse complement strand
CGCTTACTGACGGAAAGTGGTTACAACTGGCAACGATTGGAACGCTTTCCCCTCTATATAGGCCCCAATGACATCCCATGAACACCGCTGAGATTGCTAATAGGGTCATTCCCCCTCTCCCGGGTGGGCGTGAGTGCGGATGGGAGAGGGGGCCAGGGGGTGAGGGTCCCGCATCGTGGCATAGACTGGGCCGTCCGGGGGAACCTTTTGCGTATCCTGATCATCCGCACCAGCGCGCTCGGCGACGTGATCCACGCTCTGCCGGTGCTCACCGCCCTGCGCCGGCATTTTCCCTCGGCGCGGATCGGCTGGGTGGTCGAGGAGGCGATGGCCCCGGTGCTGGAGGGGCATCCGGACCTCGACGAGCGGCTGATTGTCCGGCTCCGTCACTGGGGCAAGGAGCCGTTCTCCCGCCGGACGGCGCGGGAGCTGGGCGGCTTCCTCGCCGCCCTGGACCGCTTCGCGCCCGACGTCACGCTCGACCTGATGGGCAACCACAAGGCGGCGGTGATCTCGGCCCTCACCCTTTGCGACCAGAGGATCGGAGCCGCGCGGAGGCACCGGCGGGAGCCGTCGAGCGCGGTCTGGATCAGCGAGCCGGTCGAGCCGCGGGGGACGCACGCGGTAGACCGCATGCTCTCCCTGCTCGACGGCCTGGGAGTGCCGCCCGAGCCCGCGGACTTCGGGCCGGACAAGATCTTCCGCGACGGGCCGCCGGAGGTCCGTGCCCTTCTGGACGCCCATCCGGAGCCGTACGTCCTTCTGCATCCAGGAGCGGGCTGGGCCAACAAGATCTACCCGCCGGAGCGGTGGGGGGAGGTGGCCCGGCGGCTGCGCGAGGCGGCCGGGCTCCCCACTTGGGTGGCGACCGCCCGGGGGGAGGAGGGGCTGGCGGAACAGGTGGAGGCGGCGAGCGCGGGAGCGGCCCGCAGGATCGCGGCGACCGACCTCCCGACCCTGGCCGCTCTCATCCGCCGGGCGAGCCTGATGCTGGGCGGCGACTCCGGCCCGACCCACCTCGCCCACGCCCTGGGGACTCCGGTCCTCATGGCCATAGGACCGACCGATCCCGAGAGGAACGGCCCCTACGGAGCGCCGGAGCGCGCGATCTGGAAGGTGCTGCCGTGCAGCTTCTGCCACCGCCGCTTCGGCGAGACCAAGGCCTGCCTGCTGGAGATCCCCGCGGACCAGGTGGCGGCGCGGGCGGCGGAGATGGTGGGGGCCCTCACCCCCTGACCCCCTCTCCCGTCACCGGGAGAGGGGGAAGACCGCAGGGCGGAAGGTGGCGCCCCTCTCCCGGCGACGCGAGAGGGGACGGGGGTGAGGGTTTGACCCCGTTTCCCGCGGGCTGATACACTTCGGTCGTTTTCAATAAGCAGTAACGCAGGTCTGCTTCCTCTTTGACGGGGATGGCGGCCGTCGCACGGAGATTTCATGGCGCCACCACCGGATCTCGCAGCCCGTAGACAGCCCGCCCAGCAGCAGCCCGACCGCTTGGGCGAGCTGCTGGTCAAGACCGGCAGGATCAACCAGGTCCAGCTCCAGGAGGCCCTCGCCTATCAGAAGGAGAACGGCGGGCGCCTGGGGACCAACCTCATCAAGCTCGGGCACCTGACCGACCGCCAGCTCGTCGAGGCGCTGTCGGAGCAGTTCAAGGTCCCCTCGGTCGACCTCAACAGCATGGAGGTCGACGAAGGGGTCATCAAGATCATCCCGGCGGACATCGCGCGCAAGTACACCATCTTCCCGGTCGCCAAGGCCGGCGCCACGGTGACCGTGGCGATGATCGATCCCACGAACGTGTTCGCGATGGACGACGTCAAGTTCATGACCGGCTACAAGGTCGAGCCGGTCGTGGCCTCCGAGCCGGCGATCCGCAACGCCATCGACCGCTACTACGGCTCGACGCACGCCATCGAGCTGAAGAAGGTCATGGAGGACCTGTCGGAGGAGAGCGGGGGCGACCTGGAGGTCCTGGAGGAGGAAGAGGACCTCGACCTCGCCACGCTGGAAGAGGAGTCGGAGCAGGCGCCGGTGGTCAAGCTGGTGAACCTGATCCTGACCGACGCCATCAAGCGCGGCGCCTCGGACATCCACATCGAGCCCTACGAGAAGGACTACCGGGTCCGCTACCGGATCGACGGCATCCTCTACGAGATGATGCGTCCGCCCCTGAAGCTCAAGGAGGCGATCACCAGCCGCTGCAAGATCATGGCGAAGCTGGACATCGCGGAGAAGCGCCTGCCGCAGGACGGCCGCATCAAGATCAAGACCAAGATCTCCGGCAAGACCAAGGACCTCGACTACCGCGTCTCGGTGCTGCCCACGCTGTTCGGCGAGAAGATCGTCATGCGCTTGCTCGACAAGGACAAGCTCATGCTCGACATGACGAAGCTGGGCTTCGAGCCGGAATCGCTGCGCAAGTTCGAGCACGCCATCCTCAAGCCTTACGGGATGGTGCTGGTCACCGGACCGACCGGCTCGGGCAAGACCAACACTCTCTACTCCGCCCTGCAGCGCATCAACACCCCGGAGGTCAACATCATGACCGCCGAGGATCCGGTGGAGTTCAACCTCCAGGGGATCAACCAGGTCCAGACGCGCGAGCAGATCGGCCTCAACTTCGCGACGGCGCTGCGCTCGTTCCTGCGCCAGGACCCGAACATCATCCTGGTGGGCGAGATCCGCGACTTCGAGACGGCCGAGGTGGCGATCAAGGCCGCCATGACCGGCCACCTCGTGCTCTCGACCCTGCACACCAACGACGCGCCGTCGTCGATCAGCCGCCTGATGAACATGGGCATCGAGCCGTTCCTGGTGGCCACTTCGGTCCACATGATCGTGGCCCAGCGTCTGGTGCGCCGCATCTGCTCCTTCTGCAAGGAGCCGGCGGAGGCGCCGCCCGCCGGCCTCGTTCAGGCCGGCTTCTCGGAGCACGAGGCGCGGACGATCAAGCTCTTCCGCGGCCGCGGCTGCGAGCGGTGCAGCAACACCGGCTACAAGGGGCGCGTGGGCCTCTACGAGGTCTTCGAGGTGGACGACGAGATGCGCGAGATGATCCTCTCCGGCGCCAGCTCGTTCGAGCTGCGGCAGAAGGCGATCCAGGCGGGGATGCTCAGCCTGCGCATGAGCGGCCTGCAGAAGGTCCGAGACGGCATGACCACGGTCGAAGAGGTCGTTCGCGAAACGGTGCTGTGAGGGCCCTCACCCCTGGTCCCTCTCCCGTCGCCGGGAGAGGGGAAAAACGGGAAAGAATCGATTCGGGAGGGAGGCGAGATCAGCGGCTGTGCGGGGGTGGAGGCGGGGTCTTCGCCTGGGTGCGGGTCACCGCCATCACGATGCCGATCCCGAGCAGGATGACCACACCCACGCCGATCCACACCGGCGGAGCTCCCGCCAGGTAGGCTCCGAACGCGAGCCCGAGGATCAGGACGATAAAGCCAACCAGATAAACTCCGAACGAGGATGACATCTGTCTACCTCCTATCAGGACATTTAAACTGCGTCTCCGGCCTTCCGGATCGCTCCGGAGGCCTGGTTGCGGGAGGTAGATTCAAAAGGCGTGCCTCAGACACGGAAAGCCCTGGCGGTCCTCCTCGGGACCCTCGCCGCGCTCGTCGCGGGAGAGCTGCTGCTGCGGATCGCGGGCGCGGCGCCGGAGGTGGCTCCGGTCCGCCAGGGGCGCATGCAGCTCTCGGCCAACCCGCGGCTGGTCTTCGAGCCGGTCCCGGGGCTCCGCCACGAGGGCGATCCCAGCGGCTTCTTCGAGTACCGGGGCCAGAGCAACAGCCTGGGATACCGCGACCGCGAGCACAGCGTCGAAAAGCCTCCCGGAACCTACCGCATCGCCGTGCTGGGCGACAGCATCGCGGCCGGCTACCGGATCGAGCGCACCGAGGACGCCTTCCCCGCCCGGCTGGAGGCGCTCCTGCGGGCGCGGGGGCTGCCGGTCGAGGTGCTGAGCTTCGGGGTGACCGGCTACAACACGGCGCAGGAGGTGGAGACCCTGCGCGCGCGGGCTCTCCGCTTCGATCCCGACCTCGTGCTGCTGGCCTACTGCCACAACGACCGCCGGCCGCCCGATCCGCGCATCATCCAGGGGCTGCGCGAAGCCCAGGGGGGACGCCGGGTCGTCCCCCTGACCGCCGTGGACCGGCGGCTCGCCTGGAGCGCGCTGTACCGCCTCCTCCGCTTCCAGGTGCTGGACTCCGCCGCGCGCGAGGATGCCGGGGCCGCGGCGGCGGGAGAGCAGGCCGTGGCCCGCTCTCTGGACGACCTGGGGCGGATGTCGCGGGAGGAGGGCTTCGAGGTGCTGCTGGCGGTCTTCCCCTATCTGCCCAAGCTCTACGACAAGGAGCACGCCCGGCAGCACGCGCGGCTCGCGGAGATCGCCCGGCGGAACGGCTTCCACCACCTCGACCTCCGCCCCGTCTTCCGCGACTGCCGGCTCGCCCGGCCGGACAAGCTCCGCTTCGACCGCTACCATCCCACGGCCGCCGGGCACCGCTGCGCCGCGGAGGCCATGGCGGAAACCGTCAGGCCCATTTTCCGGCGAGCAGCGGCTCGACCGGATGGCGCTCCCGTGCCACCTTCAGCTCGTTGAAGAGGTCGGAGGTCTCCTCCGTCTCCCGCTCCGGGTCGAGATCGATGCCCAGCTCCTCGCCGGGATCGTCCGCCGAGCCCATCAGCAGCACCTCCGCTCCCTGGTGGTCGAGGAAGTCGGGGGGATCGACCGCGACGAACCGGCGTCCACCGAACCGTTCCTGAAGCTCCTCAGGGAACTCGGCCTTGCGCTCCTCGTCGAGGCCGACCGAGGGGGGCGAGGCGGCCTGGGGGTTCTTGACGCTCAGCAGGTAGCTCCCCTCCTTGTCGATGTGGAGCTCGCGCTGGACCTCGTCCGGCTCCTCGGGCAGCTCCAGGGCGTAGAGCAGGTGGGTGTGGTTGCCGTGGCGGGCGATGGCGTAGACCCCTTCGCCGGCGGGCCGCGCCGGGAGCCTCGTCATGCCATCGCCGGCCACGCCCTCCTCCAACTCGTCCTGGACCGCTTCGGCGTCCTTACAGACCCTCTCGACGAAGCCCCAGAACCGCTGCCCGCTGTCGGTCGGCTCGGGCAACCGCTTCTTGCCCACAGTGAGCACGCGGAACAGGTCCTTGCCTTCCGGGCTGAGGATCAGGTGGAAGCGCTGGACGTCGACCAGCCCCTGGGGGGACGCGGCCCCCACGGCCGGCCGGTAGAAGAAATATACGTTTCCCCGTTCGAGCACCTCGACTCCGGGGCGGATGGCTTCGGTCATGGAAAAACACTCCTTTCTGCCACACCCGAAATGGAGTGCAAAGTCGCTGCCACGGTAATCAGGCGTAAAACGGCATTACCCAAGCAGCCCTTTTTCGTGGAGAATCTTGAGGTAACCCTCCCGGTCGAGGGGACAGTTGACCAGATCCCTGAACTGATTTTCGTCCAGCTTCATCTGCTGCCGGATCAGGTGGGGTATCTTGCCGGAGATCTTTCCGGAGCCTCGGGAGCGGCGGGTCGCAATGACCCGCTTGCCGCTGACGAACAGGTAGGCCCATCGGTCGACGCTGCGGTCCTGTACCGACATGCCTACTTTTTCCCAGGCACGATCCAGCACCTCGGCGCTGAGGGACATGGAGTCAGGCGGTCTTCCGGATTCTGGTTTCGAGGATACGGAGGGTGTCCTGCAGCGCTGGCCCCAGCGCATTGCGGTCGCTATCGAGGGTGAGGAACAGCTCTCCTATGGCCTCGCGGAAATCTTCGAGCGCCTCGGCTTCGCTGGCTCCATAGCCGAAGACTTCGGATTCCGGATCGTGGACGGTCACGCCCTCCGCATCTCGGTGGACCTCGACGCGTAGCGGCGAGATCACGGTCAGGCGAGAGTCCGCCAGGGTATCGATCCGGAGCTCAGTGAAACTCTCCCCTTCAGTCATGGGAGCAACCGCCGCTGCCGCTCGCCTCATCTCGACCTCTCCTCGCGATAAAAGGACCAAGGCTCCAACGAGACAGAGGATAACGGTTCCCGATTTGCGAGTCCAGCGGGACGGAATCCCTTGACTCGCCACTCCGTCAATCCTACGCTGCCTTCATGAAGGAACCCACCCCTTCTCCAGTTTCTACAACCCGGCCCGTCTCCTGGACCAGCCATGCCGAAGAGGTGATGCGCACCTGTCCCAACTGCGGGAAGCGGCTGGAGGAGCGCCGGTGCAAGCTGTTCTGCCCGGACCCGCGGTGCGGGTTCTATCTCTCCTGCGCGGACTACTACTAGTACATTGTCAATCCAAGATTGACTGCATCGCTTCGTGCTGGGAACTCCCTTTCAGGGCAAATCTGCGAAATCCATCGAAGGATCGGCTGTTTCAGGTCTCGGGCTGGCCTTGACCTCCTCGAATCGGGCTTTTTCAGACCGAAAACGCCCTATAACATTGTTTTGGACGCTTTTTCCGCCAAAAAACGCCGTAGAACATTGTTAAAACGCGCTGGAACAATGTTCAACGCCGTTCAACAATGTTCAAAGCCGCCAGAACAATGTTTGTGGCGCTGGAACAATGTTGAAAGCCGTTAGACATTGTTCCAGGCGGCAGACACATTGTTTTCCGGGGATCCGGGGGGTAACAGCGGCGGTGTGGTTCTCTTGAAGTTCGTTCTAGGAAGAAAGCCGGCGCAGGGCCGCGGCGGACTCGCTCAGCAGGCGCCAGAGCTGCGCCATGTGCTCGCGCGTCGTCCGGATGTTGCCGATCGCCACGCGCGGGGTGTAGCGCCTGTGCAACACCGTGGGGGAGAGGAAGAAGGGGCCCGCGGCGTTGACCCGCGCCAGCAGGCGCTCGTTGAAGCGGTCCTGCTCGGCGGGCGGAGCGTTTCGATCGGCCGGCAGGGCGCGGAAGCAGACCGCGCTGAAGGGGACCGGCGCGGCGAGCTCGAACCCCGGATCGGCCTCGATCCACGCGGCCAACTCGCGGGCGGCGGCGCAGTGCTCGCGGATGAGCCCGCGCAGCCCCTCGACGCCGAAGGAACGGATCACCATCCACAGCTTGAGGGCGCGGAAGCGGCGGCCGAGCTGGAACCCGAGGTCCATCAGGTTGGTGACCGGCTCGTCGGTCCGCAGGTACTCCGGGATCAAGGAGAAGGCGGCGCGCAGCAGCGCCGGATCGCGCACGAACAGCACCGAGCAGTCGACCGGCGTGAACATCCACTTGTGCGGATTGACCACGAGCGAGTCCGCCCGCTCGATCCCCGGCATCAGCGCCCGGTATTCGGGGCAGATGGCCGCGGAGCCGGCATAGGCAGCGTCGACGTGCAGCCAGATCCCCTCGCGCTCGCAGAGGCCGGCGATCTCGGGGACCGGATCGACGCTGGTGGTCGAAGTCGTGCCGGCGGTGGCCACGACGGCCATGGGCAGGCGCCCCGCCTCGCGGTCGCGGGCGATCGCCTCGGCGAGGGCGGGCACCGACATCCGGAAGGCCTCGTCGCTTGCGATCCGCCGCACGTTCTCCTGCCCGAGGCCGAGGACGATCGCCGCCTTGTCGATGGAGGAGTGCGCCTGGTCGCTCGCGTAGACGGTGAGCGGCGGCAGGTCCGGCCGGCCGGCGAGCCCCTTGACCCGGATGTCCAGGCCGGGGAGGCGGTGGCGGGCGGCGGCGAGCGCCACGAGGCTGCTCGTCGAGGCCGTGTCGTTGATGTGGCCGCGGAAAACTCCGGGAAGGCCCATCATCTGGCGCAACCAGTCGCAGACCCGTTCCTCCAGCTCGGTCGCGGCCGGCGAGGTGCGCCAGAGCATGGCGTTGACGTTGAGCGACGCGGCGAGCGCCTCCCCCACGATGCCCGGACCCGAGCCGGTGATGCCGAAGTAGGCCAGGAAGCCGGGGTGGTTCCAGTGCGTGACGTTGGGCTCGATCAGCCGCTCGTAGTCGTCGAGGATGCGGCTCATCGGCTCCGGGCCGTCCGGCGGCGACTCGGGGAGCTGCCTTGCGACGTCGCCGGGAGCGACCGGCGGCACGACGGGGTAGTCGCCGACCGTCTCCAGATAGTGGGCGATCCGGTCGGCGGCGCGGCGCAACGCCTCGCGCAGCTCGTCCGGGGGGAGGTCTCCGGCCATGGAGGGGACATCATACCCGGAAAAAAGAAAGGGGGCGGCCGGCCGCGAAGCCGGTTCCGCCCCTCGTTTCAGGCTCTGAGGCCCTCAGGCCCCCTAGGCGATGACACGCCTACTTGGAGGCGGTGCTGACGCCCTTGCGCCGCAGCTCGTCGTCGATGACCTTGCTGATCTCCTCGACCGGGACCGCCCCGGAGATGAAACGGCCGTTGACGAACATCGCCGGCGTACCGCTGACGCCCGCCGCGGCGCCTTCCTTCATGTCAGTGGCGACCTGGGCGGCGTACTTGCCGGAGTCGAGGCAGGTGTTGAACGACTCGGCGTTGAGCCCCAGCTCGGCGGCCTTGGCCTTCAGGTTGTCGACCGCGAGCTGCCGCTGCTGCTGGAACATGGCGTCGTGCATCTGCCAGAACTTGCCCTGCTCGTGGGCGCACAGCGAGGCCTCGGCGGCCTTCTGGGCGTTCGGGTGCATGGCCAGCGGGAACTGGCGGAAGACGACCCGCACCTTGTCGCCGTACTTCGCCTTCACCTGGTCGATCGTCGGCACCACGCGGGCGCAGAACGGGCACTCGAAGTCGGAGAACTCGACGATGGTCACCGGCGCGTTCTCGGGGCCCACGGAAGGACCGCTGGCCGCGACCTCGACGCGCATCGGCTCCATCTTCATCTCGACCTTGTACTTGGCCTGGAGGTCGCTGAAGAACTTCTCGCGAGCCTCCGCCTGGCCGCGCTGCTGCAGGTACTGCTTGATCTGCCCGGCGACCTGATCCTTGGGACGCGGGATCTGGGCCTTGTTCTGCTCGTAGAAGGCGTCGACTTCGGCGTCGGTCACCTCCGGCGCCTTGAGGTCGGCCAGGATCTGCTCCTTGGTGGTGTTGCGGGCCTTGGCCTCGGCCTCCAGCAGACTGTCCTGGATCAACTGCTCGAGCTGGCCCTGGATGAGCTGGTGCTTGTTCTGCTCATAGTCGCGCTCGAGCTGGGCGAACGCCTCGGTGGACTTGGCCCGTACGTCGGCCTCGGTGATGGGCTGGCCGTTGACCACGGCGAGCACCTGGTTGCCGCCCGCGGCTTTGGCGCTGTCGGCCTTGGCGGCGGCGGCTTTGTCCTTGGCCGGCTTGTCCTGGGCCGAGCACGCCGGCAGGTAGACGCCCAGCGCGAGGGCCAGGACCAGGACACCGGAGAACACACGGCGAGAGCCGGTCTGGTGGTTGCGGAATACGTTCATCGATTGGACTCCTTTTCGCGTTTTTCCTGAGGGCTTGACTACGAGATACCTCACGAGGGCTTCAAAATCAGGCGAACATTTTAGCACAGGGCTATATTCCTCGCCTCACCCCCTCCACGAGAAAGGTGCCTCTCAGGCGAGATGGCGAGCCACGAGGCCTTCGAGGATGCGTTCGGCCGTCACTCCGCGCAGGCGCATGGAGGGTCCGGTGAGGAGGTCTTCGGCCAGGGCCAGGCAGGCGCGCCGCGGTCCCCCATGGTCGACATTGCCGAGCGCGCGCAGGACAGCGGCGGCGGCCACCGCCCAGGGCCGGGCGGCGCGCGGGTCTTCCCAGCCCCCGGCTCCGGACAGCGCCGCCGCCGCGCTCAGCAGGTAGATGGCGGACCGGGTGCTCTCGTATCCCGAGATCGCCCCCGCGAACGCGCCAGCGATCGGCTCGACGTCCTCCGGGTCCACGGACTCCGCCGGCCCGAGGAAGACGGCCAGCGAACGGCTGCGCAGGGTCGCCAGCAGGTCCATGCTCGACGGCGCGAGGAGCAGGAAGTGCCGGGGCGACGTCGTGTGCGGCTCCTCCAGATTCTTGAGCAGGGCGTTCGCGGCCTCCCCGCTCAGGGTCTCGGCGCTGCCGATCACGAAGACCTGGCCGCGCGCCTCGAAGGGGGAGACCTGGGCGGCTCTCAGCAGCTCGCGCGTGGCCTCGACCGAGGTGGAGGTCTTCAGGTCGCGCTCCAGCACCTGGAAATCGGGATGGAAGGGGGCCCCACCCTCGCCCGGCCAGGCGATCCGGCGGCAGTGCCGGCAGACGCCGCAGGGCCGCGCCTCGGGAGGGGCCTCGCAGAGCAGGACGCGGGCGACTTCCAGAGCGGCCTGCTGGCGGGACGCGGCGTCCCGGCCGTGGAGGATCACGGAGGGATAGAGCCGGCTCCGCCGGGCGGATTCCAGCGTCGCCGCGAGGTTCACTCCCCCTCCAGCCCCAGCCAGCGTCCCAGGACGCACCTCACCCGCTCCTGGGCGCTCCTGGAATCTCCCGCGGTGTCGACGAGGTGGAACCTTTCCCGTTCCCGCTCCGCCACGTCGAGGAAGCCCTGGCGCACCCGGCCGTAGAACGCCAGCCCCTCGGCGTCCAGGCGGTCGGAGCCGTTCCCCTTGCGGGTCGGCGAGTGGCCGCGGGCGCGCGCCGCTTCGGCGGGCAGGTCGAAGAGGAGGGTGTGGTCCGGCGTCCGTCCCCCGGTCGCCACCCGGTTCACCTGCTCGATGAGGTCCAGGGGCACGCCGCGGCCGTAGCCCTGATAAGCGCGCGTCGAATCGGTGAAGCGGTCGCACAGCACGTGCCTGCCCGCGGCGAGCGCCGGGTCGATCACCTCGAGCAGATGCTGCCGGCGGCTCGCGAAGACCAGCAGCAGCTCGACCGTGCCGTCCATCGACCCCCACCGCTTGTCGAGGAAGATCGACCGCAGCTCGTCGCCGAGCGGGGTCCCTCCCGGCTCGTGGGTCACCACATGAGGGACCCCCCGCTCCGTCAGCCACTCCGCGGCGCGCCGCAGGTGGGTCGACTTGCCGCTGCCGTCGAGACCCTCGAAAGTGATGAACAGGGGGCGGGTGGACATGCGGCGCAAAAGGTAGCACGGTTGCGGTGAAGGCGTGTCTTGTGCCACTGTCAAAAGAACAGGAGTACGGCCGAGGCTCCGGCGTGGGGGGTTGCCGCGCCAAGGCCGGGAATTTGCATAATTGGTACGAGGACAGGCTTATCAAGCAGTCGGGCTCAACGTTTTCCCATAGAGGAGGAAATCCCATGGCTCAAAAGAAAGCGGGTACAGGCGGCTCCAAATCGTCCGGCGGCGGCGGCTTCATGCAGAAGCTGCAGCCGGACGAGGCTCTGGCGGCGGTGATCGGCTCCGAGCCGCAGCCGCGCACCGAGGTCACCAAGCGGATCTGGGACTACATCAAGGCGAACAACCTCCAGGATCCCAAGGACAAGCGCACGATCAAGGCGGACGCCAAGCTGAAGAGGGTCTTCGACGGCAAAGACTCGGTCAGCATGTTCGAAATGACCAAGCTGGTGAACTCCCACCTGAAGAAGTAGCCCCGGCGCGCCGCACGCCCCGCCGGGC
Source organism: Thermoanaerobaculia bacterium (assembly GCA_036380715.1). Taxonomy (GTDB): domain Bacteria; phylum Acidobacteriota; class Thermoanaerobaculia; order Multivoradales; family UBA5704; genus UBA5704. The sequence goes on along the minus strand of DASVEF010000163.1, from coordinate 15,067 downwards.
CCTCCCCCCCGGCGGGGCAGCCCCTCGGAAAAGCTCCCCGTTCGAGTAAACTCTGCCTGCCCGGAACGGCTCCCGGCTGCGAGAGAGGAAGAGGTCCATGGAAACGATCGGCAACCCCTTGCAGTGGGGGGTCTTCATCGCCCTTGTCATCGGGATGCTGGCTCTCGATCTGGGCGTCATCCACCGCAAAGAGCACACGGTCGGCCTCCGGGAGGCGCTGTTCTGGAGCGTCATCTGGACGATCCTGGCCCTGATCTTCAACGCCTGGATCTACTGGGAGTTCGGCGGCCAGGCCGGCCTCGAGTTCCTCACCGGCTACATCATCGAGCGCTCCCTCAGCTTCGACAACATCTTCGTCTTCATCGTCATCTTCAACTACTTCGCGGTACCGCCGCAGTACCAGCACCGGGTCCTGTTCTGGGGCATCCTGGGAGCGCTCATCTCTCGCGGCCTCTTCATCGTCATGGGCACCGCGCTGCTCGCCCGCTTCGAGTGGCTGATCTTCGTCTTCGGCGCGTTCCTGGTCTACACGGGGATCAAGATCCTGGCCCAGAAGGAGACCGAGATCCATCCGGAGAAGAACCCGGTGCTCAAGGCCTTCCAGCGCCTCATGCCGCTGACCACCCAGTATCACGGCAAGCGGTTCTTCATCCGCGAGGCGGGGCGGCTGGTCGCCACCCCCCTGATGCTGGTGCTGGTGGTGGTCGAGGCGACCGACGTCGTGTTCGCGGTGGACTCGATCCCGGCGGTCTTCGGCGTCACCCGCGATCCGTTCATCGTCTTCACGTCCAACATCTTCGCCATCCTCGGCCTGCGCGCCCTGTACTTCCTGCTCGCCGGGCTGATGCACAAGTTCCGGTACCTGGGCTTCGGCCTGGGTCTGGTGCTGGTCTTCGTCGGCGCCAAGATGCTGCTCCACGACTGGATCCCCATCCCCATTACCTGGTCGCTCGGCATCGTCCTGCTGATCCTGACGGCGGCGATCGTGATCTCGCTGCTGCGCCCGGCGCCCCCGGAGTCGGTCCCCGACCCCCTCCATCCAGAGACGGACTTCGAGCACTCCCGGGCGGCGCACGAGCTCGGTCTGGACGAGAGATCGGACTGAGACTGAGATAGGATCTCTCCACACATGGCAAACGTCTTTATCCCCCGCGAGCGCCGCCCCGGGGAGACGAGGGTGGCGGCCACTCCAGAGACCGTGCGCCGCCTGGTCAAGGCCGGGCTGGAGGTGATCGTCGAGCGCGGAGCCGGCGAGGCCGCGTTCTTCCCCGACGCCGACTTCGCGGCCGCCGGGGCCCGCATCGCTGACGACGCCGCGGCGGCCTGGGGCGCCGCCGACGCCGTGCTCAAGGTCGCCGCTCCCGAGCCCGAGGAGGCGGCGGCCCTCAGGCCCGGGTCTCTGCTGGTCGCCTTCCTGGCGCCGCACCGCAACCTGGAGATGGTCCGCGCCTTCGCCGAGCGGCGGATCACCTCGATGGCCATGGAGCTGGTCCCCCGCATCACGCGCGCCCAGCCCATGGACGCCCTGTCGTCGCAGGCCAACATCGCCGGCTACAAGGCGGTGCTCCTGGCGGCGCTCCGCCTGCCCAAGTACTTCCCCCTGCTGATGACCGCGGCCGGCACGATCAAGCCGGCCCGCGTGGTGATCATGGGCGCGGGCGTGGCCGGCCTGCAGGCGATCGCGACCGCCCGCCGCCTCGGGGCGATCGTCGAGGTCTCCGACATCCGGCCGGCGGTCAAGGAGCAGGTGCAGTCGCTGGGCGGACGCTTCATCGAGCTGCCGGCTTCCGAGAGCGCCGAGAGCGGCGAAGGGGCCGGTGGCTACGCGCGCGAGATGAGCGAGGACTTCCTGCGCCGCCAGCGCGAGATCGTGCACCGGCACGTCTCCCAGGCGGACGCCGTGATCACTACCGCCCTGATCCCCGGCAAGCCGGCGCCCAGGCTGGTCACCGCCGACATGGTGCGCGCCATGCGCCCCGGATCGGTGATCGTCGACCTGGCGGTCGAGCAGGGGGGCAACTGCGAGCTCTCCGAGCCCGACCGCGAGGTGGTCCACAACGGCGTCCTGATCCTCGGCCCCTCGAACCTGGCGGCCGCGATGCCCCAGGACGCGAGCAATCTCTACGCGCGCAACGTCCAGTCTCTCCTCGCGCAGGTCTGGAAAGAGGGGAGCTTCGCGATCGACACGCAGGACGAGCTGATCGCCGGCAGCCTGCTCACGCACGACGGGAAGGTCTTCCACGGCCCCACCGCCGAGCGGCTTCTGCCCCAAGGGGTCCGCTGAGAGGCCGAAATGACGCCGGGGTGGACACCCTGGATTTCCTCCTTGGGCAAGGATGACCCTGCCGGCCCGGCCGGCCCGAAACCCGACCTCGACGCCCTCCTGGAGCGGCTCGGAGGGACGGGTCCGCTCCTGGAGCGCCTGGCGCGGGCCCAGGCGGCGCTCGACCGCGAGCGCGCGGACGCTCCCGGCCTCTGCTCGGAGCTGCTCGCCCTGCCGCGGGAGCAGCAGCCGGAGCGCGCGGCCGGCGATCCGCGGTTCCACACCTGGGGGCTCAGCGAGGAGCTGCTGCGCAGAGGGCTGGAGACCGCGGAGGCCGATCCCCGGGAGGCGGCCCGCCTCGCCGAGCTCGCGCTGACCGCGTCCGCCCGCCTGGACGCCGAGCTGCACGCGACCCCTCTCCTCCAGGACCTGGAGGCGAGGATCTGGGCCTGCCTCGGCGACGTCCGGTTGCGGACCGGCGACCTGCCGGGCGCCGAGGAGGCGCTGCGCGAAGCGGCGCTGCGCCTCGCCCGCGGCACCGGCGACCTGCTCGTCGAGGCGCGGCTGCTGGAGTTCGAGGCGGCCGTGCGCAAGGCGCAGGCGCGCCCGCGCGAGGCCGCCGCCCTGCTCAAGCAGGCCGAGGCCCGCTATCGCGAGGTCAACGAGCCCGAGATGGCCGCCCGCGTACGCCGCGAGCGGGACCAGCTCCTGCAGGCCCCATAATCCGCCGCGAGGTCTTTGCGCCGATCTCGGGTATCCTCGTCACCCGGGAACGACGAGCCTCCGCGGAGCGATCCATGAAGCCAACCCTTGTTCTCCTCCTCGCCCTCCTCCTCACAACCGCTCTCCCCGCGCGCGCCGCCTCCCCGCCAGCCCCCATCGGCACCGGCGGCGCGGTCGCCTCCGGCGATCCTCGGGCCACGGAGATCGGAGTGGAGATCCTGCGCGCCGGCGGCAACGCGGTCGACGCCGCGGTGGCCACGGCGCTCGTCCTCGCCGTGGTCTATCCCGAGGCCGGGAACCTCGGCGGCGGCGGCTTCGCGGTGGTGAAGAAGGGGGACGAGGTCCTGACTCTCGACTTCCGGGAGATCGCGCCGGCCGCGGCGCGCCGCGACATGTACCTGGACGCCCAGGGCAACCCCATCAAGGACGCCTCGACCGTGGGACCGCTCGCCGCGGGCGTTCCGGGCTCCCCGGCCGGCCTCTGGGAGCTCCACCGCAAGCTCGGCAAGCTCCCGTGGCCCCGGCTGGTCGCCCCGGCGCGAAAGCTGGCCGCGGAGGGGTTCCGGGTCGACCGCCACCTTCACGAGCTGCTGGACAAGGAGGACACCCGCAAGGACCTGCTGCGCTTCCCGGAGACGGTCGAGACCTGGTACCCGGGGGGCAAGCCGCTGCCGATGGGCACCCTGGTGCGTCTTCCCGCCCTGGCGGCGACGCTGGAGCGCTACGCCGAGCGCGGTCCTGAAGGGATCACGACAGGCCCGGTCGCGCAGGCGGTCGAAGCGGCCTCCCGCCGCCACGGCGGCGTCCTCACCGCGGCCGACCTCGCCGCCTACAAGCCGGCATGGCGGGACCCGCTCCTCCTCGAAGCCTTCGGCTGGAAGATCGCCTCCATGCCCCTCCCCTCCTCCGGAGGGATCATCCTCGGCCAGACCCTGGGGATGCTGGAGCGGCTGGAGTGGGGCAGGCTCCCGCGCTTCGGCGCCGACCGCGATCACCTGCTCGCCGAGGCCTTCCGCCGTTCCTTTGCCGACCGCTTCCTGCTCGGCGATCCGTCGACCGCGCAGGCCACGGCGGCGCAGCTCCTCGATCCCGCCTGGATCGAGCGCCGGGCGCGCGACATCCGCCGCGACCGCGCGTCCGTCTCCACGGAGGTGCGGCCCTGGCCCGGCAAGGAGGCCGCGGCGGCCCCGGCGGAGAGCGGCGAAACGACCCACCTGTCGGTGATCGACGCCGACGGCACCCTGGTGGCGCTGACCACGACGATCAACGACCTGTTCGGCTGCGGCCTCTACGTGCCCGAGGCCGGCTTCTTCCTCAACAACGAGATGGACGACTTCGCGGCGGCCCCGGGCCGGCCCAACCTGTTCGGCCTGGTCCAGGGGGAGGCCAACGCGGTCGCGCCCGGCAAGAAGATGCTTTCCTCCATGGCCCCGACGATCGCCTGGAAGGGGAAGGAGGCGGTCGCCCTCGGCGGCCGGGGAGGCTCGCGCATCCCCACCAACACCATTCAGGTGCTGCTGAACCTGATCGTGGACGGCGATCCTCTCCAGACGGCGCTCAACCGGCCGCGCATCCACCATCAATGGTTGCCCGACCGGCTGGAGGTCGAATCCGACGCCCTGTCGCCCGAGACCCGGGCGGAGCTGGAGCGGCGCCGCCACGAGGTGCAGGAGAACAACAAGGACATCGCCAAGGTCCACGCCGTGCGTCGGCTCGCGGACGGCCGCCTCGAAGCCGCCTCGGACCCCCGCAGCACCGGCAGCGGGGGGATCGTCAACCCCGAGATGTAGGCGCCCTACTGCCAGTAGCCGTTCACATCCACGATCAGATGGACCTGCCCTGGACCGGCCACCGTGGCCAGGGCTCCCAGGCTCCCGGCGCCGGTGCGGCCGAGGCTCATGATGGCGTTGTCGGCCCGGGTCATCCCCGCCCGGAAATTCACCGTGCTGGTCGACGGCGCGGGCTCGTCCCCGGGGTGCAGCGTCACGGATCCGCTCCCCGTCCCGCCGACGACCGTGACGTTCACCGAGACCGCCTTGGCACCGGCCGGCACGCCGCACACCCCGGAGATCTGGAGGATCCTGGGCACGCCCGAGGCGAGAGCCTGGCCGCCGCGCGTGTCCACGGCCCGGCAGGGGGTCAGCGTATAGAAATCCGTCGGGGCGTCCACCGTCTCCCAGCTCGCCTGGATCGTGTAGTTGATCGTTTCGGACGCGAAGTTGTTGACGCCGACCCACCACCGTCCCGCGGTGGGGCTCGCCACGGCGCAGCGATCGGGCGTGACCGAGGGCGCGTCGGACACACAGTCGTGGTTCGAACGGTCGGGCTTCGCGCCATAGCGCAGGTACAGGTCCGCGTCCTCCGTGAGCCGGAAGAGGTCGACCACCAGGTTGGTGCTGCCGGCGGAGACGTCGACGAAGTAGTACTTCCAGGCGCCGCCGTTCTGGGTCGAGTAGACGAAGTCGTTCACCTGCGAGCGGTTGGCGAGGCCCCGGTCGTTCGCGGCCCCCCAGCTCGCCCGGATCGAGTAGCGGATCACCCCTGAGTCGACGTTGTTGACGCCGATCCACCACCGTCCGGCGGCGGGCGCCGTGATGACGCACCGGCGGTTGGGCAGGCCGTAGTCCCAGTCCGAGCAGTTGTAGCTATCCCAGGTCGGCTTCTGCCCCTGGCGGACGTAGAGCGTGACGTCCGCGGACAGGTCGAACAGGTCGACGACGAGCTGCTCGGCCCCGCTCTCCACGTCGACGGAGTAATAGGCCCAGGTACCCCCGGAGACTGGAGCGTCCATGGAAGCCTTGACCGCAGCCTGGTTCGTGAGGGCCTGGTCGGGAATGGGCAGATTGAAATAAGCGGTGACGGAGACGTTGAACTCGACATCGAGCGAGCAGGTAGGCCAGGGGCCTTCGCAGTCCCAGTACCCGTCCCATCCCACGAAAACCGAGCCCGGGGCCGGGGTCGCCGTCAGCGTCACCGAGGTGTTGTAAGGGTACCTCTCGGAGCAATCGGCTCCGCAGTCGATCCCCGCCGGATTGCTCGTCACGCGGCCGGAGCCCGATCCAGCCTTGACCACAGACACCAGATAGTCGGGGAACCAGTGGAGCGCGACGGGCAGATGAGCCTGGGGGGCGTTGTTCTGGGCCTCGGTCAGAACCACCTGGCCCGAGGTCCATTCGAACGGCGCCGTGGTCCGGGTGGCGGTGACCTGGAGGATCTGTGTGCCGCCGGGACCGAGCGTGAACGTGGAAGGGCTCACAGTCAGACTGAACCCCGCGGCCGAAGTCGTCCCCACGGACCACTGGGTGGTGAAGGGCAGAGTACTCTTCACCACCCGCGTCCAGCCACAACTGTTCACGCAGAAGCTGTCGGCGAGCGACGCCAGGTTCAGCGCCTCGGGATGCCCTCCGAGACCGGGATCGGCCTGCTCGAAGGCGGCGATGGTTTCATCGAGGACCAAGCCGGACTTTGCAGCGGTAGTGAGCGACACACGTCCGCCCCCCTTCTGGAAGATCGACGCCGGTCCGCTGCCATCCACGTTCATGATGCTGCTCACGGCGGTCGACACCAGAGCCGACTGGATCTCCGCGGGCGTCCAGTCGGGATGGAGGGCGATGAGCAGAGCGGCAGCCCCTCCGGCGTGTCCGGCCGCCATCGAGGTGCCCTGGAGCACGGCATATCCCTGGTTCTTGTAGGCGGCGAAGATCTCATGCCCTGGTGCCAGGACGTCGGGCTTGAGCAGGTCAGGGGCGGAGCCGGGTCCGTAGAGGCTGGAATACGCCATCCAGTCACCCCGGGAAGAAGAGAACCGTGCCTCGGTTGCACCGATCCTGCCCGTGTGCCCCGAGCCGGAGCTCAGCCAGGTGCGCAGGGCGTCGGCGTCTCTCTTCATCAGATGCGCCGTCGGCAGGACGTTGCCTCCGATGGGAGGCTGGGTGCTCGAATACAACTCAGCGAGGATCATGCCGCCCCCTCCCGCCGCCAGGACCTGTTGCCCTTGGTACAGGGGGTCGTCCCAGAAATGATAGTGATCGCACACCACGATCTGGCCGGAGAAGGTGCCAGGCGGGAAGGAATAACAGCTCCCGCTGCCATAGGTGCTGGCGTGGACGATCGCAGCGGGACCGTAGGCACCCGTCAGAGACACCCCCTCGAGACCGGACGGCGGCGGCGGCGAGCCGCCACTCAGGTTGGTCAGGGGACTGACGAGCCTGCGATCATGGGTCGTGGCTCCCATGGCGAGCACCCAGGGGGCGCTGGCCGGCGGTCCGATGCCTCCATAGGAGCTATTCGCAGCGGCCACCGCGAAGATCCCGGATTCGCGAGCCCCCAGAAGAGCTAGAGACATGGCGTCATACCAGGGGCTTCCGGAGTAATAGGAGTCCGCCATCGCGAGGACGATCACGTCGACGCCGTCCTCTACGGCCTGTTCGATGGCCTCCACGATCGTGAATGAATAGCAGTCGTACTGGCCACAGACGTCGTAGGCGATCAGGTTCGCGTGCGGCGCGACGCCGGAGATCGGACGCGCAACAATGCCGCCAGGCACGGGCATCTGCGCCGAGGCGATGTGATTGCCCGCCGCAATGCTCGCCACGTGCGTGCCGTGCCCATCGCTGTCGCGCGGGTCGTCGCCACTGTCGAGATAGCTCCAGACCCCGATCAGCTTGTCATTGCAGGGCAGGGTCGGATCGTAGTCAGGGTTGGAGGGGTTGCACCATCCCACATAATTGCCGGAGCCCCGCGGATTGACGTGGTTGTAACCATCCCCTCCGACGTCGGCAAAGGACGAATGGCTGAGATCGATCCCCGTATCGATGACCCCGATCACGATCCCCTCTCCCTTGGTGCCGGGCAGGCCGCCGGTGCCGCTGCCGTCCCAGACCTGCGGCGCCCCGGTCCAGGCGGGTCCCGCGTCGGAAGCGGGCCGCAGCCGCCGGTCGGGCTGGACCGCCCTCACTCCAGGGATGCGGGCGATCTGCGCGGCCTCCTTCTCCGTCAGCTCCAGGGCCAGCCCATGAAAGGCCAGGTTGTAGCGGCGGACGGGCGAGACCTCGCGGCCCAGGCGCTTCCCGATGGCGTCGAGTGTCCGCTCCTGCCGGGCCTGGAGAAACTCCAGATACCCCAGGCTGTCCCGGCTGCCGACCTCGAGCTTCTTCCGGCCCCGGGACTGCGGATGGGTCGCCCCGATGCCGGGGATGCCGCCGCGGTAGCGCGCCAGGGGCGGCTCGTCGAGCTGGACCAGGTACATCCCCCGGGCGGCGCCCTCCTCGGCCTGCGGGACCAAGCCCGGCTGAGCCGCCGCCATGCCGGGGGCGAGAAGGACGAGCAGGGAAAAGAGAAAAAACCACCCGTGTCTATGAGCCAAACCGAGCCTCCCGTTCGATGAGGGCAGAAATCTCATTATCTCGTAAAAGACTACCCCTCATCTACTAGTGACAAAGGATTTCATCGGGAAGGTCCAGGCGGGATCTTGACCTCGGCGTTTCTTTGCCTCAATGTAAGTAGAAATTCTTTCAGCGGCGCTCGAAGAGGACGTTCCGATGACGTTCTACGACCGCACGGGCAGAGCGATCGCCTACACGGAAGACGACGTCCACGTCTTCCTGTACTCCGGCTATCCGGTCGGGTATCTCGCCGACGGCTCGGTCTACTCCTACTCCGGCCGGCACCTCGGCACTCTTTGCGCCGGCTGGCTGCGCGACCATGGAGGGCACTGCGTCTTCTTCACCGAAGAGGCGGCGGTCGGCGGCCCCGAGCTGCCGCAGAAGCGGCTCAAGCCGCCCAAGCTCCTGAAGAAGAGCAAGCCGCCAAAAGGGCGTCGAGAGCCCGCGCCGCCGAAGTCCGACGACACCCCCGAGTGGTCTCAGCTCTCGTCGGAGACGTTCTTCATCTCGTGAGGGGCTGCGATGAAGATCCTGGCAGCAGTCAAGCTGTACGAGCTCGGCCGCCTCTCTTCAGGACGGGCCGCTGACTTGGCGGGGATTTCGCGCCTGGAATTCCTCGCCCGACTCGAGCAGTACCAGGTCTTCCCTTAGATCCATGTCAGGGGCACTGGTGCTCCACCGTCTTATTCGTTCTGGTCAGGATCACTCGTTGCGCGCTTAGCGCAGTCTTGAACCACTCTTTGGCGAGACCCTCGTCCGCTATCCAACCCTCGTTGATATCCACTTCACCCCCCGCTCGCGGAGGTTGGCTCCCATCGGGGCCCTGTATCATCACGTCCTCGTTGAGGTGGTACTTGACGTGCCAACCTTGTCTTTCCCCCAGCATGTCGGAGTACAGATAGACAGTCGTGATTTCGTGGCCGGCGATGGCATTCAGGAAGTTGTTCCACTGCTCGTCCTTGTCTATTTTCAGCGCCATGTGCACACCCGCTCCGCCGCCGCCTTGGAACAGGGCGACCACGGCCAGACAGCCCGCCGCCAGGGCCGTAAAGCGCAGCGTCCCTCCCGGGTCGACGGCCCTGGTCTCGCCTTCCTCGATGGCTCTCTCGACTTCCTGAGCTACCTGGGCTCTCTGGATGCACCGGGCCGCGGGCTTCGGCGGCACCGGGGCCGAGACCTGAGGCGGAGTCGTCCGCTGTTTCGCCTGCACCGTCGATCTCGACGCCGCCACCCCAGCCGTGCGCCCGAGCGCAGCCTGGACGTGAGGCGCCGCCGGACAACCGGGCGGCGGGGGAACGGCGAGCTTGGCCTGCGCACCGCGGGCGACGGCCGCCTGGACGTGAGAGGCTGGGACGCGAGCCTGTCCCGGCAAGGAGCCGGACGAGCCCGGCCGCAGGCTCGCCTGGGCCGTCTGCGCGATGGCGGCCTGTACATGGGGCGCTGGAACCCGAACGGGAGCTTTCATCTTGGACCGCGCCATTCTGGACCAGCACCAGTGGATTGTCAATGACCGGCCGGCTATAGAAGGATCACCCCACCACCCGGTCCGCTCGCAGGAACCACAGCTCGAAACGGGGCGGCTTTTTCAGCTCCAGCGCTTCCTGGACGGCGCGGACGTAGGCGGCGCCTTGAGGGGCGTAGGCGGCGGCGCGGCGCTCCAGCTCTTCCGGGCCGTCGGCGTCGTCGGTCTTATAGTCGGCGATGACGATTTCGCCGCTGTCGGGGTCGCGGTACAGGAGATCGACCGCCCCGGTGACGACGCCCACCGGAGAGTGCGGTCCGTTCCCCGGAGGGAGCAGGACGGGGAGCTCCCGCGCGAGGACATGGGCGCGCAGCCGTCGCAGCTTCTCCAGAAGCCCGCTCCTGCCGAAGGCGTCGAGGAGGCGCTCGGCCCGGGGGAGGGCCCGGTCGAGGATCTCTCCGCGGGCGAGCGGGGCGAGGTAGGCGGGCAGCAGAGCGCGCTGGCGCGCCCTCTCCGCCTCGGGATCGGCGGCCAGGTCCCACGTCTCCAGCGCCCGGTGCACGGCGCCGCCCGCGGCCATGGCCGCCTCCCGGTCCTTCTCCAGATTTCCGGAGCCGGCGGGACGGACGGCCTCGCCGCTCCCCGCCTCTCCCAGGCGGCGCCCGGCCTGGTGCTCGCGCAGCAGCTCGTGGGCCTCTTCGGAAGCGGCACCGCCGAACGGGCGGGCCATGCGCTCCTCCGCGACAGCGCGGGCGGCCTGCAGGTCCGCGGAAGCGCGGGCGACCTCCTCGGACGAGGGGAGAGCCGGCCCCTCCGGCTCCTCGGCGACCGACTCCTTCGGCCCGGGCGCCAGCGCGGGGAACCGCCACAGCGCTCCCGTCGGGTCCTCGAACGCCCAGGATCCCCCTTGCGCGGCTTCCCAGTGCGCCGCGAGATCGTCTGGGCGGTCCGGGCGGGAGAGGAGGAGATCCATGTGCGTGCGCGACTGCTCCGGCGGCTTCGCCTCTCCCTCCTCGGGCCAGACGCCGGCGAGGACCAGGCGGTCCTTGGCGCGGGTCATGGCCACGTAGAGCGTGCGCACCCGCTCGGCGGCCTCCACCTCCCGGCGCTCGGCCTCGACCCGGTCGAAGCCCAACGTGGGAGCCCCGAACAGACGGTACTCGGCCGCGCCGTCCGGAAGCCGCCCCGCCTCCGTGCGCGGACCGCCCTCTCCCCCGGGCGCCTTGTGGAGCTGCATCAGATAGACGTGCTGGAAGTCGAGCCCCTTGGCGCCGTGGATCGTGAGGACCTGGACGGCGTCCTCGGAGCCGTCCTTGGGCCGCCCCTCCTCGGCCTCCCGCGCCTCGGCGACGCTCCGGCGCAGGGCGCGCAGGATCGCCGTCAAGTCGCCGCCGCCGTCCTCGATCGCGGCGAGGAGCTGCCGGAAGAAGCGGTCCAGGTTGGCGAGGCGGTAGGGGCCAAGGTAGCGGGCCGCCTCCACCGCCTCGACCAGGAACAGCCGCCGCAGGCGCTCCACAAAGAGGTCCGCCGGCTCGCTCTCGAACGCGAGGCGCAGCACCGCCAGGTGCTCCACCGCCGCGAGCAGCCCCTTCTCCCAGCCGCGGACCCGTTCAATGCCCGGAACGTCTCTGGGCACCTCGAGGGTGGCGGCTTCGATGACGGCCCGGACTTCGGCGAGCTTTTCGTGGAGGGCATCGCCGTGGGCCCTCACCCCCGTCCCCTCTCCCGTCACCGGGAGAGGGGCGCCCCCGCCCACCCGGCTCTCTTGCGTTTTTCCCCCTCTCCCGGTGGCGGGAGAGGGGGCCAGGGGGTGAGGGCACTCCGTCATCAGCCGCGGAAATCCCCGCCTCCACAGAGGGATCAGCGCCGCGTCCGGCACTCCCACAAGCACCGAGCGGAGCACCGTCAGCAGGGCCAGGTGGTCGCCGGGATCGAGCACCGCGCGCACCAGGGCGGCGGCTTCGATCACCTCGCGCCGGCGGTAGTACTGCTTGTCGCGCCCCACCGCGAAGGGGATGCGCGCCCGGCGCAGCTCCTCCAGGTAGGTGTCGAGGTCGCCGGTGCCGCGCAGGAGGACGGCCATCTCCCGCCATTCCACCCGCTGCTCGTCGTGGAGGGAGCGGAGGTCGGCCGCCAGGGCCACGGCCTCCAGCTCCGCCGCCTCCACGGCCGGAGTCCGTCCCCGCGTCATCCCGGAAGAGGAGGCCTTCCAGGAGACCCAGTGCTCCACCGGGGCGCGGTCCCCGCGGCGGAACCCGGGGTCCTCGCGCCGCCGTTCGCAGGCCAGCAGAGGCTCGAAGGGGGGCTGGAGGCCGGACCGCGCGCGCATCACCGGCTCGACCACCCGCGACACTTCGGCGAGGATCGCCGGCACCGAGCGGAAGTTCTCGACCAGCGGCATCACATCCCCGCCGTGCCGCCGCGCCAGCTCCACGAAACCGTCGTAGGCCCGCAGGTCGGCGTTGCGCCAGCCGTAGATCGACTGCTTGGGATCGCCCACCAGGAAGAGGCCGGGACGCTCGTCGCGCGGGCCGTCCAGGGCGATCCAGCGCAGGATCTCGCACTGCACCCGGTCGGTGTCCTGGAACTCGTCGACCAGGAGCTGGTCGATCCCCCGGCGCACGCGCGAGCGCACCTCGGGATGCCGGGCGAGCAGCGACTCGGCCCCGGTCAGCAGGGCGTCGAAGGTGGCGATGCCGCGCGCCTGCAGATCGCGCTCGACCGTGGCGAGCAGCGGGGCCAGGGCCTGGCGGGCATGGCCCAGCAGCTCGGGATCGAGCCGCTCCAGGTGGTCCAGCAGGGAGCAGAGGACTGCGGATTGGGCCGCCAGCTCGCCGCGGACCTCGCCGAGCACGGCGCTCTCGGCCGCGTTGAGCTTCCCCTTGCCCCACTCCCGCAGGTGGTTGACCAGGTTCGCCGGCAGCAGCTCGGCCGTCCATCCCTTCAGCGCGGCCGGATCGGTCCCCTCCATCTCCGCCAGGAGGCCGATCAGCGACGCGAGCCCCTTCTCGATGGAGCGGGCGTTGGGAGCCCGTCGGCTGTTGCCCAGGCGCATGGCGATCAGGCCGAGGACCTCCTCGGAGGCGCCGGCGAGCCGGTCGCGGAAGGCGCCCAGCGAATCCGCGTTGAACGGGTCTTCGCGGAGCGCGGCCGAGGGGAGCCCCGCCGCCACCAGCGCCATCAGGGCCTCGATGATCTCCTGGGGACCGAAGCCGCGGACCGCCAGAGCCAGCAGGTGCGGATCGCCCGGCGCGCCGTACCCCTCGCGCAGGGCGGCCTCGACGGTCTCGCGCACGACCTCCTCCAGGAGCCGGCCGTCGGCGTCGACTTTGAGATGAGGATGGACCCTTGCCTCCAATGGGTGCTCGGAGAGGAGCCGCAGGCAGAAGGCGTGGATGGTACAGACCACGAGGTGGTCGAGGGCCGAGAGCAGAGCGCGCGCCCGCAGCGCGGTCACCTCCGGCGGCGGCAGGACCGAGTCGTCGAGCCAGTCCGGCCAGTACTCATCCTGAGCCGACAGTCCGCCGATCGGGCCCTCACCCCCGTCCCCTCTCCCGTCACCGGGAGAGGGGCGCCACCGCCCGGCCTCCTCTGTTTCCTTTTCGTGTTTTCCCCCTCTCCAGGTGACGGGAGAGGGGGCCAGGGGGTGAGGGCTCAATGGGGCGGCCAGCTTCGCCAGCTCCCGGGCCGCCCGGCCCGCCATCTCGGCCGCCGCGGCTTCGGTAAAGGTGATCGCCACGACGCCGCGCAGCACCTCCGCGGCGATCCGCTCCGGGCTCCCTTCCCCTTCAGGACGCGGCGCGGGGAGGGCCGCCGGCCGCGCGGCCCGGCGTTCGAGCACCCGGTCCCAGCCGGCGCCCAGGGTCCAGGAGAGAAGGCGGGCGACCAGGGTGGTGGTCTTGCCGGTGCCGGCGCCGGCCTGGAGGAGCAGCGGCCGGTCGAAACGGCGCTGCGCCTCCGTCCGCGCCTCGCGGTCCCTGGCGCGGAGGGCCTCCTCGCCGACCGGGCCGAAGCGGCCGAGGATCAACCGGCCCATCAGTCCTTCGCCTCCCCGTCCACTTCCGGGGCCGCCTCCTCCCGCCCGCCGCGCGCCGCCAGACGCCAGACGCGAAGCAGGGCCGACTCCGCCGGATCGAGGTCCGCGCTCGACTTCGCCCGCTCGGTCCACTCGAACAGGCGCAGCCGCGCTCCGGAGTCGCCGCGCACGCAGGCCTCGGCGACCGCGCACCAGGAGCAGCGCCCGGGCTCGTCCCGGCCGACCGGATCGACCACGCGAGGGAAGAAGCTCCCCGCGTCCCAGGCCCCGAGCACCGCCGCGGCGGCCCCGGCGAAGCCCTCGGCGAAGTCGCGGTCCTCCGGGGTGACGGCGAGCTCCCGGTCCTCGCGCTCTCCGAGCCCCGGCCGCAGGAAGAGGTAGCGTCCGGTCGCGGGCTCACCGGCCGCGAGCAGGTAGGCCACGGCCTGGAGGTGCGTTCCCTGCTTCACCCGCTCCAGGAAGTGCCGGCGGCGGACGTCCGGCTTGCGGGCGGTCGAGATCGGCCGGCCGGTCTTGTAGTCGGTGAAGCGGAGACCCTCGGGTGTGCGGTCCACCCGGTCGGCCCGGAACGAGATCGTGCGGAGATCCCCCGCGGCATCGCGCACTGTCAGGCTCTCCGGCTCCTCCGCGCGCAGCACGGGGAGCGCCGCCCCTTCGCGCCCCCAGTCCATCTCCCCCGCCACGTCCACCAGCGGCCGGGCGCGCTCGGCGAGGGCGCGCGCCAGACCCATCATGAAGATCCCCTCCTCGGCGAGGAGCCGCTCCGCTTCCTCGCGCAGGATGCGGTCGAGGTCGGCGGAGGCGGGCCAGGGGACCTCACCCCCCGGCCCCATAGGCGCTAACTTTGCCGCCGCGCGATCTGTTGCATCCCCCACTGTAGAGACGCCTCGTGGGGCGTCTCCTGCGGCCGCGGGCACCTCCGGCGGAGGAGGAGACGCCCCACGGGGCGTCTCTACAGTGGGGAGGGAGAGAGGCGACAGGACAATGCGCTTCAGGGCGGCGTGAACCAGGTTCCCTAGCAGCAGCGGATCGGCTCCGGGGAGGGCGGCCAAGGGGTCCGGCGTGGGCTCCAGGCGGAGGAGGCGGCCGAGGAAGAGCTGCCAGGGACAGCCGGCCAGCTTCTCCAGGCTGGTGACGTAGAGGTCCGTCCGCCGCGGATCGGCTTCGGCGGCCACGGCGCCGACGAAGCCGAAGAAGGG
>DASVEF010000162.1:0-13614 GCA_036380715.1 Thermoanaerobaculia bacterium | reverse complement strand
TGCCGAAGTAGAGGATCGCGGGTTCGATGGTTCTGTGCATTGCATTCTCCTTTGTCGCAAGGAGAATGGTAGAGAGCGGCGGAAATCGGAGCCATCCGGTTCTTGCGCCCGAACTTCTTTGGCAGGCTGAACCGAGTGGCCGGCCCGGCAGAAGCACCACGGGCCGGCCATCTCGGAAGATAGTCTGCTCAGGCGAGGCCGAGCTCTTCCAGAGAGCCCGCGGTCAGGACCCGATCTGCCAGGTGTGTCAGCTCGTCGGTCGAGCGGATGCGGGAGACGCGCTGCGCCACGTCCGGTGGAAGGGTCCGGAAACGTTGCTTTAGCAGGCGCAGGAGGATCTTCTCCATCCCCTCGCGGAACCCTTCCTGCCGCCCTTTCTCCATGATCTCTGCCTCGAATCTCTCGGCCCATGTCATCATGATCGCCTGGTCCTCCTTGCTTGTGAGCTCGGCCAGGAGTTGCTGGAACTCCTCGGAGGCCTTGCCGTCCAATTCTAAATAAGTTGCCACGCAGTTGAACAGTAGAACGCGCCGCGCCGGGCTCAGGCCTCGGGCGGTGGCGATCCGGCGCAGGCAGGCAGTGCGCTGCCGGCTCCGGTCCGGGGAGCGCATCAGGGCGGCGAACGCCCAGGCCAGCGGCTGGCGCCGCCGGATGTACGCCTCGGCGGGAGCGCGGGAGAGGCCGAGCCGGCGATAGCGGAACCGGCAGATCTCGCGGTCCAGCGAGACCTCGCGATAGGTGCTCGTCCTTGCTCCTGGTGGGCCGCCGCGCAGGTAGAGCACGAAGGTGTGCACCGGCAGCCCATGGCGCAGGCTGAGCACCCGGTTGTATGTCCAGAAGCGGGGCACGGCCGCGGAGCGGTAGCGCAGCTCGATCTCGACGTGCAGCAGGATCAGCTCCGGCTCTCCGGAACGGGTCCGCGCCTTCGCCACGAGATCGAAGCGGCGCTCGCCACCCCGGGGCAGGTCGAGGAAGCTCTGCGCCGGCTGGAACTCGAGGCTCGCCGGGTCGATCCGGGCAGCGACTCCGGGAGCTATCAGGTGGAGAAAGTCTTCAGGAAAGGTCTGAATCAGGTCTTTGAAGAGCTGGTCGTGCCCTCCGGGCATCCGCGTCTCCTCCAGGTACGGACCGCGCCTCGCCGCGAGGCGCGCGCTATGTACCCCTTAGAAGACGGAAAACAGGTCTCGAACCTTGCGAGAATTTTTGGAAGCTCCCCCGAAGACGCGAAAGGGGCGCGATTTCTCGCGCCCCTTTCGGTAGAGTCGCTTCTTTGGGTTTACTGGTAGGTCACGGTGAGCTGCGGGCGGTTGGCCGTCGTGGTGGTCTCACCCGGGTAGAAGCCGATGTAGTCGAAGACGAGGTCGTCGTCGTCGCCGAGCGTGCAGTAGACGCGGAGCTGGGTCGTGCCGGTCTTGCTGATCGCGCTCAAGCCGGCCGCGCTCAGGTTGCCCGTGGAGGCCGAGCCGTTGGAAGCCGGGCTCGACAGGGTGACTACGCTGGTCGCCGTCGCCGCCGCCTGCCAGTCGGAGAAGGCGAAAGTCGCCGAGCCGCCGAAGCCGCCGTTCGAGATGTCCGCGACGCAGGGGCCGTGGGTGGAGAAGGGGCTGGTGCCGGAGATGGAGCCGCGCACCAGGCGCAGGGTCGCCGACAGGATCGTCGCGCCGTCGGGGATCGACGAGGTGTTGAACGAGACGATGCTCTTGTACTGCTCGTCCACGTTGGTGTCGCCGATGCGGAGAGAGGTGGTGAGGTTTTCGGTCGAGTTGCCGCCGCCGCCGACGCTGGTGTTCTCGCCCGACTCCCAGATGCGGCCGTCCTGCGAGGCCACCGAGGAGAACGTCACCGTCGTCGGGCCGGTGCCGGTCACCGTCAGGGTGATCGCGGCCGAGCCCGGGGCACCGCCGCTGTCGGTCACCGAGGCGGTGATGGTGTGGGTCCCCGCCGACAGCGACAAGGTGCTGAACGAGGCGCCGCTGCCGATGATGCCGTTGATGCTCGAGGTCCAGGTGAGGCTGCCGGAGATGGTGCCGTCCTCGGCGTCGGTAGCCGTGCCGCTGAAGGTCACCGAGGTCCCCTGCGCCACCGAGGCGCCGTTGGCCGGCGCGGTGATGGTCACCGTGGGCGCCGTGTTGCCCGGGCCGCCGCCGACCGTGAGCCCGGCGGCGTAGACGTCGACCGAGTCGGCGGTGCTGCCGCTCTCGTTGCGGTTGTCGGTGAAGATGGTGATGAGTTGGTTGCCGACGATGTCCAGGCCGTTGTAGTCGCCCCACTCGAAGCTGGTGTCGATCTGCGGCGACAGCACGCTGGTCAGGCGGACCGGCGTCGGCCAGGTGTTGCCGCCGTCGGAGGAGACGGAGTAGAAGATGTCCACTCCCACCCGGGTCGCGCTGCGCCGCGTGTCGTAGAACATCACGTAGACCTTGCCGTCCGGCCCGACGCCCAGCCAGGGGTGGAAGCGGTCGACGGTGTTGGCGTCGGCCGTCTCGTGCGGGGTGCGGACGGTCCAGGTGGCGCCGCCGTCGCGGGAGTAGGCGATCCGGATGCGCGCGTGGTTGTTGGCGGTCGTCGCCGACTCGGCGGCGGTGGTGTCCGTCCAGGCGACGTAGACCGAGTTCGCGAAGGCGCCGCTCGAAAGGTCGGCGTCGGCCGAGGCGTAGATGAACGCGCGGCGGGTCTCCATCGCCGGAATGGCGAAGTCGTAGCCGTCACTCGTGGTGGATACGGTCACGGCCGTGTTGAAGCTCGAGCCGCCGTTGGTCGACTTGCGCATCAGAATGGTCTTGCCGCTGGTAGCCGGCCAGAAATAGTAGACGTTACCGTTCTTGTCGGTGGTCAGGTCACAGCCGATGCCCGACTGGCTCGTGCCGCTCGACATGGTCAGCGGAGCGCTCCAGGTATGGGCAAAGTCGGTCGAACGGGAGTGCTTCAGGGTGTTGTTGTCGTGCCAGCACTGATAGATGTTGTCGCGGAACGGGGAGGTTGCGAACTTGTCGACGTGGATGTACTGCTTGTCGCTGGTGTTCGCCGAGGTGACCTCGCGCCGGGGGTCTCCCGGAGTGATGGTCTCCAGGTCGTTCCAGGTGGCGCCGCCGTTGGAAGAGCGATAGACCCAGACGTTGCACACCGCGCCGCAACCCCCGAGGGTGGAGGTGTAGGCGTACTGGCCGTTCGACGACCAGTCGACCGTGGGGTCGCAGCAGGTGCTGCCCAGGGGAAGGGCGGCGGCCTGCGTCCAGGTGGAGCCGCCGTTGGTCGAGTACCACATGACCTGGCCGGAGCCAGGCCCGTTCGACCCGGCGACCACCTTGTTGACATCGGTGGGATGGATCTTCACCGCCGACTCCGCGCCGCCGGTCGGCGAGGTGACCCGCACGTCGCTGGTGAGAGCCTTGGTCTCGAACTCCTCCTGGGTGATGCCCTTGGTCTGCACCACCTCGAAGCGGCCTCCGCGGTAGACCGCCTGCGTGTACAGGAGGTTTCCGATCAGGTAGCCGCCGTACTTGAGCTCGAAGACCTGCAGAGCGCTACGCGGGTACTGGGCCGGGCCTTCCCGCAGCATTCCCGGGTTGGCCTTGCGCAGCTCGATGCGGAAGAAGACGGGGATGGGGTCCTTGAGCTCGCGCTCGTTCGGGGCGAGGAAGGCGAGATCCTCCAGCGTGACCTGATAGTTGCGATCGTCCCAGGGGCCGAGCTGGACGAACGAGGGATAGTCCACCCGGGGGTCCACTCCCCGGCCCCTGTCGACCGGTTGTGCCGTAGCTGCCGCCGTGAACGCCGCGGCCGTGATCATGCCCGCCGCCAGGATGACCCGCCAGCGGCGGGCAAAGCTGTTGCCTGTCATCGTTCATCTCCACCAAAGTAGGTCGCGGCCCTTTTGCCGCGAGCCGGAAACGGCGCGCTGAATCGTTGGGAGAGGCTGGTGAGACTGCCGGGTGTATCGCGTCCTTGATTGAGAGCCCCTTAAGAGGTGTGGTGCTCACCGGGGGCTTGGGTGAGCCGGGGAGCGCGGCTTGCAGCTTGGCGTGACCTTGTGGATGGAACTCTCGACGTTCGCCGCGGCCTAAGGCGAGCCGTCTTCAGGAGGGCGGCGCCCCACGGGAAAGCCGCTGTAGCGTCTGGGAGGCTCGCGCTCGGTGGCGGAGAGAGGGTGAGAGTTGGCCGGCAGCGGCACCGCCGGCCAACTCGGGAAGGCGGTCTGTTCAGGCGAGGCCGAGCTCTTCCAGCGAGCCGGCGGTCAGGACCCGTTCCGCCAAGCGGGCCAGCTCGTCGGTCGAGGAAATCCTGGAAACGCGTTGCGCCACGTCCGGCGGCAGGGTGCGGAACCGCTGTTTCAACTGCCGCAGGAGGATCCTTTCCATCCCCTCGCGAAGCCCTTCCTGCCGCCCCGCCTGCCGTCCCTTCTCCATGATCTCCGCCTCGAACCTCTCAGCCCATGTCATCATGATCGCCTGATCCTCCTTGCTTCCGAGCTCGGCCAGGAGTTGCTGGAACTCCTCGGAGGCCTTGCCGTCCAATTCTAAATAGGTTGCCACACAGTTGAACAGCAGGACGCGCCGCGCCGGGCTCAGGCCTCGGGCGGTGGCGATCCGGCGCAGGCAGGCGGTGCGCTGCCGGCTCCGGTCCGAGGAACGCATCAGGGCGGCGAACGCCCAGGCCAGCGGCTGGCGCCGCCGGATGTACGCCTCGGCGGGAGCACGGGAGAGGCCGAAACGGCGATAGCGGAACCGGCAGATCTCGCGGTCCAGCGAGACCTCGCGGTAGGTGCTCATCCCTGCTCCCGGCGGTCCGCCGCGCAGGTACAGCACGAAGGTGTGCACCGGCAGCCCGTGGCGCAGGCTGAGCACCCGGTTGTACGTCCAGAAGCGGGGGACTGCCGCTGAGCGGTAGCGCAGCTCGATCTCAACGTGCAGCAGGATCAGCTCCGGCTCTCCGGAACGGGTCCGCGCCTTCGCCACGAGATCGAAGCGGCGCTCCCCACCCCGGGGCAGGTCGAGGAAGCTCTGCGCCGGCTGGAACTCGAGGCTCGCCGGGTCAATCCGGGCGGCGACTCCGGGAGTCATCAGGTGGAGCAAGTCTTCAGGAAAAGTCTGAATCAGATCTTTGAAGAGCTGGTCGTGCCCTCCGGGCATCCGCGTCTCCTTCCAGGTACGGACCGCTCCTCGGCGCGAGGCGCGGCATGTACCCCTTAGAAGACGGAAAACAGGTCCCGAACCTTGCGAGAATTTTTATCCCGGCAGGCTGAAGCGCCGGGGGAGGAGCTCGGAGAGGCGGACCTCCTCGCGGTCGCCGTTCGTGTTGCAGACCAGGATCGGGAGGTCCTCGGCGAACTCGGCGAGGGTCTGGCGGCAGAGGCCGCAAGGGCTGGCGGGTGGGGTGGTGTCGGTGACCACGGCCACGGCCTGCGGCCTGCGCAGGCCGGCCGAGACGGCCGCGTACAGGGCGTTGCGCTCGGCGCAGACGGCGAGCGTGGGGATGCAGTTCTCGACGTTCGCCGCGGCCCAGATCGAGCCGTCCTCCATCAGCAGGGCGGCGCCCACGGGGAAGCCGCTGTAGGGTGAGTAGGAGTTGGCGCGGGCGGCGCTCGCCGCGGCGATCAGGGGTTCCCAGTCCATGGCCGGAATCTAGCACGCCCCCCCTTGTGATAGCGTACCGCCGCGTCCGGCCGGTCCGGCGGGCGATCGCTTTTGTACCTCGATAATTCCTCTTCTTCCATCCAGGAGGAGCACGGGTTTGGCCATGACATCCCAGGACTTGAAACCGCCCGCGGACGGCCAGGAGATCGCCTGGCACGCGGACCAGGACCGTTTGGAGGTGCCGGACCGGCCGATCATCCCCTTCATCGAGGGGGACGGCACCGGCCCGGACATCTGGCGGGCCACCCGCCGGGTCCTCGACGGCGCGGTCGAGAAGATCTATGGCGGACGCCGCTCGATCGCCTGGGTCGAGGCGCTCGCCGGCGAGAAGGCCTACAACCAGACCGGCGAGTGGCTGCCGGACGCCACCCTGGACGCCATCCGCCATTACCGGGTGGCCATCAAGGGCCCGCTGACCACCCCGGTCGGCGGCGGCATCCGCAGCCTCAACGTGACGCTGCGCCAGGTGCTCGACCTGTACGCCTGCGTGCGGCCGGTGCGCTATTTCGCGGGCGTCCCCTCGCCGGTGCGCGAGCCCGAGAAGGTGGACATGGTCATCTTCCGCGAGAACACCGAGGACGTTTACGCCGGCATCGAGTGGCCCGCGGGGTCCGAGGGGGCGAAGAAGATCATCGACTTCCTGGCCGGGCTCGGCAAGGAGGTGCGTCCGGACAGCGGCATCGGCATCAAGCCGATCTCCAGCTTCGGCAGCAAGCGGCTGGTGCGCAAGGCCTTGCAGTACTCCGTGGCCTGCAACCGCAAGAGCGTCACCCTGGTCCACAAGGGCAACATCATGAAGTTCACCGAGGGGGCCTTCAAGGACTGGGGGTACGAGGCGGCTCGCGAGGGCTTCGGCGACCGCACGGTCACCGAGGCGGAGCTGTGGGACCGGCACGGCGGCAAGGCGCCGCAGGGCCGGATCGTGGTCAAGGACCGCATCGCCGACTCCATGTTCCAGCAGGTCCTCCTGCGGCCGGACGAGTACGACGTGATCGCCACCACGAACCTCAACGGCGACTATCTTTCGGACGCCCTCGCCGCGCAGGTGGGGGGGCTGGGCATGGCGCCCGGCAGCAACGAGGGGGACGGCTACGCGGTCTTCGAGGCCACGCACGGCACCGCGCCCAAGTACGCCGGCCAGGACAAGGTCAACCCGGGCTCGCTGATCCTCTCCGGCTGCATGATGCTGCGCTGGCTCGGCTGGCACGAGGCCGCGGACGCCGTCGAGTCGTCGCTCGGCCGCACCATCCTCCAGAAGCGGGTCACCTACGACCTGGAGCGGCTGATGGAGGGGGCGACCCTGCTCAAGACCTCGGAATTCGCGGCGGCGATCGTCGAGAACCTGGAATCCTGAAAATCCACGACGGAGGAGATCTCCTGATGCGTTACAAAGTGACCGTGGTGGGGGCCGGCAACGTGGGCGCCACCACTGCCCAGAGGATCGCGGAGGCCGAGCTGGCCGACGTGGTCATGGTGGACATCCTGGGTGACCTCGCCACCGGCAAGGCGCTCGACATGATGGAGGCCGCGCCGGTGCTCGGCTTCAACGCCCGCATCGACGGCGGCGGCGACTACGGCCCGACCGCCGGCTCGCACATCTGCGTGGTGACCTCCGGCCTGGCGCGCAAGCCCGGCATGAGCCGTGACGACCTGCTGGCGAAGAACACCGAGATCATCCGCGAGGTGACCTCGCGGATCGTCGAGCTGTCGCCGGACACCATCATCATCATGGTGACCAACCCGCTCGACGCCATGTGCGAGGTGGCGCGCCGGGTCTCCGGGTTCCCGCGCGAGCGGGTGATCGGCATGGCCGGCGTGCTCGACGCCGCCCGCATGCGCTGGTTCATCGCGGACGAGCTCAAGGTCTCGGTCGAGGACGTCGACGCCTTCGTGCTCGGCGGCCACGGCGACACCATGGTGCCGCTGTCGCGCTACACGACGGTCAACGGCATCCCGCTGTCGAAGCTCCTGCCGGCCGACCGCATCGAGGCGATCAATACGCGGACCCGCAACGGCGGCATCGAGATCGTCAACTACTACAAGCAGGGCTCGGCCTATTACGCGCCGTCGGCCGCGGTGCTCGACATGGTGGCGGCGATCCTCCACGACAAGAAGAAGATCCTGCCCTGCGCGGTCTACCTGCAGGGCGAGTACGGCCTCGACGGCCTGTTCGTGGGCGTCCCCTGCGTGCTCGGCCGCAACGGCATGGAGAAGGTGATCGAGCTGGAGCTGGCGGAGGAGGAGCGGACGGCGCTCGACCGCTCGGCGGACGCGGTGCGCGAGCTGGTCAACGCGCTGCCGAGCTTCTAGGACTCTCACCATGACCCCCTCTCCCGCGAGCGGGAGAGGGGGAAACCCTGAACCAGGATTCTCCGTACCCTGAAGCGATGCGAAAGTGGCGCGACCTCGTTCTCTGGGTTCTCGCGGCCGCTCTGGGGCTGGCGCTCCTGGCCGGGCTCTACCGGCAAGCCTTCCCCTTCCTGCCGCGCGACTGGTCCTTTTCGCGGCAGGAGGCGGTCGCCATCGCGCTCGAACGGCTCCGCGACCTCGGCGAGCCGGTCGAGCGGCCGTACGTCGTCGCTCTGCTCGACAACGACCCTCTCCTGGAGAACCGGCTCGACGCCGCCCTGGAACGGCGGGGAGCCGAGGCGCTGTGGCGTACCGGGCTGCCTGAGCGGGTCGCCTCGTGGGCCGTCCTCGTCTACGCCCGCGGCGCGCAGCGGGACGACTGGACCTACCTGGCCCGGGTCTCTCTGTCCGGGAAGGTGCTGTCGGTGCGGCTCCGCCTCGACCCGCAGGCCGCGGGGGCTGCGATCTCCGAGCAGACGGCGCGCGACCGTGCGGACGCCTTCCTTGTTTCCCAGGGGATCGATCTCTCTCGCTACGACCCGCCGCAGTTTCGCAGCCAGCAGCTCGCGGCGCGCACCGACCTCGCCGTGCGCTACCGCGACCGGCAGGAGCTGCGGGGAGAGGGGCTCTCGCATGGGCTTGAGGTGATCTTCGCGGGCGACCGCCTGGCGGGCTTTCAACCCTGGGTCGACGATCCGCAGGAGCGGCAGCTTCAGCAGACCTTCCAGAATCTGCAGTTCGTGGACCTGGCCCAGCTCGTCCTGATCTATGCCCTCATGGTCGCCTTGGCGGTGCCGTTCGCCAAGCGTTACCACGCGGGGGAGATCGGCGTCCGCCGCGGCACCCAGGTGTTCCTGCTGGTCGCCGCCGTGGGGCTGGTGCTGACTCTGATGATCGCGCGGCCGCAGTCTCAGGGGATCGGCTTCGGGTTCTCCTCGCGCCTGCAGACCACTCTGATCTACATCGTGGTGTGGCTGGTCTTCCAGATCCTGCCGCTCTCGCTGCTCGCCTTCTTCGGCTGGTCGCTCGGCGAGTCGATCTGCCGCGAGCGCTGGGGGCACAAGCTGGCCGCTTTCGACGCGCTCTTCCAGCGCAATTGGTCCAATGCGACCGTGGCGCGCTCGTCGCTGCGCGGCGTGGCCGCGGGGCTCGCCCTGGCCGGCGCTTTCACGGCCGTGCTGCTGGCGCTGCGGCAGGCAGGCGCTTCCCCCCTCGCCTCGGTGGTCCTGGACACCAGCAGCCTGTTCCCCGGGTTGGAGCTGCTGGGGCGGTTCTTCGCGTCCGGCTTTCCGGGCTACCTGGTCGTCCTGCTGTGCGTCGCGCCGGTCGCGGTGCGGAAGCTCGGCAAGCCGCTGGGGACGCTCGTGGCGGCGCTTCTGGGATCGGCTTGTCTCTTTCCGGTGGTCGTGGCCGTGCCGATCGGCTGGGGCCTGCTGGCGGTCCTGGTTTTCGGGGCCGTGCCGGTGCTGCTCTTCCTCTTCTACGACTTCCTGACCGCTCTGCTCGCCGGGCTCGTGGCCATGGTCCTGATCTTCGGCTATCCGCTGCTGGCGGCCGGAGACGGCTCGCTGCAGGCCAACGGCTGGCTGGCGCTGGCCGTGGCGGCGGTGCCGTTGCTCGTCAGCCTCCGCGCGCTGGGCAGCGGCCGGGAATTCATCTACCGCTACGAGGACATCCCGCCCCACGTGCGGCGCATCGCCGAGCGGGAGCGCCAGCGGGTCGAGCTGGAGACGGCGCGCCGCATCCAGAGCTCGATCCTCCCCGAGCTGCCGCCCATGCTGCTGGGGGTCGAGATCGCCCACGCCTACCTGCCGGCGAGCGAGGTCGGCGGCGACTTCTACGACGTGCTGGCCCTGGAGGACGGCCGGCTCGCGGTCGCGATCGGCGACGTGGCCGGTCATGGCGTGTCGAGCGGCCTGGTGATGTCCATGGCCAAGTCCGCGCTCGCCGTGCAGGTGACCTTCGATCCCGAGGTCGAGCCGGTGTTCCGCACCCTGAACCGGGTGGTCCACCAGACCGCGCGCAAGCGCCTGCTCGCCACGCTCTGCTACCTGGTACTCGATCCGCGGAGCCGCGAGATGGTCTTCGCCAGCGCCGGCCACCTGTTCCCCTACCGGGTGACGCCGGATGGGAAAGTCGAGGCGCTGGAGTCGATCGCCTATCCGCTCGGGGTGCGCGGCTATCTGCAGATCCAGCCGCGCACCGCCCGCTTGCAGCCCGGCGACGCGCTGTTCCTCTTCAGCGACGGCCTGGTCGAGGCCAAGCCCGAGGGGAGTGAGGAGGTCTTCGGCTTCGAGCGGCTGGAGCGGAGCCTCGCCCGTCACGCCGGCGGCAGCCCGGAGAGTCTGCGCGACGGCGTCCTCGCGGACGTGGGCCGCTTCGCCGGCAACGTCCCGCGCGAGGACGACCAGACCGTCCTGGTGCTGCGCCTGCCGTAGCCCTCACCCCCGACCCCTCTCCCGGAGGGAGAGGGGTGAAATTTGGGCGAAGCTCAGAAGACAGAGATTTCTTCATGCGTTTTCCCCTCTCCCTCCGGGAGAGGGGTTAGGGGTGAGGGTTCAGCGGGCTCCGCCTGCCGGTGCTATCCTCTTCGCATGCCTCTCCCCATCGCACGTATCCGGATTGTCCTGGGCGGGTTGAGCGCGGTCTTCGCCGTCTCGCTCGCTTCTCTCGCCGCGAGCCCTGAGGCTCCGCGCTCTTCGGCGGCCGGGCTGGCGGCGCTCGTGAGCTTCGACGAGCCGCACGACAGGGTCTCGCCCGAGCTGCGCGCGCGCATCCGGTCCGCGATCGCCTCTCACGAGCGGGAGGCGTCGTCCTGGCGGCCGCAGCAGAGGGCCGTGGCGTGGCCTCTCTACACCCTGTTCCCGCAGGCCGGCCGCCTGGGGCAGGACATCTTCCTGCTCCACTTCACCGACGTCGATTCGGGCGGCGCAGCCCGCGACTGGGACTGCTCCGGCTACACCTACAACGGCCATCCGGGCCACGACTCGGCGATCCGGAGCTTCCGCGAGCAGACGATCGGCGTGCCGGTCTATGCGGTCCTCGACGGCACGGTCGTGGATGTCCATGACGGCGAGCCGGACATGAACACCGACGCTCCCAACGTTCCGACGAACATCGTGGTCCTCTCTCATGGCAGCGGTTATTACACCGGGTATGGCCACCTCAAGCAGTGGAGCGTAACCGTCCGCCGCGGCCAGCAGGTGACGGCGGGGACGCAGATCGGCATGACGGGCAGCAGCGGGTACAGCAACTATCCGCACCTCCACTTCGAGTCTATCCGCAACGGCCGCTGGTTCGAGCCCTCGTCCGGCCCCTGCCGCGGCGGCGAGAGCTACTGGCGCTCCCAGCCGCCCGTGGCGAGGGACTTCTACGTGGCCGACTTCTCCATGGCCGAGGGACGGATCCCGAGCACCCGGGAGGCGGCGCTCTTCGACGCGACGCCGCGCACCTCCACGTTCCTCACCGGCTTCCGGACGGTCGGCGTGCGCCTGGACCTGCGCAACCTGCCGGGCGGCAGCTCGTGGCGGATGCGCGTGCTCGCGCCGGACGGCTCGACCGCGGTGGAGCAGTCCGGCGGCTGGGGAGGGCGGGGCCTGCAGAAGATCGCCTCGGGGTTCCTCTGGTTCGAGACCAACCTCGGCGCCACCGGCGCCTGGAGGCTCCAGATCGACAACAACGGCTCGACGATCGTCGACGTCCCCTTCACGGTGGTGAGCGATCCCGCGCGGATCGTGAACCGGCCGCCGGGCCGGATCACTGTACGTCTGGATCCTCCCAGGCCTGTGACCGGCGAGGTCATGACCTGCCAGGTCCAGACGTCCCTGATCTTCGAGGACCCGGACTACGACATCGTGCGCTACCGCTACGAGTGGAAGGTCGGCCGCCGCGTGGTGCGCCGCGTCACCACGGCCGCTCTGTCGGACGTGCTCGCCAAGGGGGTGACCCGGACCGGCAACCGGGTGTCCTGCCGGGTCACGCCGCTGGACGGCGCGGCGGCGGGCGCCGCGGCCATGGCGTCCGCGGCGCCTTGAGCGAGGACCGGGCGTGCGGGCGCGAGTCCTCGGCTGCTCGGGCGGTTATCCGACCGCCGGCAATCCGAACAGCGGATACCTGCTGACGGAGGGGGAGACCCGCGTCTGGCTGGACGCCGGGACCGGCTCCTTCGCCGCGCTGCAGCGGCATACGGATTACGCGCGGCTCGACGCGGTCGTCCTCAGCCATCTCCATCCCGATCATTGCGCCGACGTCTATCCGCTGTATGTGGCCCTCCACTACGAGAAGAAAACGCGTCTCCGGCTCTTCGCGCCGCCGGGCAGCCTCGACGTCCTCGGCTCCCTGATGGAGATCTCCGAAGCCTTCGACTTCCAGCCGGTGGACGAGGGAGATACGGTAGAGGTGGGCGGGGTCCGCCTGAGCTTCCAGCGCACGGCTCATCCGATCCACACCCTGGCGGTGCGCGCCGACTCCGCGTCCGGCTCGCTCGCCTACTCGGCCGACACCGGGCCGGGAACGGACCTCGCGTCGTTCGTCCAAGGCGTCGACCTCTTCCTCTGCGAGGCGACTTATCAGGAGGGCAGGAAGGGAGAGCCGGTGCACCTGACCGCCGCGCAAGCCGCCGACACCGCCCGCCGGGCCAACGTGCGCAAGCTGCTCCTGGTCCACCTCTGGCCGACCGCGGACCCGCAGGTCTCTCTCGAAGAGGCCCGGACCGCCGCAGGGGGCATTCCTGTGGGGATCGCCATGCCGGGAGAGGAGTACGAGGCGTCGTGATTTCGGATATCGTTCCGGCGCCATGACGAGTCTCGCCTATGCCGCGCACGTTCCCGAGGGGGACGGTCCGTTTCCGACCATCATCGCGATCCATGGGTGGGGAGCCAGCGCCCACGACCTGCTCGGGCTCGCTCCCATGCTGCACGACGGCAAGGCCCTGGTCCTCTGCCCGCAAGGGTCGGTCCAGGTGCCGGTCGGCCCCGGCATGATGGGCTATGGATGGTTCCCGCTGCTCCTCAACCGGCCGGCGGACCCGGAGGCGTTCAAGGCGGGGGCTGACAGGCTGCGGGCGTTCATCGACCAGTCGCTGGAGCGCTATCCGATCGACCCCGAGAAGCTGGTGCTCCTCGGCTTCAGCCAGGGGGGCGTCATGGGTTATGAGCTGGCTCTCCGCGAGCCGAAGCGCTTCTCGGGCCTCGCGGCTCTCTCCACCTGGTTCCCTGAGCCGCTCGCCGAGACCCTCCCTAAGCTCCCCGAGCATGAGGATTTCCCGGTGCTGGTCCTCCACGGCACCCAGGACCCCATGCTCCCCGTCGACCGCGCCCGCGAGTCGCGCGAGCTCCTGCGCCCCTACGGCGTCGCGATGACCTATCGCGAGTTCGACATGGGGCACGAGATCCGTCCGGACGCCCTGCGGATCCTCCTGCGCTGGCTGGAGGAGAATGCGTTCCAGCAAAGTCAAGAGGTCTAAAAAGACTCAGGCATGTCCCCCCTCCCCGGGCTCCCGCGCCATTATGGTAGAGTTAGCGCCGGTCGCCGCCCTTTGGCAGCGTCCCGCCCACCGAGTCCCCATCGTCTAGAGGCCTAGGACTCCGCCCTTTCAAGGCGGCAACGCGGGTTCGAATCCCGCTGGGGATAC
>DASVEF010000161.1:0-2442 GCA_036380715.1 Thermoanaerobaculia bacterium | reverse complement strand
GCTCCTCGAGAGGGTGCTGCGCAACCTGCTCCACAACGCCGCCCAGGCCGAGCGGGAGGCGGGGGGGCGGGGGCCGGTCGAAGCGTCCATCGAGCTGCAGCCCGAGGGGGTGCAGCTCGCCGTCGAGGACCGCGGGCCGGGTCTCCCCGAAGAGGTGAGGGAGCGCCTCTTCCACCCCTTCGCCACCGGCCGCCGCGGCGGCGTGGGCCTGGGGCTGGCCCTCGCCCACCGCATCGTGGTCCTGCACGGCGGCCGCATCCGCCTGGAGGACCGGCCCGGGGGAGGGACGCGGGCCGAGCTCTTCTTCCCGCGCGACACGATCGTTACGGTCGGTAACGATCCGGGTCCGGGCGAGGCGCCCGCCTCCACGCCGCCGGGCGTGGCCTAAGCTCAAGCATTCAAACCGTTTGCAGCGTCCGCTCCCTCCTCGGGCGCGGATGGCACCCGCCTTGCTCCTTGCGCGGCCCAACAGGGAGGCTTTCCCATGAAAAGACGATCTCCGGTTCCGGGCCAGGCCGGGTTCACGATGATCGAGACGCTGATCCTGATGTCCTTCATCCTGCTTCTGGCGACGTTCATCTTCCCCGCCATCCAGAAGTCGATGCGGCGGGTCAGGATCGAGAGTTGCAACCAGCAGGTCGCCACCCTGATGCACCAGGCGCGCTTCGAGGCGATCAAGCGGGGCCGGCCGGCGTTCGTCGAGGTCGTCGGCGTGCGCGCGGTCCTGGCCCGGGCCGTGTCCAACGACGATCTGAGCCGGGACAAGGTCCTGGCCGAGGTCACCTGCCCGAGGGACGTCTCGATCGATTCGCCGCCGGGGACCAAGGTCGCGTTCGACCCCAACGGCGCGAACCGTTCCGGTGTCGGTCTCGCCGAGGAGATCCGCGTCGCCGACACGCAAGGCAACCGGATGCGGGCGCGGGTCTCGATGCGGGCCACGGGGCGCATCGAGCTCGAGAAGCTCCAGGCCGGCGGCTGGTACGCCAACGGCGATGTTCCGGATTACGACGGTCCGGGCGGCAAGCTCGGAGCTTGGAGGTTCCAATGAGGAGACTGCTTCATCCGGGTGAGCGGGGATTCTCCTTTGTCGAAACCCTGGTCGCGGCCGGCCTGCTGCTCATCATCGCCCTGGGCATCCTGCCGCTCTTCACCACCTCGATCCGCAGCAACGAGACGGGCCGGGAGTACACCATGGTCAGCAACCACGCGCGGTCGCGGGCGGAGGAGCTGTTCCAGCTTCCGTTCAACAGCCCCACGCTGACCATCACCGCGGGGGTCTCGCGGACGGTCGCCGACTACTACGCGCTCGACGAGCGCGCCTGGAAGACCGGGGGACAGGCCGAGGCCGCCACCAACGGCGACGTCCCGCAGTGGGTGCGCACCGCGGTCATCCGCCAGTACTCCCTGGAGAACCTCAACGATCCGAAGCCGGCGGGCACCGATCCCGAGTCGATCCACATCAAGGAGATCGTGGTGACCGTCGAGGGGCTCAACGCGGCGACGACCTTCGGGTCCAAGAAGACGGCCACCGTGCGCCTCTACAAGGCCGAGTAGGGCCAAGGAGATCCGATGACACGCTCCGCTTCCGCAACCCACAGAGGCCTCCCGGTCCACCGCGGCGCGGCCGGGTTCACGCTGGTCGAGACTATGGTCACGCTGGCCATCCTGCTCGTCGTCACCTTCGGCCTGCTCGCCCTGTTCGACCTCAACAACCGGGTGGCCCGCGTGCAGACCAACGTGGCCGACATGCAGCAGTCGCTGCGCGTGGGACAGCACGAGATGATTCGCCAGGTGCGCCAGCTCGGCCGCGGCGTCCTGCCGGCGCGGCTCTACCCGGACGGCCTGTTCGCGGGCAAGCCGCTCCCCGCCGGCATCGCGGTCGCGGTGCAGCCGGTCACGGGCACCGTGAAGATGGGCGGCCTGGACGACGCCACGGTCCTCCGCGGCACCGACATCCTGATCGTGCGCGGCGCCTTCGAGTCCCCGATCTACCAGCTCAATCCGCTGAACCAGAACCTCGTCCTGACCGGCGATCCCCCGACCGAGGGGAGCCTCACGGTCCTCAACCGGACCTCGACGGGCATCCCGCACGACCTCGGGCCGCTCAAGCACGCCATCGACCTGGCGAAGGCCGGCGACCAGCCGCCCGAGCCGCTGCTGCTGATCAGCCCGCAGGACGACGCCGTCTACGCGGTGGTGGAGCTCGATCCGGCGAGCGACTACACCGCCGACGAGGTGAACCTCCGCTTCAAGATCACCGGCGGCGAGCACAGCGCCAGCTACAACCAGATCTCGACCGGAGGGCGCTTCTCCCCCGACCTGCAGAAGGTGGCCTACCTGGCGCTGCTGGAGGAGTACCGCTATTACATCCGCGAGGACTACTCCGACGACGACCGGCACACGCTCACGCCGAAGCTCTCCATGGCCCGGTTCTATCCCGGC
>DASVEF010000160.1:0-59855 GCA_036380715.1 Thermoanaerobaculia bacterium | reverse complement strand
CGCCACCTCCGGCGGGTAGCGGCCGGACGTCGACTCCCACGGTCAAGCCGACCGTGAAGCCGCCGACGCCGGTGGCTCCGGAGCAGCCGGTACAGCCTGACGATATGCCCGAGGATCTGCCCGACCCTGTTCCAGGCGATCAGGTCGCGGAGGTGGAAACCTCGGGCGGACAGCCTGACGGTGTCGATGGCGGTCAGGAAGGAGGCCAGAAGGATGGCGTCGTCGGCAGCACCGGCACCGGGCCCGTTGGCTCCATCGGCATTGGGATCGGGATCACGGCCGCTCCTTCGCCGGCTCCGGTCGAGGATCAGCCGATCCGGGTCTTCGGCGCGGTGAAGCGTCCTGAGATGCTGTCGGGTGCGCAGCCCCGCTACAGCGAGACGGCGCGCAGAGCCCGCATCCAGGGGACGGTGATCCTGGAAGCCGTCATCGACCAGAAGGGCCGGGTCACCGATCTGAGGGTCTTGAAGAGCCTGCCCATGGGGCTCGACCAGTCCGCGCTCGACGCCGTCCGGGAGTGGCGGTTCAGGCCGGCCACGCTGGAAGGGCGCCCGGTCAAGGTCTACTACACGCTGACGGTCAACTTTCAGATCCAGCAGTAGAAGGGGTAGGCAGCGCTATCAGCCTGGGGTTTCAACCCCAGGCCTTCCGCGCCGTCACCCCCGCCGTCACCGTCCCGCCAGCGCCTCGCGGAGCGGTTGATCCCCCAGGTAGAAATAGACCTTCTCGACATCGGAGAACTGCAGCGCGGTCTCGGTGAGCTGGGAGAGAGCGCGCTCTCCGTCGCAGCTCTCGCCCACCTCCAGATACCCCCCGAGGCGGACCCGGACCTCGGCGCCCTGGCGCTCGATCTTCTCGATCTGGAGCGGCGAGGCGTGGAGGGCGTTGTAGTAGCCGGAGCCGGGGTGGTAGCGGTCGGAGCCCAGACCGAGAAGCGCTTCCAGCGATCCCTCCAGGGCCGGAGACTCCCGCGGCAGCTTCACCTCGACCGGCACCGCGCCGTCGCCGCAGCCGGCGGGCTTTCCCAGGACGCCTCCTTCCTCGGGATCGATCAGGAACACGTGCACCTGGTCGGTGCGCGATTCGGCCTGGAGGTCGGAGGAGCCCGTTCCCTGGCTGCAGCAGGCGATCCCCACGAGGAGCGCCAGCGAGATCCAGCGCAGGGCCTGCAGGCCGCCCGGGCTCTCAGGCCCGGTCGAGGGTCTGGAAAGTGTAGGAATAAGGATTGTCTCCGCTCGCCTCATGATGCTCTTCTTCCACGACCCGCCACTCGGACGGATCGATCTCGGGAAACCAGGTGTCGCCCGGGATCTCCGCGTGGATCCGGGTCAGGTACAGCCGGTCCGCCAGGGGCAGCGCCTGGCGGAAGATCTGTTCGCCGCCGGCCACGAAGACCTCGTCTCCGGGGGCTTCGCGCAACGCCTCTTCCAGAGAGTGCGCGATCCGGACCCCTTCCGGAGCCCAGCCTTCGCGGCGCGTGATCACGATGAAGGTCCGTCCCGGCAGCGGCCGGCCGATCGAATCGTACGTCTTGCGCCCCATGACCAGCGCGTGCCCCATGGTCAGGCTCTTGAAGCGCCGGAGGTCCGCCGGCAACCGCCAGGGGAGCTGATTGTCCCTCCCGATCACGCGGTTGCTCGCCATCGCCGCGATCAGCGAGACCCTCATACGGCGATCGGCGCCTTGATCGCGGGGTGCGGATCGTAGCCCACGATCCGGATGTCGTCATAGCGGTAGTCGAAGACCGACTTCACCTCCGGATTGAGCTCCAGGCGGGGGAGAGGCCTGGGTTCGCGCTGGAGCTGGAGGCGCGTCTGCTCCAGGTGGTTGAGGTAGAGGTGAGCGTCGCCGAGCGTGTGCACGAATTCTCCCGGCTCCAGGCCGCAGGCTTGCGCGATCATCGCCGTCAGCAGCGCGTACGAGGCGATGTTGAAGGGGACGCCGAGGAAGACGTCGGCGCTCCGCTGGTAGAGCTGGCAGGAGAGCCGGCCGTTTCCCACCCAGAACTGGAAGAGAGCGTGGCACGGCGGGAGTTTCATCTTGTCGAGGTCGGCGACGTTCCAGGCGCTGACCACGAGGCGGCGGGAGTCGGGGTTGGTCCGGATCTGCTGGATGACCTGTGAGATCTGGTCGATCGAGCCGCCGTCCGGGGCCGGCCAGGAGCGCCATTGCCGGCCGTAGATCGGGCCGAGCTCTCCGGCTTCGTCGGCCCACTCGTCCCAGATGGTGACGTTGTTTTCGTGGAGATAACGGACGTTGGTGTCGCCGGCGAGGAACCAGAGGAGCTCGTGGACGATCGAGCGGGTGTGCAGCTTCTTGGTGGTCAGCAGGGGGAAGCCGGCGGTCAGGTCGAAGCGCATCTGGTATCCGAAGACGCTGAGGGTGCCGGTGCCGGTCCGGTCCCCCTTCTCGACCCCGCGCTCCAGGATGTGCCGGAGGAGGTCCAGATATTGCTCCATGCAGCGTCACTGTAGCACGTGGACGGAAGGGTATGATGTCTCCGCGGGACCCGTCCCGCGCAGCCAAGGAGGGTGGAGATGACGAAGAACGTAGGCTGTCTGGTCGCCGCCGGCATCGTGGTCCTGCTGGTCCTCTGGGGCGTCGGCTCCTACAACGGCCTGGTCGGGGCCCGGGAGGCTGTGGACGCGCAGTGGTCGCAGGTGGAGAACACCTATCAGCGCCGCGCCGACCTGATCCCGAACCTGGTCGCGACCGTCCGGGGAGCGGCCAATTTCGAGCAGGAGACGTTGCGGCAGGTGGTCGAGGCGCGCAGCCGCGTGGGGCAGGTCAGCACCCAGGCGACGGGCGAGATCCTGGACGATCCGCAGAGGTTCGCCCAGTTCCAGCAGGCGCAGGACCAGCTCTCCTCCGCCCTGTCCCGGCTGCTGGTCGTGGTGGAGCGCTACCCCGAGCTGCGCGCGGTCCAGGGCTTTCAGGACCTGATGGTCCAGCTCGAGGGGACGGAGAACCGCATCGCCGTGGAGCGGCGCCGCTTCAACGAGGTGGCGCAGGACTACAACACCCGGCTCAAGAGGTTCCCGACCGTCCTGATCGCCTCGATGATGGGATTCGACGAGAGGCCGTATTTCCGGTCCCAGCCCGGCGCCGAGACCGCGCCGCAGGTTGATTTCGGCACGGCCGCTCCGAACGCCGCGAAGCCGAGCCCCACGCCGCAATAAACGGCGCGAAGCCTGGGGTTGAAACCCCAGGCTGGATTGTTCAGCCCCCAGGAGGGGCTGGAAAGGATGATGGGAAAGCGCCCGCAGGGCGCAACAGCCCAGCCTGGGGTTTCAACCCCAGGCGCGGGGAGGAGGCCAAACGCCGGCCCCCGGTTTTTCGTATACATTCCAGGAAATGCTTGTGCGCAAAGTTGTCTCCGTCCTCTTCCTCCTCACCCTGTCGTCGGTCCTGACGGCCTGTTTCGGCGTCCGCGCCGAGGGGGAGAGGGCGTCCTCGGCCAATCTCGTGGTCCGCCGGGGGCCGTTGCGCCCGCGGCTGATGCTGACCGGAGAGCTGGCGGCGGCGCGCTCGGACGCCCTGATCGTGCCGCGCACGCCGAGCTGGCAGCTCCAGGTACGCTGGATCGCCGAGGACGGCACGCCGGTCCGGGCGGGGGAGAAGGTGGTCGAGCTGGACAACTCCACCTTCACCTCGGACCTGGAAGAGAAGAAGCTGTCCGCCTCCCAGGCCGCCAACGAGCTGGCGCGCAAGGAGGCCGAGACGCGGACGCAGGCCGCCGAGAAGGAGTTCCAGGTCCAGCAGAAACGCTCCGAGCTGGAGAAGGCGCGCGTCGCCGCCGCGGTCCCGGCGGAGCTGATGTCCCTGCGCGAGCGCCAGGAGCGCCAGCTCGCCCTGCGCCGCGCCGAGGTGGATCTCGCCAAGGCCGAGGAGGAGCTGGCGGCTCACCGCAAGGCCAGCGCGGCCGACATCGCCGTGCAGCGGATCTCGCTGGAGAAGTCGCGCCGGGAGATCCGCCAGGCCGAGAGCGCGATCGAAGCCGTGACCCTCAGGGCGCCGCGCGACGGGATCGTGGTCGTCGGCGAGCACCCCTGGGAAGGGCGCAAGCTGCGCGAGGGGGACTCCGCCTGGGTCGGCATGGTCGCCGCCAGCCTGCCCGATCTTTCCTCCATGATCGTCGAGGCCGACCTCTCCGACGTGGACGACGGCCGGATCGCCCCTGGCATGGAGGCGCTCTGCGTCCTCGACACCTATCCTTCCGAGACCTTCCGAGGCCGCGTGGTGGACATCTCGGCGGTGGCGCAGGAGGGGGCGCGGCGGCCGCTGCTCCGCTCGTTCGCGGTCAAGATCCGGCTCGACCGGGTGGACCCCCGGCGGATGCGCCCCGGCATGTCCGTGCGCGCCGAGGTGCTGTCCCCTGAGATCCGCGAGGCCCTGCTGGCTCCCCGCGCCGCCCTCGACCTGTCGGCCGATCCACCGCGCGCCCTGCTCGCCGATGGCGGCTCCACGCCCGTGCGGCTCGGGCCCTGCTCGGCGGCCGAGTGCGTGGTCGAGGGGCTGAAGGAAGGGACCCGCCTGCGCTCCCGGGACGGAGGGCGGGGATGAAGAGGGTCTCCATCCTCGGAGGCCTGGTCCTGCTGGCCCTCCTCGGCCTTTGGGCGTTCGCCGGGCGCGGCGCCGCCGGCAAGCAAGAAGAAGGCTGGGCCGAGGTGAAGCGCGAAGACCTGGTGGTCGGCGTCGAGGTGAGCGGGACGCTGAGCGCCCTGGAGTCCGTGGCGCTCGGTCCGCCGCAGGTCGAAGAGATCTGGGACTACAAGATCGCGTTCATGGCGCCCGAGGGGATGGAGGTGCAACAGGGGCAGCCGGTCCTCGGCTTCGACACCTCCACGCTGGAGGAGACCCTTGGGGAGAAGATGGCCGAGCGCGATTCCGCCCAGAAGGAGCTGGAGAAGAAGCTGGCCAACCTGGAGATCCAGCAGGGTGAGGACGAGATGCGCCTGGCCGAGGCCAAGGCCAAGCACCGGCGCGCCACGCTCAAGGTCCAGGTACCGCCCGAGCTGGTCGCGTCCAACGAGCTCAAGCAGGCCCGCATGGACCTCCAGCTCGCCGAGCGCGAGATCTCCTATCTGGAGAACCGCCTGCGCCTCCAGCAGCGCGAGGGAATGGCCGAGGCCGGCGCGCTGCGCGACCGGCGCGACCGCGCCGCCGCCCGGGTCCGCGAAACCGAGATCGCGATCCAGCAGATGACCGTGCTCGCGCCGCGCGCCGGCACGGTGGTCTACGCCTCCGACCCGCGCCGCGGGCGGGACAAGAAGAAGGTCGGCGACTCCTGCTGGCGCGGCGAGCGGGTTCTGGAGATCCCGAACCTGCGGCGCATGATCGCCGAGGGGCAGGTCGACGAGGCCGACGCGGGCCGCGTTGCCGTGGGCCAGGCGGTGACCCTGCGCCTGGACGCTCACCCCGACGTGGTCTACACCGGGCGGGTGCGCTCGATCGGCACCTCCGTGCAGAGGAGGTCGTCCGCCGATCCGGTCAAGGTGGTCGGCCTGGACATCGCGCTCGACCGCACCGATCCCCAGCGGATGCGCCCGGGCATGCGCTTCCTGGGCACCGTCGAGATCGAGAGGGCGCCGAAGACGCTGGTCGTCCCGGCCGACGCGGTGTTCAACCGCCCCGACGGTCCGGTCGTCTACCGCCGCGCGCGCTGGGGGACCGAGCCCGTGCGACCGGAGCTCGGGCGCCGCAACGCGCAATGGGTGGAGATCCGCGGCGGGCTCTCCGAGGGAGACGTGGTCTCCCTGCGCGATCCGGAGGCGGAGGAAGAGGGGTCATGATGGGCCGCCGTCCCTCCCGCACTGGGGCTCTCTGGACCGCCCTGGGGCTCGCCGTCCTGCTCGGCGCCTTCCTGCCGCTCGCCGGATCGCTCTCGGGTGCGCGCGACGGCGACGTGCCGGTCTTCCGCGTCGAGAGAGCCCCGTTCGAGCGCCGGGTGCCGGCGCAGGGCAACCTGCAGGCCGTCCGCGCCACGCCGATCGGAGTTCCGCCGGGCGCACCTGGCCCTTTCCGCATCGGCTGGCTCGCTCCGGATGGAACACGTGTCAAGGCCGGCGACGTCGTCGTCCGCTTCGACCCCAGCGACATGGTCAAGCAGCTCGCCGAAGCGCGAGACGACGAGAAGACCTCCGGGCTCAAGATCGAGAAGCAGCGGATCGAGGGGCAGTCCGAGGCCGAGAACCTCGACCGCACGGCCGGGCTGGCGCGGGAGGAGCTGGAGAACGCCAAGCAGTTCCAGAAGAAGGACGAGCTGATCTACTCCCGCGGCGAGATCGTCGAGTCGGAGATCGACCAGCAGCTCGCCCGCGAAAAGGAGCAGCACGCCCGCAGCTCCAAACAGGCGCGGCAGAAGCTGAGCGGCACCGAGCTGGAGCTGCTGGCCATCAGCCGTCGCCGCGCCGAGCACCGCATCCGCATGGCCCAGCAGGGCCTGCAAGCCCTGGAGGTGAAGGCGCCCCACGACGGCGTCCTGGTCCTCCAGCGGGATTTCCGCGGCGAGCCGGTCCGGGTGGGCGACACGGTCTGGATGGGCCAGCCTCTGGCCGAGATCCCGGATCCGAACCAGATGGAGGCCGAGGTCTACGTGCTGGAGGCCGACGCCGGCGGGCTCGCGCCCGGCAAGCGGGCGGAGGTGATCCTGGAATCCCGGCCGGACCAGGTCTTCCCCGCGGAGATCCGGCGGGTCGACGCCCTCGCCAAGCCGCGGCTGCGCGGCTCGCCGGTGCAGTATTTCGCAGTCGTCCTGAAGCTCGCGACGACCGATCCCAGGATCATGAAGCCGGGGCAGAGAGTGCGCGCCACGCTCCTCCTGGAGGAGCGCAAGGAGGCGCTCGCCATCCCCCGCCAGGCGGTGTTCGAGCGCGAGGGGAAGATGGTCGTCTACCGCCGGCAGCGCGGCGCCTTCGAGCCCGCCGAGGTCACCCTGGGACCGTCGGGCATGGGCAAGGTCGTGGTGGAGAAGGGGATCGAGCCCGGCGACGTGCTGGCGCTCGCCGATCCCACGAAGCCGCGTGAAAAGCCCGCGGAAGAGGGTGAAGAGACGCCGGGGTCTGCCGCCCCCGCGGCGCCCGCGGCTCCCGGATCTCCGTGATGACTCCCCAGGAAGCGTTCCGTTCCGCGGTCGACAACCTGGCCGCGCACAAGCTGCGCTCGGCCCTGACCATGCTGGGCATGATCTTCGGCGTCGGCGCGGTGATCGCCATGCTGTCCATCGGCGCCGGGGCGGAGCGGCAGGCGCTCGGCATGATCGAGCGGCTGGGGCTGCGCAACGTCCTGGTCCGCGCCCGGGAGCTGAAGCAGGACGAGCTGCAGGAGGTCCGCCAGAAGTCGCTCGGCGTCTCCTTCCGCGACGCGGCGGCCATCGCCGAAGCGGTCCCCGGGGTGGAGACGGTCTCTCCGCGCATCCGCATCGAGCCCTACAAAGTGATCTCGGCGGCGGGCAAGACGAGCGCGGTGGTCTACGGCGTCAGCCACCGGCACGCGGAGCTGTCCGACCTGGAGGTCCAGGAGGGGCGTTTCCTCGATCCGCTGGACGAGAAGAGCCACGCCCAGGTCTGCGTGATCGGACCCGGAGTGCGCCGCGACCTCTTCGGCTACGGGCCGGCGCTCGGCAAGCCGCTCAAGGTCAACGACGTCTGGCTGGAGGTGGTCGGAGTGCTCGCGCCCGCCGGCGAGGGGACCTCGTTCCAGGGGGTGCCGATCGGGTCGGTGGCCACGGAGATCTACATCCCCGTCACCACGGCCGAGCGCAAGTTCGACCACCCGCCGCTCGACGCGCCGCTGGACGAGATCGTGGTCCGCCTGAAGGAGGGGACCGACGCCGCGCAGGCCGCGGCGCTGACCGGCGAGCTCCTCTCCCGGCTGCACGGCGGAGCGGCCGACTACGACCTGGTCGTGCCCGAGGAGCTGCTGGAGCAGAGCCGCCGCACTCAGCGCCTGTTCAACGTGGTCATGGGCTGCATCGCGGGCATCTCGCTGCTGGTCGGGGGCATCGGGATCATGAACATCATGCTCGCCACGGTGCTGGAGCGCACGCGCGAGATCGGCGTCCGCCGCGCCGTGGGCGCCCGCCGCCACGACATCCGCTTCCAGTTCGTGGTGGAGTCGTTCGCGATCAGCGTGATCGGCGGGCTGGCGGGGATCCTGGTGGGCCTGGGCATCGCCCGTGGAGTGGCCCTCTACGCGGGCTGGGACACGGTCGTCACCGGCGCCTCGATCCTCCTCTCGACCGGGGTCGCCATGGCCGTGGGCCTCGCCTCGGGCATCTATCCCGCCACCCGCGCCGCCGGCCTCGATCCGATCGAGGCGCTCAGGTACGAGTAGCCGGGCCCTCACCCCCGGCCCCTCTCCCAGAGGGAGAGGGGAGAACCTTCGCAGGAACAACACGTCGTGTTCTACGTTTCCGCCGAATTTCCCCCTCTCCTTCCGGGAGAGGGGGGCAGGGGGTGAGGGCCCCTGGCACCAGATTTGCCAATAAGGATAGCACCGGGCTCCGGCCGTCCTTCGGGGCTCGTCTGTCTTGGATGAGTCCCTCCGGCGCCCGCCGAAAGGAGGCCCTCATGCAAGGACGGAAATCCGTCTTCCTCAGCGCGATCCTGGCTCTCGTCTTTGGAGCCGCCCTGCAAGCTCAGCCCGCGGCGCCGACGAACCTTCAGGCCGTTGCGCTGTCGAACACCCAGATCCGGCTCACCTGGCAGGACAACGCCACTAACGAGGCCGAGTACCGCATCGAGGTCCGAAGCGCCGCGTCGAGCACGTTTGAGGACATCGGCGCCGTTCCGGCCAATTCCACGGCCGTCAACGTCATCGGGCTCTCCCCCTCGACCACCTACTTCTTCCGGGTGCGGGCTCGCAACGACCAAGGGTTCTCCCCCTACTCGAACGTGGCGTCCGCCACGACCCAGGGCGGCGTCAGCACCTGCACGTCGAGCCCCACGGTCCTCTGCCTAAACAACGGCCGGTTCCGGGTCGCGGCGACCTTCCGGGCGCCGGGCGGACCGACCACGTCGGCCCAGGCGGTGAGGCTGACCGACGACACCGGCTACTTCTGGTTCTTCAACGCCGCCAACGTCGAGGTCCTCGTCAAGGTGCTGAACGCGTGCTCGCAGACGAGGCCGCGCTACTGGGTCTTCGCCGCCGGGCTCACCAACGTTCGCGTGGACATCCAGGTCACGGACACGCACACCGGCCAGGTCCGGACCTATACCAACCCCCAGGGGCAGGCGTTCCAGCCGATCCAGGACACCTCGGCCTTCGCCACCTGCCCGTAAATCCTCACCCCACCTCTTCCGTCTTCCCCTCTCTCCCGGTGACGGGAGAGGGGGCCAGGGGGTGAGGGCTCACTCCTTCTTCACCGACACCCCGTAGCTCCCGGTCCCGGTCGGCCGGAAATGCCGGATGCGCACCCAGTAGGTGCCGGGCTCGAGGTCGGCGCTGATCTTGGAGTTGCGGTCGGCGCCGCTGTCGTCGTCCTCGGCGACCAGACGGGTCTGGCTGTCCGGACCGACGAGAGTCATGAACACGTCGGTCTGCCCGGTGGTTTCGACCGTGTAGCGCCCGCGCTCGGAGATGGGGAGGCGGTACAGATCCTCCTCGCCGTGCTTGCCGATCGAGCCCTCGGTCGTGCCGTTCACCGCCAGCGCCGGCTCCCCGCCCCCGGTGGGCTTGCTCTTCGGGTAGATGGCGCCGATGAACTCCTTGTCGGTCTTTGACAGCTTCTTGTTCCAGCCGATCTGGAAGTCGCCGATAGTGAACGCCTCGTCGACCGGGTAGAGCATGATCGAGTCGCGGTCGAAATTCGAGAACTGGGTCTGCGATGCCGAGTACCGCTTGAAAAGGTTGTTCTCGACCTTCTGCTGGTCCCACCGGTTCGGCGGACCCATGTAGTAGCGGAACACCGCCTGCTTGTCCCAGGGGATGCCCGCGTTCGGATGCTGGTGCTCGTGGATGCAGCCGAGTGCGTGCCCGAACTCGTGAATCACGGTGCGCGAGATCTCGTCGTCCGGCGTGCTGTCCGTGAACCAGCCGTAGTTCATGGTCGGCTCGCCCTTGGCGATCAACAGGCAGTCGGTGCCGAGATAGGACCATGAGCCGGCGCCCTGTTGGAAGGCGATGCGGATCTCGGCGTCCGGGCTGTCGCCGAATTCGAAATTGATGTTGGCGAAGTCGCTCCACTGGCGGGCGAAGTCCTGGACCTTCTGCCGGATCTTCGGGGTTCCGCCGAGGAAGCGCACGCGCAGGGTGCGGCCGTTCTGCCACTTCTTCCCGGTCAGCAGGGCCAGGGTGCGCGGCGAGCGGGCGACGCCGACCGCGGGGCTCTGGCGGAACACGGCCAGGTTCGCGGGGTTCTCCTCGATCGCCCGGTCCATGGCCTCGACCTCGAGCTCGGGTGGCAGCTCCATATCGAGGCAGACGCGGGGGATTTTCTGTTCATCAGGCATGAGAGGCTCCTTTCAGGGCTTCGGCGGGAAGTGGAAGTCCATGTACGGCTCCCCTTCCGGCAGGTCTTCGACCGATCTCAGGGTGCAACGGCTGGCGAGCAGCTCCATGGTGTCTTTGTGAGGGACTCCCGAGTAGGAGCCCGTGCAGGTGGAGACCGCGGCGAAGCGCGGCCGGCCGTCCTCGGGCTCCTCGGGGAGGATCTTGTCGAGCAGCTCGGGAGGCGGCGTGCCGTTGGCGCTCCCGTGGTGGCCGACTTTCAGGAAGTGGACGGGCTTGAGCGCGCCCACCTTGTTCATCTGTTTCCAGCTCCTGTGCTCGGCGTCGCCCGGGAAGAGCAGGCGCCAGCCGCGCCACTCCAGGCAGAAGACCACGCTGGAGTTGTTGGCCGCGGCGTCGATGGAGAGCAGGTTGTCGCCGATCCCCCGGCTGCGGGAGGCGACCAGGTCGTAGAACGCGCCGGCGTCGACGCCCGGAGGGGGGAGGGGAGTCGTCAGCGCCGGCTTCGCGCCCTCGGTCCCGCCCTCCTGAACCGGGTCGAGGCCCAGGGCCATCGGGCGGAAGCGGCCGTAATAGACGGACGTGTCCTCCTCGGGAGCCCAAAGCTCGATCGAGGTCCCCTCCTCGCGGAAGAGGTGACTGCCGTCCACGCCGCACCCGCGGTAGACGTAGACGGTGTGGTCCTCGCCTG
This sequence comes from Thermoanaerobaculia bacterium, assembly GCA_036380715.1. Lineage (GTDB taxonomy): Bacteria > Acidobacteriota > Thermoanaerobaculia > Multivoradales > UBA5704 > UBA5704. The sequence goes on along the minus strand of DASVEF010000160.1, from coordinate 48,715 downwards.
CCACCTTGCGGAGGTGGTCCACACACTCGGTGGTGTTCCGCGGGTTGTTATTGAAGAGCATGTTGAGCACCACCGGGTCCGCCGGCTCGGGCGCGGCGGCGAGGAACCGCTCCATCGCATCAAAAGTGTCCAGCGCCAGCGACCGCTTTTTTTTCGCGTCCTCGTGGGTCTCGTAGTAGTCCCCGGCGGCCGAGGCGGTCAGCCAGGCCTCCTGGACCTCCAGGTCGAGCCCGAGCTTCGTCGCGGCGTAGAACAGGCCCTGGACGTGGTCCATGTGCTCGTGGGTCATCACGTAGAGGTCGAGCGGCTTGCCGTCGAGGACCTCCAGGACGTTCTCGATGACCGGACCGAAGACCTCGTCTCCCCCTCCCGTCCCGCTGAGGACATTGCCGACGTCGATCAGGATGTGCCGGGTCTCTATCTTGCCTCTGCGAACCTTGTCGGGGACGGAGATCAAGATAGCGTCGCCGAACCGGACGTTGTAGACGCGCACGCGGAGGGTTTCCGATGCGGGCATGTCAGTCCTCCTCCGCGATGTGCAGCAGGCGCGCGGCGCCCCGCACCCGCATCGTGCCGCCCAGCGTCTCGGCGCGGATCGCGGCGCAGAGCGGCTTGCCGTCCGGCCCCAGGGCCTCGTCGCCGATGCGAAGGATCCCGTCGTCGAGCATCCGCTGGATCATCCCGTCCCGGTCCTGCCGCTGCTCGTCGCCGAGATCGGAGGAGAGGCAGGTGCGGACGTTGCGGGTCTCCCAGTCGATGGCGACCGTGGTGCCGACGGTGATCTGGCGGTCCCGCACGAGAGCCTGCTTGACCTGGTTCGGCTCCGGGTGGCTCCAGGACACCTTGAGGATCAGCTCGGGGATCTTGACCGGTTCGCGGCTCCCTTTCTTGCGGAAGTAATACTTCTCGGTCTTCAGGCGAGGATGGACGTGGAAAGAGACCTCCTTGGGGATGGCGAAGAAATCGCGGTTCCGGTTGACGAGCTCGTAGGCGGCCCAGTCGCTCTCCTGGAGAACTCCAAGGTCGACCTCGGAGAGCCCCGGGAAGGGGAAGTTGGTCTGGACCTCGAGCGCCTTCCGGTCCAGCACGATGCCCCGCTGGACGAACTCGTCGCAGATCCATTCGCGCTCCTGCTTGTCCGTGGGATGCGCCGCCTGGTCGGCGGCCAGGATGGCGCGGCCGTAATCGCGGAAGGAGACCTCCCCGGGAGGCATGTAGTCCAAGGCGCGGAAGATCATCCGCTTGAAGCGCTCGGAAGCGACGAAGAGAACTTTGCCGGACGGCCAGTCGGGGTTCTGCTCGCCGACCGCCTTGTAGATCTTGACCAGCACCGAATACAGGGCGCCGCTCAGGACCTGGCTCAGGGAGTGGGGGTGATAGCGGCTGACCTGGTGCTCGCTCCCGCGGTGCAGGTTGTACAGGTTGTTCAGGTTGCGGAGGAACTCGGCCATGCCGTCCCGGGCCTTTCCGAATTGCGGCGCCACCGTGCTGAAGGCTGTCGAGTTATCGAGCGAGCCTTCCGTCTCGCGCAGCACCGCGTAGCGCAGCTCGCGGCTGCGGAACGACATCAGCAGGGCGGTCAGATCGGCGATCGCCTCGTGCAGGGCCAGCGACTGGGGGGTGACCGCGTGGTAGAGCGTCGGGGAGATGCCGTCGAGGATGGCGTGGGCCGTTTCGTGCGCGATGATGTCGCGCGACAGGCTGGTGTAGACCGGCTGTCCGCCGGCCTGCGAGATGTAGAAGAACTGCAGGCTCCGCGACTCGCGCTCGTAGAAGGCGTTGTCCCACTCGCCGGCCCGCGGCACTACGAGGAGCTGCGGAGCGTCGAAGGCCCAGGTGAGGCTGCGGCCCAAGGCGTCCGGCTCCTCGAACATGTACATCGTCTCCAGGACGGTGGCAAACGTGCTGACCTGAATGAAGCTAGACTGGTAAATGCCGTTCGGCCCCTGGAAGTCGTAACCGCCCTCACCGTTGGGCTTCTTGGGAGGGACATAGCGGGCGCCGGGCTGCAGGGCGCCGCTCTGCGGGTCGAAGTCGAGCACCGCGACCCGGCGCGTCACCGGTCCGTCGAGGAAGAAGTCCTCTTCCGCCGGGACCATCTCGTAGTCGCGCTTGAACCCCTTCCGTGAGGTGTAGGGGTCGTCGATCATGATGGGGATACGGACTTTCAACGCGTCACCTCCTGCTGGCCCTCTGTCCGGAAAGTTTTCCCATTTTAGTTCACCCTGGAAGGACAGGCTCGCCAGCGCGTCTTTCGTTACAGAATCGACCATGACCAAAGAACATGGACGGACGCGCGGGCAGGTCTCCCTGGAAAGGGCGCTCTCCAAGCTCGGCCTCGCCTCGCGCACCGAAGCCCGCGCCCTGATCCGGGAAGGCCGGGTCCGGGTGGACGGCCAGGTCTTGACCGATCCCCTCGCACCCGTGATCCCGGAGCGCATCCAGGTCGAGATCGACGGCCGTCCGGCCACCCGTGCCACGCCGCTCACCATTCTCTTCCACAAGCCCCGGGGCGCTGTAACCACCCGGTCGGATCCTGAAGGCCGTCCCACCGTGTATACGTATTTGGAGGACGTGGGCGGCCACGTCGTCCCGGTCGGCCGCCTCGATGCGGCTACCTCCGGCCTTCTCCTCCTCACTAACGACACCCGCTTCGCCGACTGGATCACCGACCCCGCGAACGCCGTGCCGAGGGTCTACCTGGCGACCGTCCGCGGAGAGCTGAAGGACGAGACCGCCCGCCGCCTGGAGGAGGGAATCGAGGACGAAGGGGAGCGCCTGGCCGCCCGTTCGGTGGCCGTGCGCAAGCGCTCCCGCCGCGAGACCCACCTCGTCGTCGAGCTGACCGAAGGCAAGAACCGCGAGATCCGCCGCATGCTGGCCGCGGCAGGCCACGAGGTCACCCGCCTAAAGCGCGTCTCCTTCGGAGGCTTGGAGCTGGGGGGGCTGGCGCCGGGGAAGTGGCGGGTGGTGGCGGTGGAGGAGCTGGAGGAGGCGTTCCCGGGAGCGCCGGTGCGGGTATCGTGATCCGGCGACGGGATCTCGTGGTAAACTCTCGATGGAGGCGAAAAATGGCGACCTACTCGATGGAAGAGGCCATGACGAAGCTCCCAGAGATCCTGGAGAAGGTCCGGGAGGGAGAGCGGGTTATTCTCACCGACAACGGAAAAGAAGTCGCGGAGGTCATGCCGGTGAGGTCTATGGAGCAGGTGCTTCAGGATCTTGAGGATGAGGGCATCATCAGTCCGCCTACGGAACCGCGGAGAGATCTTTCTGAGATCTTCCCGATTGCCAAGAGGCCTGGTGCGCTGGCTCGCTTCCTGGAGTCCCGCCGTTGAAAACCGCCTATATCGACAGCTCCTGTTTTATCTCCATCGCTCTCGGCGAGCCGGGTTCCCGAGAGCTGATGGCTCGGCTTTCGCGCTGTGAGGAGCTGTTCTCCTCCAATCTTCTGGAAGCTGAATTCCGGGCCGCTCTGGCCCGTGAAGGCCTCAGGAGTCAGGTGACCAATCTCCTGTCCTGGGTCCGTTGGGTCTTTCCGAAACGTCGCCTGACCCCTGAGCTCGATCAGATCTTGGGAGTCTGTGGACCTAAAGGTGCGGACCTCTGGCACCTCGCTTGTGCTCTGTTTCTGAAGAGACAGGTTGGTGCCCTTTTTTTCCTAACCCTCGACAGACGGCAAAACGACAACGCTCAGACATTGGGGTTGCGCGGCCTCTGACCGGCCCCCAGGTCCTTTCTCGTCTTGAGACGTGTTGTGTACCTTCGTTTCGAAGGGCTCCAGGCCGGAGGCCCGCTCCGACGGCCGCACACCCCGAAGGTGAGGGTGTGGACCGTCGGACGAGATCCGCTTCGGGGACTACGGGCAGAACGAGGCCGTATAGAAGCCGGGTCCCAGGTTGTCTGTCTGGATCTGGATCGTGTCAGGCCCCGGCGGGAGCCCGTTCAGCCAGTTCACGAACAGGTCGTGAAACGAGAGGCTCAGCAGGCCCGGCGCCACCACCGTGTGCCGGAAGAAGCCGTTGTTGGTCTGCACCGCCACGTGCAGGCCGCATTTGGGTCCCTGGACTCCCGGCGAGGCCAGGGGCGGCTCGAGTCCACCCACCGCCGGAGCGTAGCTGCCAAAGAGCGTCAACTGGTTGAATGTCGCCGACCAGAAGTCGTCCGGAGCGGGGAAGAGCGACCAGGCCACGTAGCGCATCTTGCCCAGCGGGTCGTTGATGTCCTGGCGCAGGAAGACGGGCGTGGTGATGTGGTTGAGCAGCGTGTACGTGGTGTCGTAGCAGACCTGCGGATGTCCGCCGGCCGGGATGTGCCATGGCGCCCAAACCGGATTGAGACAGGACTGATCGAGGGCGCTGTCGTCGGCCTCCCAGAAGCCGCGCACCACGGGTTCCTGGAAGTTGAGCAGGAAGTCGGCGTAGTTGACAGGGGCTCCCGGCGCGCCGTAAGTGAGGGTGGCGCCGCCCATGTCCGGCGGCGCGCCGGCGTCGATCAGGCCGCGCACCACCACATTGGGGTTGGTGGCCACCGGCAGGATCACGCTCTCGCGCAGCCGGTCGAGGTGGTGCCGCAGGCCGCCGCCACCGGCCGATTCCGCCGCCAGGATGATCTCGGAGGCGTCGCGCAGGTCGGGGAGCTGGGTGGCGTAGAAGTTGCCCGCGGGGGCGAGATCGGGCCTGGTGGCGCCGGCTTGCAATGTGGCGAAAACGGCGTTCACGATGGCTTCGCCGCGAAACTCGATGTCGAAGAAGGTGCCGGTCGTCGTCGAGAGGCCGAGCTTTTCGCCTGAGCCGATCCAGTTGTCCGAGCTGCAGTAATGCACCAGCACGTGGTTGTAGTCGGCAAAATGGTTGATCAGAGGGGACGGTGGAACAAGCTCGAAGATCCCGCCTGGTGAGATGATGGCTTGCGCGGCGCCCTGGGAGCTCATCTTGCCCGCGCGGTCGAAGATCTGCCCGCCACCGCTGCACCAGCGCTCGAGCAGGCAGGAATCCGCATCCTGGCAGGAGGCGCCGCCGTCGAGGAAAATCACCCACTTGGAGCTCGGATTGACGATCGGGTTGCCTGCGTAGGCGGCGTTGGCAGGGCGGATGTACATCACGGCGGGCGAGCCGTCATTGCACTCGGCGTCCGTATAGACCGCGGTGTTGATCGTGTGGCGGAGCAGCGGGATTCCCGGCATGCCGGGGAAGAAGGTGGAAAAGGTCGGCTGGATGTTGAACGGGCTGCCAGCCGGGCAGAGTCCCGGGGCCAACTGTTGCGCCGCCACGGCGCCGCGGCCGAGAATCACGGTGATCAGCAGCGCGACGAACCGGGTGATCGTTCGTCTGTGGGCACGGTGAGGCGAGGCTGTGGTCGAGAGCAGGTTCATGGGATGAGCTCCTTTCTGGGAAACCAAGAACTGATGCCTGGAACCCAGAGCGGAGCGTTTTCCTGCGGGTCCTGCTCAGCTTGAATCGCGGGCGGTCCGCCCGGACGGGCGCGGCGCCGTTGCGCTGCTACAGATACCCCAGCGACTCCAGCAGCTTCCGCGTCTCCTCGTCCATCTGCCGCTGGTCGCCGCAGGTGCCACCCGCCTGATCCGTCTCGACGTTGAATTTCGGCGCCCTCTCCCACTTCCACAGCTCTCGCGTCAGCCGCTCGGCGTCCTGGGGGAACTTGTCGATGACGTTGGTGGTCTCGCCGGGGTCGCTGGCGAGATCGTAGAGGGTGAACTTCACCCCCTCGCCGCCGATCCAGCGCTGCTCCGGCCGGGTCTGGGCGAAGATCAGCTTGAAGCGGCCGTCGCGCACCACCTTCTGCCACTTGTTGTGCGTCTCCCAGCCCGCCTCGGAAAAGGCGAGGCCCGGCTGCCGGGCGGTGGCTGCGGCGGGATCTCCCTCGCCCTCTTCGGCCGGCGGCGGGGGAGGAGCTTGGCCGCGCAGGCGGGGAGTGAGGCTGCGCCCCTGCATCCAGGCGCCGTCCGGGAGCTGGACGCCGGCGGCTTCCAGGAGGGTGGGGGCGAGGTGGATCAGCTCGACCGGGTCCTTGTCCACCCGCGGCGCGAGCACTCCCGGGTAGTGGAGGATGAACGGCACGCGCAGGCAGGTCTGAAAGCTGAAGCGGCCGTGGTCGAAGTAGTAGCCGTGCTCGCCGAGCGACTCGCCGTGGTCGGAGGTGAACGCGGTCAGGGTGCGCTCCAGCATGCCGCGCTTGCGCATCTCGTCGAGAAGGTGGCCGATCTGGGCGTCGTTGTAGGCGATCTCGGCGTCATAGCGCGCCAGGTAGAAGGCCAGGTCGTCCCGCCCGTCCAGCACCCGCTCGCTGCCGATGCCGAACATCTGCTGCTTGGGGCGGTCCGAGAGGGGGATCTTGACCGAAGGATCGAAGCGCTCGTCGTTCTGGAAGCGGTCGCGGAATTGGGCCGGCGGCTCGTACGGCGCGTGCGGGTCGAGGTAGTGAACCCAGAGGAAGTAGGGCTTGCCGCTCTGCTTCAGTTTGTCGAGCAGCCCGACCGCGAGCTGGGTGACGGCCTCCGCGCGATTGGGGTCCGCGCCGCCGGCGCCGTGCTCCAGCTTCCAGGTCTCGATGTATTCGTCGAACCCCTGGTCGAAGTAGAACTCGCTCCCCACGGCCCCGTTGGCCACCACCGCGTAGGTCGCGTACCCTTGGCGCTTGAGCGCCTCGGCCAGCATCTCGAACTTGCAGGAGACCGGCTGCCCGGCCGTGCGCACGATCTGGTTGTCCTTGGGATAGGTGGCGGTGAAGATCGAGGCGAATGACGGCGTCGTCTTCGGCCATTGCACCTGCGCCTGGTCGAAACGTACCCCTCCCGCCGCCAGCCGGTCGATCACCGGCGAAGTGGGGCGGACGTAGCCGTAGCTGGACAGGTGGTCGGCGCGCAGGGTGTCGATCGTGATGAGCAGGATGTTGCTCTTGGACGGCAGGGGCTCGACCGCCGGGGCGGCCTCGGGCTCGGGCGTGTTGCAGGCCAGGACCCCGGCCAGGACGGCAGCCATGAGGACCACCAGGAGCAGGGCGACCGCGGCGCGGGCTGGGAGAAGGAGCGCGCGGTGGGCGAGAGCGGGATCGGGCATAGCGGTTCAGGGACCTCGAACGTTGTTTCTACGGTTCGGCCACGGATGGCGTTGGGACCGGCGTAGCAGGCGGGCGCTATCTTACCCGTTTCCTGGTAAAGTGGCCCTGTTGATCCCATGGAAAAGCTCCACAATCCTCCGGCGATCGCGAACCCGGAAACGGTCGCGAGCCTCCTGACGGTGATCCAGGAGCTGGGCTCCGCTCCGGACCTCCGTGCGGGCCTCGCCCGCGTGGCCGAGCTGCTGCGGTCCCAGGTCCCGTACGACAACCTGAGCGTCCTGCTGCTGGACGACCTGGGGCGTGAGCTGCGCTTCGAGCTGGCCGTGGGCTACCCCGTCGAGGTCGCGGAGCACTGGCGGTTCGGCATGGGCCAGGGGATCGTGGGCACGGCGGCGCGGACGCGGGAGGTGATCTGGTCTCCCGACGTCTGCGAGGACCGCCGGTACCTCCGGGCCACGGACGAAGTGCGCTCCGAGCTGGCGATCCCCCTGCTGGCCAAGGGACGCACCATCGGGGTCCTGGATGTGGGAAGCCAGAGCCCTCACGCTTTCAGCGAGGAGCAGAGAGCGTTCCTGACCTCCCTCGCCGGCTTCCTCGCCAACGCCATCGAGAACGTCCAGCTCTACCAGAACCTGCGCGAGCAGGCGCGGACCCTGTCGCTGCTGCACGAGGTGAGCCGCGAGGTGAGCTCGATCCTGGACCGCCGGCGTCTGCTGGAAAAAGTGGCCGAGCTGCTCAAGCGGCTCATCGACTACGACCTCTTCAGCGTCCTGATCTGGTGCGAGGACCGCCAGCTCCTGGACCCCTGGGTGGCCTTTGACCGTCAGGGCCTGGAGTTCGGCGGGATCTCGCCCATCGGGCTGGGGCAGGGCGTGTGCGGGACGGCCGCGGCGCTGCGGCAGTCCGTCCGCGTGCCGAACGTCCACCTCGATCCGCGCTATCTGAAGTGCATGTCGGGGCTGGAGGCGAGCTCCGAGCTGGTCGTCCCCATGATCTTCAAGGACCGGCTGATCGGCGTGCTCGACCTGGAGAGCAAGGAGTACGACGCTTTCACGGCGCAGCACGAGCAGCTCCTGTCGACCCTCGCCGCCTCGCTGGCCATCGCCCTGGAGAACGCCCGCCTCTACGAGAGGCTCCTGGAAGACGAGAAGAGGATCCGGGACGACCTGGAGACCGCGCGGCAGATCCAGGCCAACCTCATGCCCAAGGCCTCGCCGTGGATCCCAGGCCTGCAGGTCGGCTTCGCGTACGAGCCGGCGCGGCACCTCGGCGGCGACTTCTACGACTTCCTGAGCTACGGCGAAGGACGGCTGGGGATCGCGGTGGGGGACGTGGCGGGCAAGGCCACGGCGGCGGCCCTCTATGGCTCCTTCGCGATCGGCATGCTGCGCGAGCACGCGGCGCACGGCACCTACAGTCCCTCGCAGATCCTCACCGACATGAGCTGCCGGCTGCGGCACCTCAAGATCGACCGCCGCTTCCTCGCCATGGTCTTCGCCGTCTACGACGGCGCCTCCCGCACGCTGTCCATGGCCAGCTCGGGGCTGCCGTACCCGTACCATCTCTCCGGAGGAGAGGTTCGGGAGGTCCAGATCAAAGGCGTGCCGCTCGGGCTCATGACCGGGACCACCTACGAAGAGGCCTTGCTCGTCCTCGCGCCCGGGGACGCGGTCGTGATCTGCTCGGACGGTGTGGAGGAGTGCCGCAACGCCGATGACGAGGCGTTCGGAGGAGAGCAGGTCCGGCAGATCCTCGCGAGGCTCGCCAACGCCCCCGCCGCCGAGATCGCTCAGGGCCTCCTCCAGGCCATCCAGCGCCACGCCGGCATGGCCGAGCCTTCGGATGACCGGACGGTGGTGGTGCTGAAAGTGGCGGGCTGAGCGCTCAAGGCGGACTTCCGAAGGCCTCGGGTGAGCTTCCGGAGGTCTCGGGTGGATTTCCGGAGGGTCCGGGTGGACTTCCGGAGGCTTCGGGTGAGCTTCCGGAGACCCCGGGTGGACTTCCGGAGACCCGGGGCGATGGGAGAGGGGGTTTAGGAGGGTGGGGACAGCCGGTCGATCGCCTGAGCGGCCACCTGCCTAGCTTTCGCGAGCGCATCCCCGCCCGTCTGCATGGTGACCACGATCTGGACGGCCCCTTTGCGCGCGTGGAGCTGCTGGACGTCGCCGCCGGCCCACATCGCCTCGTCGCCCAGGCCGGGTACGTCCCGGACCTCGCTCTTGGAGAGCGTCCGCAGGTACGAACGGCCGGACTTCATGCGGCTCCCGGCCACCCGGGCGCTGGGGGCCGGGCGGTACTCCAGGCTCAGCAGGCGCGGAGCCTCCATCGTGCCCGCGTTGTAGGTGCACTGGAGCCGGTTCCGCGTCTCCGACGCGTCCTCCATCGTGCTGCTCAGGATCGCCACCGGCGATCCCGACATCGTCCGGGCCTGCTCGGGAGTGAACACCGTGCAGGTGTCGAGGCTCTCGGGGATAGCCGGACCTGTTGTGTTGTCCGACCCTCCGCAGGCCGCAAGGAGGGCCGCGAAGAGCAGGGGAGCGAGTCCTCTCGATCGGGCTTTCATGGTCGCCGTGATTCTAACGCCAGACTGCGGCTCTACGAGATCATCTCCATGCGGCTCTCCTTCACCACCCATTTTCCATTCTCCCGTCCGACAATATAGAGCTCGCCCGAGGAGCTGAGGTTCCCCTCCCAGTAGCCGCCGCGCACCCAGACCTCGTTTTCGCCCTGCCGCTGGATGTCCTTGACCAGGAAAAACAGGTCCCGGCCCGTCGTGCGGTCGCACTGGTCCGCGCTCGTCACCGGCGGCGTGTGGCCCGCGAACCGGCGGAGGAAGTCCGCGGAAGGCATCCGGTCGCCCTCCACGGAGAGACAGTACCTCTCCGCGCTCTTCTGGAGCCCCGAGGCGTTGTGCTCGAACTGGTAGCGGAACACGGCCTCCCGGATGTCGTCGTCGGCCGCGGAGGCGGTCGAAGCCTCGGAAGAGCCGGCAGTCGCAGGAGTCGGGGGATTCCGGGCGCAGCCCAGGGAGAGCGCGAGCACGAGCAGCGCGGACAGGATCTTCATGCCGACGGTCCTCCTCGTGCGAATCCTAGCCTACTCCTGGTTGGGCAGCCGCTTCGATGAAAATCAGCCGACGATATCGACGCTCTCGTGGCGTCGACCCCGGCGAATTCGATATGCGGAGAAGTCTCTACGGTCGATGGTGAAGGTCCGATTCGTTCGCGAGGATCGAACAGGGCGACGAACGGTCCTGTATCGACCAGGATCTCAGCCGAGCTTCCTGCGCAACGCCTCCTGCACGCCACGCCGGGTCTCGTCGGAAGGAGCGAGAGCGTAGCCGCCGGGCCCGAGATCGAGCTCCTTGTAGATCTCGTACGCCGTTCGCGCCGGCTTCTGGGACAGACGATCGTGCAGAGTCAGCAGGCCTTCTTTGAGAACAGCGGAGATCGAGCGGCCCGTCCCTTTCACGAGCTGCTCCAGGATCTGTTCTGTCTCGTCGTCCAGCCGTACCATCCTTGTCGCCATCCGCCGTACCTCTCCTGTAATACCAATGTATTACAAGCCGGGCTCGCAAATTCAGTCATTCGATCCTCCTGGTGTAACGGCGGCGGCCTGGATTCCGCCTGAGTCTGTGAGAAAATGGTCATCTCCCAGGAAGTCCAATCATGTGGAACGATCGTCGCCGGTCCACCCTTTTCGTGCTCCTGACCCTCGTGCCGGTCTGGCTGTCCGGCTGCGGCGGCCATGTGATACGCCCGGAATTCGCTCCCAACCAGAACGGCCAGCCGTTCGATTTCGCGAAGCCGCCCTGCCGTCCGGGGCTGCGGCCTGAGCTGCCGCCGCCCACGGATGAAGTCACCCTCCGGTACCTCGGGACCGGCGGGCTTTACGTCGAATGGCAGGGGAACGCTCTGCTGACGGGACCGTTCTTCTCCAACCCTGGGCTCTTCCGGGTGCCGCGCGGCCGGCTGATCCTCGATCCGGATGCGGTCCGGCGCGGCCTCGACGGGATGGACCTGTACCACGTGCGGGCGATCGCCGTGGGGCACTCCCACTACGATCATCTGGCGGACATCCCGCTCATCACCGAAGCCTACGCCCCCGGCGCCAGGGTCTACGTCAACCGCACCGGCGCTCACGCTCTCGCTCCCATCCGGCATCTGGCAGGACGGCTCCATACACTCGAAGACCAGACCGACTGGATCTGGCTTTTCGACGAGGACGCCAACAAGCTCCCGATCCGTTTCCGTCCGGTCGAATCCGAGCACGCGCCCCACTTCTGGGGCATCCGGCTCGCCGGGGGAAAGATCGATGAAGACTGGACTGAGGACTGGACCCGGCGGAGACTCCTCTCGCTCAGAACGGGAAAGACCTTCGCCTTCGTGATCGACCTCATGTCCGCCGATCTCCGGAAACCTCTCTTCCGGATCTACCACCAGGACACGGCCAATCCCAGAAACAAGGGCTTCCCCCAGTTCGAGACAGAGGACGAGCGCTGTTACGACCTCGCGGTCCTCTGCATGGCCTCCTTCCAGTTCGTGAGGAAGCATCCAGGATCGATCCTCGGTCGCCTGAAGCCCCGCCACGTGCTCGTCACTCATTACGAGAGCTTCTTCCGCTCCACCCGCAAGCCGGTCCATTTCGTCCTGTTCCTGACCGACTGGTTCGCCAACCGTTTCCTCCACCGGACCAGGAGCGCCCTGCGCCACAATGGCGTGGAAACGGCAGGCCCGGAAGGCGCCGTCTGCGGCGCTTCGAGCTCGGGGTGGACGATGCCGATGCCCGGGGAGTGGGTGCGGTTCCGGGTGCCGGGGTGACCGGTTCTCTCCTCTTCGGGGAGTTGCAACGGTCGAGAACCTCCGTTACGCTTTGGCACGACAGGGGAGGTTGACGGCTCAAGGCAACGCCGTTACTCTCAATTCTGACATCCAGGAGGTCCGATGTCCGAACCAGCCTATCCCCTGACTCCGCGCAACCGAGATGGCGAACAGGATTGGCCTGCCCAGGGGCACTGGACCTACGAGGACTATCTGCGCCTACCCGATGACGGCCGGCGTTACGAGGTTATCCGAGGGGTCCTGTACGTGACCGCGGCGCCGACCTACGATCACCAGTACGTCGTCGGGCAGGCTTTCCTCAACGTGGGCACCTTTGTCGTCCGGAGGAGGCTTGGAGTCGTCCTGCCGGCGCCGTTTGACATCCTTCTCCCCGGCATTGCCTCGCCGGTGGAGCCCGATATCGTCTTCTTCCGGTCCGGAAACCAGCCGCAGCCCGGAGACAAGAGCTTCGAGGGAATTCCCGATCTGGTGATCGAGGTCCTTTCGCCGAAGACCCGTCACATCGACCTGGGCGCCAAGCTCGCCGCCTACCAGGAGGCCGGAATTCCGGAGTACTGGGCCATCGATCCTCAGCTCCGCACGATGGTGATCTATGGGCTGGATCGGGCGAGCAGGAAGTACATCGAGTGGGCCCAGGGTGGTGTGGGGGACAGGGTGATCTCAAAAGCTCTGCCGGGCTTCGAGCTTGTCGTCGAGGATCTGTTCCCTGCCCGCTAAGCGGCGCTCCTACCGTATCCTCCGCCGCCGGTTCCTTATGTAGTCCGCCAGGATGAACTCGCCCAGGTTGTAGGGGCTCGCGAAGTAGGCGCGGCCGCGGTTGATCTGGGTGAGCTTCTCGACGAACTGAGTGAGCATGGGATCGGTCGCCAGCATGAAGGTGGTGATGACTACTTTCTGGCGGCGGCAGATGTCCGCCTCCTCCAGCGTGAGGTTCACGATCCGCATGTCGAGGCCGAAGGGGTTTTTGTAGATGCGGCCCCCTTCGGTGATCGCCGAGGGCTTGCCGTCGGTGATCAGGAAGATCTGCTTGTTCGGCTGCTTCTGCCGGGAGAGCAGGCTCCGCGCGAGCTGCAGGCCCTCGCGGGTATTGGTGTGGAAGGGGCCGGCCTGGATGTATGGGATCTCGGTCAGCGGCACCGGCTCGGCGCGGTCGCCGAAGAGGATCACGCTGAGGTGGTCCTTGGGGTACTTGGTGGTGATCAGCTCGGTCAGGGCGAGGGCCACGGTCTTGGCGGGCGTGATGCGGTCCTCGCCGTAGAGGATCATGGAGTGGCTGATGTCGATCGCCACGACTGTGGCGCAGGAGGTCAGGTGCTCGGTCTCGAAGACCTCCAGGTCGTCCTCGGTGAGGTCGAACTCGCCTTTTGTACGCCGCATGGCGTTCTGGAGGGAGCGCGCGGAGTCGAGCAGGTGGATGTCGTCGCCGAATTTGTAGGGCCGGGTCTCGGGCTGGCGCTCGATCCCCTCGCCGGCGGCCTGGATCGGGTGGTAGCCGGGGCCTGAGCGGTCGAGCCCCTGGAAGATCTCTTCGAAGGCGCTGCGGCGGATGCGCCGCTCGCCTCCAGCGGTCAGTTGGAGACCTCCTCCGCCATCGCGTTCGACGAGCTGCTGCTCCTCCAGGGCGGCGAAGAAAGCTTCCAGGTCGATCTCCTCGGGGATGTGCCCCTCCTGCTGGAGGTAGCGCATCCAGTTCATCGCCTCTTCGACGTCGCCGCCGCTCGCCAGCACGAGCTGGTTGAACAGGCGGAGCAGGTCGAGCCCGGCGAGGATCGCCTGGATCAGCTCGGGGTCGAGATAGAGGTACTGATGACGCACCTAATTGACATCCCCCCGGTCGCGCCCGCTTCGTCCGGCGGCCCCGCGGTGCGGCTTGAGGAGCTGGAACTTGACCATCTCCTTGTAGCTGACCTGGCTGTCCATGTCGTTGCGGGCGAGCTTCAGGTGCTGGTGGAGCCCTTCGAGGACCATTTCGGCGGCGAAGGCCCGCTCTTCGCGGGTCTTGCCGTGGCGGGCGGCCAGATCCTTGAGACTGGGGACGCGGAACAGCTCGGTCTCATAGTCGGCGAACGACTGCTCGTCCGAGACCGTCACCATGTTCCCCTCGGCGAACCAGCGGACGACGCGCGCGTACGGCCCCCGGTCGTCCTCGCCGCCGCTGCCCACCTCCTTGCCGATCTCGGGGAAGCGGCCGTCGAAGACCTTCTTGATCGCCTGCCCGAGCAGCCGCCGGGCCACGACTTCGGCGCCCTGCTGCTCGCCTTCGTAGACCATCTCGACCTTGCCGGTGATCGCCGGCAGCAGCATCTGGAGGTCGCAGAGGCGCGGGTGGACCGGGTCGTCCCCCGTGGCCAGGGCGCGGCGCTCCAGGTTCGAGACCAGCAGCTCCATGGCGCTGATCGCCACGCGGGCGCTGACGCCCGAGGACTGGTCGACCAGGTCGCTCTCGCGCGCCGCGAAGCTGACCTCTTCGATCAGCAGGCGGATGTCCTCGGGGACCACCACGCGGGAGGTGTCGCGCTCCGTCCACGCCTCCTGGCGGGTGATGTCGGCCGCGATGTTGGCGTCCGGCGGGTAGTGGGTGAGGATCTGCGACGAGATGCGGTCCTTGAGCGGCGTGATGATGCTGCCGCGGTTCGTATAGTCCTCCGGGTTGGCCGAGAAGACCATCAGGATGTCGAGCGGGATGCGCACGGGGAAGCCGCGGATCTGGAGGTCGCGCTCTTCCAGGATGTTGAACAGACCCACCTGGATGCGCGGCGCGAGGTCGGGCAGCTCGTTGATGGCGAAGATCCCGCGGTTGGTGCGCGGGATGATGCCGAAGTGGATGACCTCGGGGTCGGCGAAGGTGAGCTTGCGCGTCGCCGCCTTGATCGGGTCGATGTCGCCCAGCAGGTCGGCGATGGAGACATCCGGCGTGGCGAGCTTCTCGTTGTAGCGCTGCTCGGGCGTCAGCCATTCGACCGGGGCGTCGTCGCCCGCCTCGGCGACCAGGCGCTCGCCGAAGGTGGAGATCGGCGCCAGCGGATCGTCGTTCAGCTCCGAGCCCGCCAGCACCGGGATCTCCGGGTCGAGCAGGGTGGTGAGCGCGCGCAGGATGCGCGTCTTCGCCTGGCCGCGCAGGCCGAGCAGGATGAAGTCGTGCCCGGCGAGCAGGGCGTTGACCACCGACGGGATCACCGTCCGGTCGTAGCCCAGGATGCCCGGGAAGAGCGGCGCGCCGCTCTTGAGGCGGGTGCGCAGGTTGTCGCGGATCTCGAGCTTGACCGAGCGCGGCCGGTAGCCGCTGGCCCTGAGCGCGCCGAGAGTCTTGATGGACTGGGACTTGGACATCAGTCTTGAAGCTCCTGAAGCCACCGCTCGGCGTCGATCGCGGCGCGGCAGCCGGTGCCGGCGGCGGTGATCGCCTGCCGGTAGATGGGGTCCATGGCGTCGCCGCAGGCGAAGACCCCCGGAAGGTTCGTCTTGGTCGAGGGTTCGTGGACCCGGATGTACCCGACGTCGTTCATCTCGACCTTGCCCTTGAACAGATCGGTGTTCGGTTTGTGGCCGATGGCGTAGAAGACCCCCTGAGTCGGGTATTCGTAATCGGTGAGATTTCTCTTGTTGTGCAGCTTGACCGCGGTAACGCCCCCTTCGCGGGTGCCCACGATCTCGGTGACCACCGTGTCCCAGATCCAGGCGATCTTGGGATTGGCGAAGGCGCGGTCCTGCATGATCCGGGAGGCGCGCAGCTCGTGGCGGCGGTGGATCACGGTGACCTTGGAGGCGAACTTGGTCAGGTAGAGGGCCTCTTCCATGGCCGAGTCGCCGCCGCCGATGACCACGATCTCCTTGCCGCGGAAGAAGAAGCCGTCGCAGGTGGCGCAGGCGGAGACGCCGTAGCCCATCAGCTCCTGCTCACCCGGGATGTTTCCGAGCTTGGCGGTGGCGCCGGTGGCGATGACCAGGGCGTCGGAGCGGTAGGTGTCCTCGTCGGTGCGGACGGTGAACGGCCGGTGGTCGAAGTCGACCTCGACGGCGGCCTCGAACTTGACCTTGGCTCCGAAGCGCTTGGCCTGCTCGCGCATGCGGTCCATCAGCTCGGGTCCGAGGATCCCCTCGGGAAACCCGGGAAAGTTCTCGACTTCGGTGGTGATCGTGAGCTGTCCTCCCGGCTGGAGGCCTTCGAGGACGAGCGGCGCGAGATCGGCGCGGGCGGCGTACAGCGCGGCCGTCAATCCGGCCGGACCTGAGCCCAGGATGATCACGCGGTGGTAGTTGGCTTGATTCGGGTGCTGCGGCTCCGGGCTGGACATGTGAGGAATCGTTCCTCCCTGGAAAGGAATCGCCGCGACCGGCGGTTGGGTCGTGGGAAGGGCAGTATATCAGCGGGCTCCCCGCCTGCCCCGGAGATGAAAACAGAGGTGGGGGAGAGGATGTTCCGGGAGGGTGGTTTCGGGAATGGGAGCGGAGAGGCGCCGGTTCCGGAAACCGGCGACCCCGGTCTCGGGCGTCATACAATCCACCCCCGGAGGCATATTGGATGGCCATCAGCGTCTTCGATCTCTTTACCATCGGCGTCGGACCTTCGAGCTCTCACACTGTGGGGCCGATGAGGGCCGCCCGCCGCTTCGCCTCCCGGCTGGGGGAGGAGGGCCTGCTGGCACAGGCCGCCCGGGTGCGCGCCGAGCTCTACGGCTCGCTCGCCATGACCGGGAAGGGGCACGGGACCGACCGGGCGGTGATGATCGGGCTGGAGGGCCAGGCTCCCGAAGGGGTCGATCCCGAATGGATGCCGGCGCGGGTGGCGGAGATCCGGCGCACCGGGCGCATCGCTCTGCTCGGCCGGCATGAAATCCCTTTCGAGGAGAAGCGGGACCTGATTTTCAACCGTAAGGATCTGCTGCCCGTCCACTCCAACGGCATGCGCTTCACCGCCTTCAACGCGGCCGGGGAGCCGGTCGAGGAGCGGATCTACTACTCCGTGGGCGGCGGGTTCGTGATCAACGAGGGGGCCACGGGCGAGGACCTCCTGGTCGAAGACCGCACCGAGCTGCCCTATCCGTTCCACAGCGCCGGGGACCTCCTGCGCCTCTGCGAAGAGACCGGCCAGCCGATCTGGTGGCTGATGCTGGAGAACGAGAAGGTCTGGCGGAGCGAGGCCGAGATCCGCGACGGGCTGCTGCGGATCTGGGACGCCATGCAGAAGTGCGTGGAGCGCGGCTGCCGCCAGACCGGGGTCCTGCCCGGCGTGCTCAAGGTGCCGCGGCGTGCCCCCCAGCTCTACGGCGAGCTGACCTCCCGTCCGGAGGAGGGGCTCAAGGACCCGCTGACCGTGCTCGACTGGGTCAATCTGTTCGCCCTGGCGGTCAACGAGGAGAACGCGGCCGGCGGCCGGGTGGTGACCGCTCCGACGAACGGCGCGGCCGGGATCGTCCCCGCGGTGCTCCACTACTACCGGAAGTTCACCCCGGCCGCGGACGAGGAGGGGGTGATCCGCTTCCTGCTGACCGCGGCGGCGATCGGCATCCTCTACAAAGAGAACGCTTCCATCTCGGGCGCCGAGGTCGGCTGCCAGGGCGAGGTCGGGGTGGCCTGCTCCATGGCGGCCGGCGGCCTGGTCGCGGCCCTGGGCGGGACCGACGCGCAGGTGGAGAACGCGGCCGAGATCGGCATGGAGCACAACCTCGGCCTGACCTGCGATCCCGTGGCCGGCCTGGTCCAGATCCCCTGCATCGAGCGCAACGCCATGGGCTCGGTCAAGGCCATCAACGCCTCGCGCATCGCCCTGCGCGGCGACGGCTCCCACAAGGTCTCTCTCGACCGGGTCATCAAGACCATGCGCGAGACCGGCGCGGACATGAAGACCAAGTACAAGGAGACCTCCCGCGGCGGCCTCGCGATCAACGTGATCGAGTGCTGAGAAACTCCTCGATCGCTCCCAGGTAGGCCTCCCGCTGCAGGATCGCCGTGGCGTGCCCGGTTCCTTTGAACAGGCGGACCTCGGCGTGCGGGTAGAGGGTCTTGAACACCTCCCGCACCGGCTCAGGGGTCGCGGGGTCGTTGTCGGTCATCAGGAGCAGCACGCGGCCCGGCCAGCCGTCGAGGTCGCCCGGCGTAAAAATGGAGAGGGTGTCGAAGTCCGCCACGCGCCGGTAGCTGGCCATCGTCCCTTCTTTGTCGAGATCGCGGGCAATGGACTCCCGGAAGTAGGCTCGGACCAGCGCCGCGTCGGGGTGGTCCCGCGGCAGAAGCCCCTCCAGGCGCTTGCGGATCAGGAAGCGCAGCAGCCCCATCGGCAGGATGCCGAGCCAGCGCAGCGCGGAGGCGACCTTGCGGCCGCGCTCGCGGTCGGGCGGGACGGTGTGCGACAGGACCAGGTCCTCGGTCCGGCCGGGATGGCGGCGGACGAAAACCTGCGCCACCAGTCCGCCGTACGAGCCGCCGATCACCGTCGCCTTGCCGATCCCCTCCCGCTCCAGGATTTCCGCGATGCCGTCGGTCAGCTCGACCATGGTGGACACCGGAGCATAGGTGGGGGAGACGACCCGGTACCGCGGTGAGAAATGCAGGACGCTCTGCCAGTTGGACTCTCCCGTGCCGAGGGCGCCCGGCAGCAGCAGGAGCGCCCGCTCACCCTCACCCGCGACGATGTGCTCCCACGGTATCCCGCGGAGGGTCGTCCGGCGGTACGGATGCTCCGCCCGGAAGCTGCGCAGGGTCTCGACCTGCTCCGCCGGGACGTCCCGGTACAGATTCGTCATCCCTCTCAGTTTAGCGTTCTAGCGCCGCGCCAGCTCGCGGTGGCGGAAGCAGTCGGTCGTGTGGTCGTTGACCATGCCGACCGCCTGCATGAAGGCGTAGCAGATGGTCGGGCCGACGAAGCCGAAGCCGCGCCGCCGCAGCTCCTTGCTCATGGCCTTGGACTCGGCGGTCTCCGCCGGCACCTCGGACAGGGACTTCCAGCGGTTCTGGATCGGCCTGCCATCCACGAAGCTCCAGAGCAGACCGTCGAGGCTCCCGCCCCCCTCCCGCAGCTCCAGGCAGGCCCGGGCATTCGCGATGGCGGCATCCACCTTGGCGCGGTTGCGGATGATTCCGGTGTCCTGGAGAAGAGCCTCGACCTTCTTCGGCCCATAAACGGCGATCTTCTCGACGTCGAAGTTGTCGAAGGCGAGCCGGTACCCCTCTCGCCGCCGCAGGATGGTGATCCACGACAGTCCCGCCTGCGCCCCTTCGAGAATCAGCATCTCGAACAGCTTCCGCTCGTCGTGGACCGGAATCCCCCACTCCTCGTCGTGATAGGCGATGTACAGAGGGTCGGTCCCGGCCCACCGGCAGCGAACGATCTCAGGCTTCCTGGGCATTGGCGTCCCTCTCCGGATGGATGTGCGAGGCGGGATCGCCTCCGGGGAAGAGCCAGGCGACGATCAGGGTCGCGGCGGAGAGGACCGCCAGGACGACGTAGACCCCCTGCAGGCCGTGGAGGAGGGCGGAGCTCAGGTCCGCCAGGGTCGCGGGGCTGGCCTTCTCCCGCAGGGCGGGGTCGAGCGCGATGTTCGGGTTGATGTCCGGGGCGGCCGCGTGCAGCCGGGCGGAGAAGAGCGCTCCCAGCGCGGCCACCGCCACCGCGCCGCCGATCGCGCGGAAGAACTGGACCGTGCTGGTCGCCACTCCCCGCTGCCGCCAAGCCACCGCGTTCTGCGGGCCGAGCAGGTAGGGCATCGAGGTGAAGCCCATGCCGAAGCCGGTGATCCCCATGGAGACCATGATCATCGTGCGGGTCGTCGAGCCGTCGGTCAGCGCCAGGATCACTCCGCCGAGGATCAGCAGAAAGGCCCCGCCGATCGCGAACCTGCGGTATCCCACCCGCATCAGGTAATGGCCGGTCAGCGTGCTCGAAAGGGGCCAGGCGATCAGGATCGGAGTCAGGACCGTTCCGGCGTCGACCGCCGTCCCGCCCAGGACCCCCTGTGCGAAGACCGGAACATACGCGGTGATGGAAAAGAGGATCATGCCGAGCAGGACGTTGCCGGCGCTCGCCACCGCGATCAGCCGGTTGCGGAACAGGTCGAGCGGCAGCATCGGCTCCGGCGCGCGGCGCTCCTGCCAGAAGAAGACGGCCAGGGAGACCGCCGAGCCCGCGAACATGGCGAGAGTCCGCGGGTCTTCCCAGCCCCAGGCGCCGGGACCCTCGATGAGGCCGATCAGCAGGAGGGTCACCGCGGCCGTGAGGCTCACCGTGCCGAGCACGTCCAGGCGGTGCTTCCGGCGCGGCGCCTCTTCTTTGAGATAGCGTTGCAGCATCCACGACGAGACGATGCCGAAGGGGATGTTGATGTAGAAGACCCAGCGCCACGACAGGGCGTCGGTGATCCAGCCCCCCAGCAGCGGCCCGGCCAGGCTGGCGAACGCCCAGACGCCCGCGAAGAGCCCCTGCATCCGCGCCCTCTCCTCCAGGCTGTAGATGTCGCCGGTGACCGTGATGCCGATCGGCGTGACGCCTCCCGCTCCCAGCCCCTGGATGGCGCGGAAGAGGACGAGCTGCTCCAGCGAGCCGGCCATCCCCGACAGAGCCGACCCGATCAGGAAGATCGCCACGGCGATGTGGTAGATGACGCGCCGTCCATAGAGGTCGGCCAGCTTGCCGAACAGGGGCACCGTGGTCGTGGAGGTCAGGAGGTAGGCGGAGAAGACCCAGCTATAGCGCGCGACGCCACCCATCTCGCCCACGGCGGTAGGGACGGCGGCGGCCACGGCGGTCGCCTCCATCGCGGCCAGGAACATCCCCAGCGTGACGGCGGCGGTGACGAGCTGGCGGTCGCGTCCGGGCTGCATAAGCGGCGGATTGTACCAGCCGCTCTACAGCCCGGTTGCAGGATCTTTTCGGGCCTCCGGGGTGTCAGGCCGTCTCTTCTTCCGACTCCTCTTCGGACGGAATCGGGCTCTCCCGCACCGCGTCGCCCCAATCGATCGTGGGATCGTTCATGGGGTCCTGGGAGGAGCCGGTGGCGCCGGTCTTCTTCTGCTCCCGGCGTTCCAGCTTCTTGGCCAACTTCTCCTGAGCCTGCTGCTTGCGGGCTCGCTCCCGCTGTCTGCGGGCCATTGCATCTTGATTCGCCATCCTGTCTCCTTGGTACCGCCAGGGGCCCTTTCTCCCTATCCTATCAGGTCAGAGGATCCGCGCCATCGAGCAGGAAGTCGAGGCGGTCACCCGGGCGGTGCTCGCGAGGCTCCTGCCCGCGGACGAAGACGCGCGCTCCTGTGGATCCCTTGAGGATAACCCGGGAGCCCTCGATCCGCAGCATGGCGCCCTCCCGCAGCCCCACGACGGTGTTGTCGTTCTCCTCGTGGAACTGGAGGATGCGCTCCTCGCGGGTCTCGCCCATGTGTCTGGAATCGGGGTCGGGGTCGAGGTAGTGCGGGTTGATGTTGAAGGGGATCAGGCCCAGGGCCTCGAAGCTCGGCGGTTCGACGATCGGCATGTCGTTGGTCGTCTTGATCGTCCTACAGGCGACGTTCGAGCCCGCGCTGCTCCCGACGTAGGGCATGCCGGCCGCGACCCGTTCGCGGATCGGCTCCAGCAGGCCGTGCCGGTAGAGCCGCTCCAGCAGCCGGAAGGTGTTCCCCCCGCCGATGAAGACCGCCTCGGCCGACCGCACCGCCGCGGCGGGGTCGTCGCTCCTGTGCACCGAGGCGATCTCGTATCCCATCCTCTCGTACCGCCCCCGCGCCTTCTCCTCATACTCCTCCAGATCGTGCAGCGCCCAAGGCACGAACAGGACCCGCCGGACCGCCGTCCCGAGCAGGTCCTGGATCTCCTCGGCGCAGTGGTCGAGATACTCAGCCCCGTACGTGGTCGAGGTGCTGACGAGGAGGAGGCGCTTCGGCATGATTGCGAAGGCTACCATGGAGCCTTCCCGCCCGTCCTCGCCTGCGACCTTTGTTACGGATTGGTCTGAGAAACCAGACGCACGTTGTCAATCCGGAATTTGAATGTTCCCGGATCGGCGCCGGCCCCGAAGAAGATGCCGGTGACGCCGCTGGGGTCAACCCCGGGGAAGTCGGCGAGCGGCAAGGTGTGGAGCTGCCATTCCGGGCCGGCGACGAAGGTCTTCATCGCAGGCATCATGCCCAGGCTCGACGCGAAGAGCATGAGCTGGTAGGTCCGGCCGTCTCCCTTGGCCCAGAATTCCAGCGCCTTGAAGGACGAGAGGTTCGCGGGCGCCATGGGACGGTCGCCGGGAAAGAAGATCGCGCCGGACCAGGGGAAAGCGAACCCCGGGCGGACCTCCCCGGAGATCTCCAGCGAGCGCCCGCTCTGCGCGCCTCCCGGGACCACCTCTTTGCGGACGACCGAGGCGCCGCCGCGCAGGGCGTCCGTGGAGTCCGACCATCCGAAGCCGAAGCGGGCAGAGACGGAGCCGTCCTCGAAATCGCTCACCAGGCCGTCAGCCTGGAGCTTCGCCGAGGTCTCCTGAGGCGCGTCCTGGGGAGGACCGAAGGGCCGCTCCAGCGCCTTGCCGCCCTTCCAGACGCTCACGATGCGCCGGGTCGCCAGGATGTCCGCGGACGGATCGCCCGCGACCAGCACGAGGTCCGCCCGCAAGCCGGGCGCGATCCGGCCGCGGTCCGTCAGCCGGAAGGCCTGGGCGGGCGCCGAGGTAGCGGCCGTCAGAGCCTCGGTCGGGGTGAGACCCGCCTGGACCAGCAGCTCGAGCTCGCGGTGGATGCTTGCGCCGTGGGCAGTCCCAGGATTGGGGGCATCGCTGCCCGCGAGGATCAGCACGCCGGCCGCCTTGAGCTGGCGCACGGTGTTGAAGGCCACCTGCATCCCGCCCTCGGTGCGCGCCGGGAAAGCCCGTTGCAGGTTCGCGACTTCATCCTTGTCGAGGTAGGGCTTGAGGCGGGAGTCCTCGGCGAGCGACTTGCCGCTCGGCGTGCCATTCGTGCTCTCCAGGACCGTCAGCGTCGGCACGACGAAGGCCTTCTTCTTGGCGGCGAGGCGGGCGAAGCCGGGATCGGGCGCCTTGTCGGTGAACAGGTGGACCAGGCCGTCCGCGCCGTCCTCGATCGCCTGCCGGGCGCGCTCGGCCGTGCTGATGTGGACCACGGCGAGCTTGCCGCGGCGGTGCGCGGCGTCGATCAAGGCCGCGATCGTCGTCCGGTCGAGCCCCGGCATCGGCCGGCCGTAGGCGGCGCCGTCCTCGGAGACGATCTTGATGTAGTCGGACCCTTCGGCGATCCGGGCGTCCACCCAGGTCTGCGCCTCCTCGGGCTTGGTGAGAGTCGGGACGGGCATCCCGAACTGGGTGCCGTGCCCGCCGGGCGCGGTGGCCAGGTTGCCCGCGCTGAACAGGTCGGCGCGGCCAGGGGCGCCTCCCGGCCGCGTCTGCTCCGCGCGCAGGCTCCGGGCCATCTCCGGCGCCATGAACATGTCGAGCTCGGTGGTGACGCCGAAGACGAGCGCGCGGGTCGTCGCGTCGCCGAAGGCGTGCGCATGGGCGTCGATCAGTCCGGGCAGCAGAGTGGCCCCGCCAGCATCGATGACCTTGGCGCCTTCGGGGATCGCCGCATTCGGACCCACGGCCTCGATCTTGTCTCCGCGGACGACTATGGTCCCCTTGGGGATCATCCGCGTGCCGTCGAAGATCCGGGCGTTGGTGATGGCGAAGCTCTCCGGAGCGTCGGCCGCGCAAGCCGAGCCGGCGATGCTGCACAGACAGAGCGCAAAGAACAGCGGGAGGATTCGTTGAGTGTTCATGGCCATGATTCTCCCTGGAGGCCCGGCGTCCGCCCAGTCACGGAGGTCATCTTTCGCGGATGACAGATGTCACCGGCGCCCGTCCTCCTGTATATAGGGAGCGCGTGGAAGGAGGGGACCATGAGAGCGGCGGTGATCAACGGCCATGGAGGCAGCGACCGGTTCGAGATCCGGGAGGTGGAGCGCCCGTCTCCCGGCTCCGGCCAGATCCTGGTGCGGGTGCATGCGGCGAGCGTCAATCCGATCGACTGGAAGACCCGCCGCGGAGGTCTGTTCTATTCCAGAGGCGCGCGGTTCCCTCTCATCCTCGGCTATGACGTGGCCGGCGAGGTGGAGGAGATCGGGCCGGAGGTCGACCGCTTCCAGCCGGGCGATCCGGTCTACGCCTACCTCGACTCCTCGCACGGCGGCGCCTATGCCGAATACGCGGTGGTGGGGCAGGGCGCGGCGGCGCGCAAGCCGGAGAGGCTCTCTTTCGAGGAAGCGGCCGCGGTCCCGCTGGCCGGCCTCACCGCCCTCCAGGCCCTGCGCGACAAGGGAGAGCTGGCGGAAGGGGAGCGGCTCCTGGTGAACGGCGCCTCCGGAGGCGTCGGCCATTTCGCCGTCCAGATCGCGAAGGTCTTGGGAGCGCGGGTGGTCGGAGTGTCGAGCGGACGCAACCAGGAATTCGTCCGAGAGCTGGGAGCGGAGCGGACGATCGACTACGAGCAGGAAGACTTCACCCAGGACGAGGACACGTTCGACGTCGTCCTGGACACCGTTGGCAATACATCCTTGCGCGATTGCGACTTCATCCTCGGCGAAGGAGGGGTCTTCGTCACCACCCTCCCCGGCCCTCTCGTCTTCATCCAGGGAGCCACCGCCTACGTCTCCAGCCTCTTCGGCCCCACCCGGAGAGCCCGCCTGGTCGTGGGCAAGCGGAAAGGTGACGATCTCGCCCTCCTGGCCCGCTGGATCGACCAGGGGAAGATCCGGCCGGTCCTGCAGGAGGTTTATCCGCTGGAGGAGATCCGCCAGGCGCACGAGGCCAGCGAATCAGGGCACGCGAGAGGGAAGATCGTGGTGCGCGTCGGCTGAGGAGACTCGGCTTCCCTGATGCACTATCACCTCCGACCCGTCCGCGACGAAGGCCGAGCTGGGCCTGCCGGCGAGGCAGCCGGCGAAACGGGAGCCGTAGAGGGCGGGGACGTCGCAATCGAGACGGCTTTCGCTGACCTGCCAGACGGACCAGCGCGGGTGCTCGACCTGGTACTCCTTGCACCCGCCGTCCCGCTGCGGGGTGTAACCCCAGTAGTGCTCGGTGATGAACTCCTCTTCCGACCCCGGCGCGGCGGGAACCGGGACTCCGGTGGTGCGGACCGCCAGCCCGTTCCAGCGACTCTGGAATCGCCATTCGTACGAGACCTCGCCCGGCTGGCCGTCCTCCGCGCCCGCCATCTCCACCCGGTGGCGCATGGGAAGAGCGACGTAGGGCTCGTTGTAGAGGACCCGGGCCACCGTGGCGATGGCTTGCCGGGGGACGATCTCCTTGACGAACGCCACAGCCCGCCGCCAGCCCTCCGGCGCCTTTCTCCGAATGTAGAAGCGGAGGTTGACCTCGTCGAAATCGCGGTGGAAGGGGATGGAGAAGCCGAGCACGCGCGTCCGGAGGAAGCGGAAGCCCACGACGCTGACGAACGTCCGCCCCTCCCACAGGTCGATCTCGGTGCCCGGAGGCGCCAACGGACGGACGATCTCCGGGGCGACCTCGTAGTTGAGCATCGCCAGGTGCCGCCACTCAGCGGTCAGGAAAGGTCGAGGCATTCTCGGCTAGATGGAGTCTCTGTCGCCGATCTCGATCTTGCGCGTCCGGTACAGGTGCAGCCGGTAGATCCAGCCTTCGAGGCCGGCCGCGGTCACCAGAGCCAGGGTGCCGACGACCACAGACCGCCACAGGGCGTCCCAGAAGGAGAGCGCCCCGCCCCGATCGATATCGACCAGAAGCCTCTCCAGGCCCTTGGCGGCGAAGAGGCCGGCCCACAACAAGAAGGCGGCTCCGAACACCAGGCTCCCCAGGGAGATCCGAGGATAGACGCGTTCCGCCGGCGCCTGTCCGTCCGAGCCCTTGTCGAGCTCGGCCAGGAGCTGTTCGACCGACAACCAATACCGGGACCGCCACCAAGCATCCCGCAGACCCAGCAGCCCGCCCCTGCGGGGCTCGTGGACGAGGGCATCGCGCAGGGCATGGATCAGCGGGTCGTCGGAACCCGCGCAGTACTGCAGGAAGGTGTCGAGGGTGATCGTTCTCGCGAAGTAGCGCCGCGCGAAAGCCGCGGCCTCACGCCGTATCGTGGCGTCATAGACAGGCATACCACCTCCCGGTCTCAATGGAATCGAACCCTGTCTATAAGTATACCCCTTCCAGCATGCCAAGAGAAGGGGCTGGCCCCGGCGCTTTTCCTGTCAACGCCGGGGCCGTCCCTCCCTTACTGGAAGGTGATGGTCGTGTTCTTCGAGCCCGTGCCCTCGCGGCCGTTCGAGTCGGTGACGGTGCACGAAATCGTATCGGTGAAGGGCGGCGGAGGAGGATTGCCCTCGGGGTTGCAGTACGCTCTTGTGTAGCCGGTGGCGCTCGCGCCTTGGGACACCAACGATCCGTTCCGCCTCCACAGATACCAGACATAAGGAGTCGTGCCGCCGCTGGCCGAGCAGGTCCAGCTCACGTTCTCGCAGGTGTCGACGATCGTGACGCTCGACGGACCGTTGACTGTGACCGAAGGCTGTGCCAGTGCCGGCACTGCCATCAGGGCCAGCGCCAGAACGAAGAGGATGGGGCTGAGCTTTCTCATTGTTCTACTCCTTTCAGAAGGCGCGAGTTTTCCGCGCCTGGGTTGGCACCACGCAAGGGCGTTGCGGGCAAAGCTTCCGAGAACCTCGCTCTCTCTTATGCTTACTTCTCTATGGCTTAGTATACGCGTCTCGCCGGCCGTTTGTTTATGGCGGCACCCGGACGCATTGACCCCGCCCTCCTTCCTCATCTACCGTGTGGATGGCGCGGCATGCCGCGCCGCTACGTGAGGGAGCGAAGGAAAGATCTATGGTTCGTACGTACAGCGGTTATTTGCGTCTCGAAGAGCTTCTCAATCTCCAGTCCCCGGCTTCCGAGGGGACGGAGCACGACGAGATGCTGTTCATCGTCATCCACCAGGTCTATGAGCTCTGGTTCAAGCAGGTGCTCCACGAGGCCGAGCTGTTGCGGCGGTGCCTGGACGCGAATGAGGCGCCGCGGGCTCTCTCCACGTTCAAGCGCATCCTGACCATCTTCAAGACCCTGGTCGCCCAGGTCGACGTCCTGGAGACGATGACGCCGGTCTCTTTCTCTTCCTTCCGCCACCGGCTCGACACCGCCAGCGGCTTTCAGTCGGCGCAGTTCCGCGTGCTGGAGTACGTCCTCGGCCACCGCCGGCCCGAGGTGCTGAAGTGGATGCCCGAGGGGAGCGTGGAGCGCGCACGGCTGGAGGAGGAGATGAAGCGGCCGAGCCTCTACGCCTCGTTCCTGCACTTCCTCCGGCTGAACGGGTATCCCATCCCGGAGGAGGCCCTGGCGCGCGATCCCGCGCTGCCGGCGGCCGAGGACGAACGGGTCCGGGAGATCCTGGTGCGGATCTACCACAACGATCCCGCGAACCGGGAGGTCTGCGAGCGGATGGTCGACCTCGACGAAGGGCTCCAGGAGTGGCGCTACCGCCACATCAAGATGGTGCAGCGCACGATCGGGACCAAGATGGGGACCGGCGGCTCCGCGGGCGCGGAGTACCTCGCGTCGACTCTCTTCAAGCCACTGTTTCCGGATCTGTGGACGATCCGGACGTCGCTCTAGCCCAGGCGCTCGCGGTAAACGCGGTCCATGGCCTGGCGGAGGGCTTCGGTCCGCCCCAGCGAGCTCGCCTCGCCGGCCTTGATCACGACCGGCCAGTCGAACTCGACGTTGTCGAGGACCGTCGTGCGCCAGACCTTTTTCTTCGCGTCCCAGGCCCCCGGATCGTCCTCGGCCAGGGTCCAGCCTGTGGGCAGGAAGCTGCGGATCTCTGTCTCGGTATAGGAGAGGGGCTCGTCGCTCTTCATGGCGGCGTGATTGTAGGTGAAATGGCACGCCGATTGCTACTTGATTGGGGCAGGAGGTAGTTGCGATGCCTGTGAGCGAAAAAACCGGGAGAGTCGTCTATCACGTGGTCCCCGACGCGTCGGGCGACCGGTGGGTGGTGTCGCAGGAGAACGCTTCCTACCGGAGCGAGCACGACACCAAGGAAGAGGCCGTCGAGGAGGCCCGGAAGCTGGCTCAGAGCGCGGAGCTCGGCCAGATCAAGGTTCACAAGAAGGACGGCAACATGGAATACGAGTCGACCTACGGGGAGGATCCCCGCCGGTCGCCGAGCTAGAAAAACAAGGTCCCAGAAGTACCTATAAGGGCGGGGCGCTCCACCGTCCCGCCCCTTTTTCCCCTTCCTTGACCCCCCGGAGGCCGGTTGCTACGATCCGGCCCACTATGAAAATCGAGCTCAGCGACGAGCAGAAGCTTTTGCGTGACACCGTCCGCCGGTTCGCCGAGGAGGTGGCCAAGCCGCGGGCGAAGGAGATCGACGAGTCGGGCGAGTTCCCGCGCGCGTTCTTCGACCAGGCCGGCGAGCTGGGCCTCGCCGGGGTCGCCGTCCCCGAGGAGTACGGCGGCGCCGGCATGGACACGATTTCCTACTGCCTCATCATCGAAGAGATCAGCCGGGTCTGCGCGACCTCGGGTGTCATTCTTTCCGTCAACAACTCGCTGGTCTGCGATCCGCTGCTGAAGTTCGGCACGGAGGAGCAGAAGCAGGAGTTCCTCACCCCGCTCGCCGCCGGCCAGAAGCTCGGCTGCTTCGCCCTGACCGAGCCGGGCGCGGGGAGCGACCCCTCGGGGCTGCGCGCCACGGCGCGCCGCGACGGCGACGACTACGTGCTCAACGGCAACAAGGTGTTCATCACCAACGGCACGGACGCCGACATCGCCCTGGTCTTCGCCAGCGTCGACCTGGAGAAGAAGCACAAGGGGATCACCTGCTTCATCGTGCCGGCCGACGCTCCGGGCTACCATCACGGCACGCACGAGTTCAAGCTGGGCGTCAACGCCTCGGGCACGACCGAGCTGTCGTTCGATGACCTGCGCATCCCGGCCCGCTACCGCCTCGGCGAGGAGGGGGACGGCTTCAAGGTCGCCATGGCCACCCTCGACGGCGGGCGCATCGGCATCGCCGCCCAGGCTGTGGGCATCGCCCAGGGCGCTTTCGAGGAGGCGCTCGCCTATTCGCAGCAGCGCGAGCAGTTCAACCAGAAGCTCGCCGACTTCCAGGCGATCCAGTTCTATCTGGCCGACATGGCGACGGAGATCGACGCCGGACGCCTCCTCACCTGGAAGGCGGCCTGGGCCAAGGAGAATCAGCGGCGCTACTCCCTGGAGGCGGCGCAGGCCAAGCTCTTCGCCTCCGAGATGGCGCAGCGGGTCACCAACAAGGCGCTGCAGATCCACGGCGGCTACGGCTATACCAAGGAGTACAACGTCGAGCGCTACTTCCGCGACGCCCGCATCACCGAGATCTATGAAGGGACCAGCGAGATCCAGAAGATGGTGATCGCCGACTGGGTCCTCAACAAGGCCTGAGCCATGGTCGTGATCGCCGAGCCTGCAGTCGCCGAAGGGGTCGATTTCTCCTTGTCCGAGGACCAGGAGCTGCTGCGCCAGGAGGTGCGGCGCTTTGCCGAGGAGCGCATCCGCCCCGGCACCGCGGAGCGCGACCGCGAGCACCGTTTTCCGGTGGACGTCTTCCGGGAGATGGGGGAGATGGGCCTGCTCGGCATGATGATCCCCGAGGAGTACGGCGGTCCCGGGCTCGACGCCCTGACCTACTGCCTCGCCATGGAGGAGATCGCCCGCGTCTGCCCGGCCACGGCGGTGACCATGAGCGTCACCAACTCGGTCTGCGGCTGGCCAGTCCTGAAGTTCGGCAGCGAGGATCTGAAGCGCCGGGTCCTGCCGTCCCTGGCCTCGGGCGAGGCGCTCGGCGCCTTCGGCCTGACCGAGCCGGGCGCCGGGAGCGACGCCGCCAGCCTGCGCACCACGGCGCGGCGCGACGGCGGTTTCTGGGTGCTCAACGGCGAGAAGGCCTGGATCACCAACGCCGGCTACGCCAAGTGGTACGTGGTCGTGGCGCGGACCAACCCCGAGGCGGGCAAGCGGGGGATCTCGGCCCTCGTGGTGCCGTCGGACGCTCCCGGCTTTTCGGTCGGACCGCCCGAGGAGAAGCTGGGCCTCAAGGCGTCGCAGACCGCGGCCATCTTCTTCAACGACTGCCGCGTCCCCGTCGAGAACCTGCTGGGAGAGGAGGGCCAGGGTCTGAGGATCGCCTTCGCCACCCTCGGCCACTCGCGGCTGGGGATCGCGGCGCAGTCCGTGGGCATCCACCAGCGGGCGCTGGAGCTGGCTGTGGAGTATGCCAAGGACCGCGTGCAGTTCGGCGTCCCCATCGCCCAGCACCAGGCGATCCAGTTCAAGATCGCCCAGATCGCCACCGAGCTGGCCGCGGCGCGCATTCTGACCTGGAGCGCGGCCAGCCTCGAGCACACCTCGCAGGCCGGCCGCCTCGCCGCCCAGGCCAAGGTCTACGCCTCCGAAGCCGCCAACCGCGCCTGCCAGGAGAGCCTGCAGATCCACGGCGGCAACGGCTTCCACGAGGACTACGAGATCGCCCGCCTCTACCGCGATGTGCGCGTCACCACGATCTACGAAGGCACCAGCGAGATGCAGCGCCTGGTGATCGCGCGCAGCCTGCTGCAGAAATAGACCATGGCGAGGGGACCGGCCGGGAGCAAGCGGTTGCTTCTCGGAGCCCGGATGCGTAAACTCGCCGGGCTTTAGGAAGTCAATGCAGGCTTTCCTTTCCCTTGAAGTGAGGATGTCATGAAGAGACTGATTCTTGCCGGACTCGTGGCCGTGGGTACCTTCTGTGCGGTGCAGGCCACCGTCCCGGCCGCCAACGCCAACCACATCGACTGCTCCCTCGTGCGCTGCATGGCCTGCCCCGAAGGCCAGGTCTTGTCCCCGACCCCCCACAACTGCTGCCGCTGCGTCCCGGCCTGATCCGAAGCGGCGTCTGACCGCTGCGGTCTTCTGTTCGGTCTGCCCCGAAGGCTATACGGCGTCTCCTACGCCCGGCATCGCTGCCGCTGCGTCCGGAGCTGAGGCTGCCGATCAACTGAGCCTGTCCCGTCCCGGCCGCGGTGTCCGCTGCGGCCGGGATCTTCCCTCCTCGCGCCGAGCTTTCCGAAACCACCCCGCACGCCCTCCCTCGTCTGCACGCACTTTGCAGGACTAATGCTTGACGTGCGGCCGGGTTGATGTCGCTTTGGAGTTTTGAAGTCATCGGTTGACGAAAGGAGGATTGCCATGAAGAAACCAGCAATAGCCTTCAGCCTCGGACTCCTGTCCCTGCTGACCGGCGCCGCGTCCGGCATCGCCGAGGACATGGCGGCGGCTCCTCTCTCCATGATGGAAGCGGCGACGTGCGAGGGCGCGGCTCTGCCCACTTCGCCGGAGGCCGCGGTCCCCGCGGCCCTTGCAGGCGCGATAGAGGCTCAGGCCGGAACCTGTTGTGCGCAGAAGTTCGCCGCGTGCGCCCGGGAGTGCGGCGCATGCGGAGTCGAGAGCTTCAACTGCACCCTCGACTTCCCCGGGTGCAAGGCCACCTGTACCTGCAACGCCTGCGGATGACCTCCGCGGGTGTCTGAAGCGGCCGGCCGCGCGCCGCTCTCACCAAAGGAGGTGTACCCATGAGAAAGGTGTTGGTTCCGGCTCTCCTGCTCGTTCTGATGTGGATCGGGGCTCCCCCTGCCGCGGAGGAGGCATCCGCGCAGTCGCCGACCTGCTGCGTCCGGGAATACCTGCAGTGCGTCCGGGGCTGCGAGTGCGGCGTCTTCGAGTTCAACTGCCGCATCGACACTCCCACCTGCGCCTCTTCCTGCCTCTGCAACATCTGCCCGTAGCCATCCTGCGCATGTGGGCAACAGGCCCGGCATAGCTCCGGGCCTCATCCCTCGCGCGGCACCTTCCTGAGGACCAGCTCCATTTCGCCGCGTTTCCGCTATTCTGTAGGGACGTGGAAATCAGCATCTCCTCCCTGCTCCTGGTCGGCTTCGGGTTCGTCCTCGGGGCCGGCGCGGCGTGGCTCCTCTTCCGGGAGCGCCTGCGGGTCCTCACGGAAGCCCGGGCCCAGCTCTCCGACGCCTTCAAGGCGCTGTCCTCCGAGGCTCTCCAGAGCAACAACGCGTCCTTCCTCCATCTGGCCAAGGCCACGCTGGAGAAGTTCCAGGAGAGCGCGCGCGGCGATCTGGAGCTGCGGCAGCAGGCGATCGGGGATATGGTCAAACCGATCCGCGAGTCGCTCGACAAAGTTGACCAGAAGATCCAGGAGCTCGAGACCGCGCGGGCCACGGCTTACGGCGGCCTGACCGAGCAGCTCAAGAGCCTGGCCGCGGCGCAGTCCAATCTGGAGCGGGAGACCGTGAAGCTGGTCGGGGCCCTGCGCGCTCCGGGGGTGCGCGGACGCTGGGGGGAGATTCAGCTCCAGCGGGTTGTCGAGATGGCCGGCATGGTCGCTTACTGCGACTTCGCCACGCAGGCGACCGTGGCGACCGAGGATGGCCGCCTGCGTCCCGACCTCGTGGTGCGCCTGCCCAACTCCAAAAACGTGGTCATCGACGCCAAGGCGCCGCTCGACGCCTATCTGGACTCCCTCGAATCCCCGGACGAAGAGGCGCGCCGGGCGAAGCTGCGCGAGCACGCGCGCCAGATCCGCGTCCATCTCCAGAAGCTGTCGCAGAAGAGCTACTGGAGCCAGTTCGAGCCGGCGCCGGAGTTCGTGGTCCTCTTCCTCCCCGGCGAGACCTTCTTCAGCGCCGCCTTGGAGCAGGATCCCGCTCTCATCGAAATCGGTGTGGATCAGAGGGTCATCCTGGCGACGCCGACGACCCTGATCGCCCTGCTGCGCGCCGTGGCCTACGGCTGGCGTCAGGAGCAGATCGCGGAGAACGCCCGCGCCATCAGCGATCTGGGGAGGACCCTCCACGACCGCCTCCGCACCTTCGCGGAGCACCTCTCCCTCCTGGGCCGCAGCCTCAGCCAGAGCGTCGACGCCTACAACCGGGCCGTCGGCTCGCTCGAAGGCCGCGTCCTCCCCGCCGCCCGCCGCTTTCAGGAGCTGGGCGCGGCCGGAGGGGACGAGATCCCGGCGCTGGACGTGGTTGACAAGGTGGCGCGGGGGGTGGCGGGTGGAGAGATGACTGGCGAAATGTAGACGAGGCGTCGTGCCCGTCAGCCTGGGGTTGGAAACCCCAGGCTGGATTGTTCCGCCTTCAGGAAGGCGAGAGGTGGTGGGGAGGAGGAGTCGCCCGTAAGGGCGATACAGACCAGCCTGGGGTTTCAACCCCAGCTCAGAGGTACGTCTCGACCTTCGCCTTGCTCTTCAGCCCCTCGACGTGGGCCCGGAGCCTCTGCTGGGTCTCCTGCTGCTGGAGGAACTGCATGATCTGGCCCTTGGCCATCTCGAAGGGGACGACCGAGGGCTCCTGCGTCTCCAGGAGCTGGATGATGTGGTACCCGTACTCGGTCTCGACCACCGGGCTGACGTCGTCCGGCTGCTTCAGCGCGAAGGCCGCTTTCTCGAAGGGAGGCACGGTCTGCCCGGGGGTGACCCAGGACAGGTCGCCGCCCCGCGTCTTCGAGCCGGGATCGTCGGAATTCTCGCTCGCCAGCTTGGCGAAATCCTCGCCGCCCTGGATCCGCTTCAGGAAACCCTCGGCCTTCTCGCGCGCCTTCTGCTTGTCGGCCGGCGTGGCGGTCGGGGCGGTCTTGATGAGGATGTGGCGCAGGTGGCGCTTCTCCGCCTGCTTCATCTTGTCCTGGTTCTGGTCGTAGAAGGCCTTGGCGGCCTGGTCGGTCACGTTGATGCCGGCCAGGACCTTGGTCTGGACGAGCTTCTGCACGGTACCGACGCGGCGCATCTCGTCCCGCAGCTCCTTCTCGGTCACCTTCCGATTGGCCATCTCCTTCTGGAACGCCTCCGGGCTCGGGAAGCGGCTCTTCAGAAGATTGAGCTGCTGGTCGATCTGCGCCTCCGGGACGGTGATGCCCTCGGCTTTGGCCTCCTGCATGAGGAGGGCGTTGGAGATCATGCCGTCGAGGACCTGGCGGTAGAACGCCTCGTTGAGCGGCGCCTGGACACCCTGCATCTGGGCGAGCTGCGTCCGCATGTCCTGGGCCCGCTCCATGAGCTCCTCCTTCTTGATTTCCTGGCCGTTGACCCGCGCCACCACC
Organism: Thermoanaerobaculia bacterium; assembly: GCA_036380715.1. GTDB lineage: Bacteria > Acidobacteriota > Thermoanaerobaculia > Multivoradales > UBA5704 > UBA5704. Next base: position 14,673 of record DASVEF010000160.1, on the reverse strand, counting down.
TCAGGGATCGCGGCAGGATCGACCGGCTTGGCCTGAGCCTGCGGAGCGCCGGGAGTCTGGCCCGGAGCGGCGGACGTGCCCGAGGCTTCGCCTTCGGCCGCCGGGGTCTGCCCGGCCTGGTCGGTGGTCTCGCCTTCCTCGCCGCGGTTGCAACCGGCGAGGCTGGTCAGAAGGAGGATGGCGAGGGAGAAGGGGAGGAGTCTGCGCTGCATCATGGGATCGGGTTCCTTGGGATCGGGATCGTAGGAGCCGCAGACCTCCCGCGGCTTACCCGGTGGTAACCGGCGTCCGGCGGACTTTATTCGTTCCGCAAGCCCGAGTCCAGCGGACAAGCTCTTCGGGGAGAGAAGAGGCGCCCCCGGGCGAGGGGCGCCTTCAGGCGAGCCTGGAAGAGAGACGAGCCCTAGAGAGGGCAGGGTCCGTAACAGCGATAGATCCTGCAGAAGTGGCCGAGGCCGTCGGTGCACTCCTTGTACTGCCGGCTCGTGTAGCCGCTGGACGAATAGCAGCAACTGCCGCTGTGTTTCCAACTGGTGCAGTACTGGTACCCGTTGCACGTCTGCGCGGAGATCGGTTGGGCCTGGGACAAAAAGGCCAGGACCACCATCACGGCCGCGAGGCCGAGCAGAGTCAGACGGACCTTGGACAACGAGGTAAGCAGGGTAAGCTTTCGCATTTTCGATCTCCTTGAGAGCCGTGCTGTTCCGTGAGGGTCTACACCGCGCAGGGACCGTAGCAGCGATAGATCTTGCAGAAGCTGCCGTACCCGTTGGTGCACTCTTTGTACTGCCGGCCATAGACACTGGCGCCCGAGTAGCAGCAAGTGCCGGTGTATTTCCAACCGGTGCAGTACGGGTACCCGTTGCACGTCTGCGCGGAGACCGGCTGGGCCTGGGACAAAAAGGCCAGGACCGCCATCACGGTCGCGAGGCCGAGCAGAGCCAGACGGAGCTTGGAGAAAGAGGACAGCAGGTTCAGTTTCCGCATCTTTGATCTCCTATGAAGTCAGGAAGTCAGGGGAGCCCAGGCTCGCCCGCAGGACACGCCTCGCCTCTACCTAGAAGGGTGAGGCAGAGCGCGCGGGCGGGACAGGCGGGGAGGGCTGAGAGAGGGGGACTGCCGGTCGGCTATACTTGTCGCTCCGTGGGAGGCCGCGAGGGGACCCCTGAAAGGAGTCGTATGGCTGTCAAGGACCAGGAACCGATCGTTCTGACCGAGCCCGCCGGCAAGGTGGAGGCTCCGGCCGAGCCTGTCTACCAGGAGGACGCGCTCGAGACCATGGCCGAGGCGCGCCAGCGCTGGGAGGCGGCCAGGGCCAAGTCCGAGGCGCAGACTCCGTTCTGGAAGCGGGACTTCACGACGGTCTCCGGCATGGAGGTCCCCCACCTGGTCACTCCCGAGCAGGCGAGCCGCGTCGATCCGGTCCGTGACATCGGGATCCCCGGCGAGTACCCGTACACCCGCGGCATCCATCCCACCGGCTACCGGGGCAAGCTCTGGACCATGCGCCAGTTCGCCGGCTTCGGCACGGCGGCTGACACCAACCAGCGTTTCAAATACCTGCTCTCCCAGGGGCAGACCGGCCTGTCGGTCGCCTTCCACCTGCCGACCCTGTACGGCTACGACTCGGACCACAAGATGTCCACCGGCGAGGTGGGGAAGTGCGGTGTGACGGTCGACACCCTGGCCGACATGGAGGTTCTCTTCGACGGCATCCCGCTCGGCGAGGTCACCACCTCCATGACCATCAACTCGACGGCGCCGATCCTCTTCGCCATGTACCTGGCGGTCGCCGAGAAGCAGGGGGTGGACATCAAGAGGCAGGTCTCGGGGACGCTGCAGAACGACATCCTCAAGGAGTACATCGCGCAGAAGGAGTACATCTATCCGCCGCGCCCCTCCATGCGGCTGATCACCGACCAGTTCGCCTTCGCGGCGCAGCACGTGCCGCGCTGGAACACGATCTCGATCTCCGGCTACCACATCCGCGAGGCGGGATCGACCGCGCTCCAGGAGCTGGCCTTCACCCTGCGCGACGGCATGGAGTACGTGCAGTACGGCGTCGACGCCGGGCTCGACGTAGACGAGTTCGCGCCGCGGCTCTCCTTCTTCTTCAACAGCCACAACGATTTCTTCGAGGAGGTCGCGAAGTTCCGCGCCGCGCGGCGGATCTGGGCCACGGTGATGCGCGAGCGCTACGGCGCCAAGAACCCGCGCTCCTGGATGCTGCGCTTCCACACCCAGACGGCCGGCTGCTCGCTGACTGCCCAGCAGCCGGTCAACAACGTGGTGCGGACGACCATCCAGGCCCTGGCCGCCGTGCTCGGCGGCACTCAGTCGCTGCACACCAACGCGCTCGACGAGACCCTGGCGCTGCCGACCGAGGGGAACGCCCGCACGGCTCTGCGCACGCAGCAGATCCTCGCCCACGAGTCGGGGGTCATCAACACGGTCGATCCGCTGGGCGGGAGCTGGTTCGTGGAGGAGATGACGCAGCGGATGGTCGAGGGCGCCTTCGACTACTTCCGCCGCATCGACGACTACGGCGGCATGGTCGAGGCGATCGAGGCCGGCTTCCCGCAGCGCGAGATCATGGACGCCGCCTTCGCCTACCAGCGCGCCTTCGAGGAGAAGGAGAAGCTGATCGTCGGCGTCAACGCCTTCCAGGTGGACGACGAGCCGCCGATCGACATCCTGTACATCTCCGACGACTTGGCCGAGCGCCAGATCGCGTTCCTCAACGACGTCAAGGCGCGCCGCGACCCGGGCGTGGTCGAGCGTACCCTCGACGCCCTGAAGAAGGGGGCCGCCGGCACCGAGAACACCATGCCGCTGATCCTCGACTGCGTGAAAGCCTACTGCACGGTCGGGGAGATCAGCGACGCCCTGCGCGAGGTGTTCAACACCTATGAGGAGCCGGCGGTCTTCTAGCCGGGACCGGAAAGAGAGCGCGCCATGTCCGTGTCCGCGGCAGCCGCACGGGAGATGCTCCTGTACATGCTCTGGGCCGACCGCCAGATGCTCAAGGCGGTGCGCGGGGTCCGGCTCGAGGACCTGACCCGCGACGCCGGGGTCAGCTTCGGCTCGATGCTCGGCACCATGGCGCACATCCTCGGCTCGCAGCGCATGTGGCTGTCGCGCTTCTCGGGGCAGGGGCTGAGCCGCGTCCCCGGGCCGGCGGACTTCCCGGACCTCCTCTCCTGGATCACCGCATGGGAAGAGACCGCCTCGGGGATCGAGGCCTTCCTCGCCGCCCTCGGCGACGAGCAGCTCGCCACGCCGATCACCTGGACCACCACCCGGGGCGACACCTACACGCGCCCCCTCTGGCAGCCGGTCCTCCATCTGGTGAACCACTCGACCTATCACCGCGGCCAGGTGACCTCCCTGCTGCGCCAGATGGGCTACCCGCCGCCGTCGACCGACCTGAACTACTACTTCCTCGAACGATAGAGCCGCGTCCATCCTGCTCGGAGTGCGCCTTTTTTCACGGAAAGGTGCATAATTGCCGGACAAGGAGGACAACCTATGAGTTGCGAACCGGTTCTGGCTGTGGTGCGCCCATCGCACCGACACATCGCTCTGTTAACTGCCGCTGTGCTGGGTGGGCTGCTCCTGGGTGGGACCGCGGAGGCGAAGACGTCCGGGCGGATCGTCGCCGCTGAAATGTCCGTCGACCGCTGTGAGGACTTCTTTGGCACCTGCGAGTGGCGGCTGACCTGCAAGGTCGGCAACGCGGCGGACACCGAGCTGCTCCCGAGCGCCGAGGTGGGAGTCGCGGGCAAGGTCGAGATCGCAAAGACCTTCGAGTCGGTGTCGTTCCCGGTGAACGTCGCGTGCACGTTGGCCGAGGACGACGGCTGGTTCGGCGCCTCCTGGGAGGAGGTCGCCACCGCGAGCCTGGCCATCCCCGGCGGCGGCGACTACTCGCTCGATCTGGGGAACGACGCCCAGGGAGCGGTCCGCGTCTCGTTCACGATCGACAGCCTCGAAGTGGCGGCGGCTCCCGTCGCGTCCCGAGCTTCGTCCAAGAAGGCCGCTTCTAAGGAGGCCCGCCAGTACCTTGGGGTCTACGGAGAGAAACCGGAGGGCCATGCGGTCGTGATGGGGCTGCCCTGGGATGCGTTCAAGGCCCGGGTGGACCAGTTCGCCGCGGCCGGTCCGAAGCTGGTCTACCTCCAGACCTGGGACGACGGCGGCCAGCTCCTGTGGGCCGGCATCTTCCGGACCATGAAGGAAAAGCAGCAGATCGTGACCGGTCTGGATTGGGATGCCTTCATCGCCGAGTACAAGAAGCAGTCCGAGCAGGGGATGGTCCTGGCCGACCTGGAGATCTATGGCAAGAGCGTCAAGGACTACCGGTTCGCCGGCGTCTTCCATGAGGGAGCGGAGCAGAACCCCGTATGGATCGGCCAGAGCCGCGAAGAGATCCTCGGCAAGGTGATGGAGCTCTCCGGCAAGGGGATGCGGCTGGTCGACATGGAGGCTTACAAGGCCGGGGACCGTGTGCTCTACACCGCCGTCTTCCGGCCCGGGCATGGCAGCTACGGCCTGTGGACCGAGCTCGACTGGGACGCGTTCACGTCCAAGGCCAAGGGGACGAGCAGCTCCGCGGTGACGAAAATCGCGACCTATACCGTGGGGGGCAAGCGTCTCTACGACGGGGTCATCCGCGGCGGCTCGGCGCACGAGATCGAGCCGGCCCTGGAAGCCTCGGCTTTCGCCACCCGCTGGAAAGAGCAGCTCGACGAGGGGATCCGCCTCGTCAGCTTCGAAACCTGGCCGTAGGAAATCCTCACCCCAGTCCCCTCTCCCGCGCCCCTCCCCCCTCTCCCGGTTGGGGGGAGGGTGATGGGAGAGGGGGGCCGAGGGGTGAGGTGTTACAATCCCGCGCCATGAGCGAGAGACAGGTTCGCATCCTGATCGCCAAGCCGGGGTTGGACGGCCATGACCGGGGTGCCAAGGTGGTGGCGCGCGCGTTGCGCGACGCCGGATACGAGGTGATCTACACAGGGCTGCGCCAGACGCCGGAGCAGATCGCCGCCGCCGCGGTCCAGGAGGACGTGGACGCGGTGGGGCTGTCGATCCTCTCCGGCGCGCACAACGCGCTGCTGCCCGAGATCACGCGCCTGCTCCGGGAACAGGGGGCGGAAGACATCCTGGTCTTCGCGGGAGGGATCATCCCGGAGCAGGACGTCTCGGGGTTGAAGGGTGCGGGGATCGACGCAATCTTCCTGCCCGGGACCTCCACGAAAGACATCGTCCGGTACCTCCAGGAGCGCCTGCAGGCGGCCTCGGTCGCCTCCTAAACTCCGCAAGGAGAACAGTTTGACGGCTCGCCGCCCGGGGTGCTACGTTTAGCGGGCACAAATTTCGGAGGGGCGCATGAGAAGAAGGATTCTGCTGGCCGACGACAGCGTCACCATCCAGAAGGTGATCGAGCTGACCTTCATGGACGAGGACTACGACGTCAAGGCGGTCAGCAATGGAGACGAAGCGACCGCGGCTCTGTCGCAGATCACCCCGGACTTCGTCATTGCCGACGTGCACATGCCCGGCGCCAATGGCTACGAGGTCTGCCGGCGCTCCAAGGAGCTCCGGGCGGAGGTGCCGGTGCTTCTGCTGGTCGGCACGTTCGAGCCGTTCGACGAGGGCCAGGCGCGCGCCGTGGGCGCCGACTCGTTCCTCAAGAAGCCTTTCGACTCGCAGGAGCTGCTGCAGCGGGTCCAGGAGATGATCGCCGCCCGCGAGCCCGCGCCGCCGGTAGCGCCCCTCCCGCTCTCCGTGTCCGAGGAGCCCTGGTCCGGCTTCGAGCTGCAGGCCGAGCCCGAGCCTGAGCCGGCGGCGCCGTTCGCTCCGGAGCCCTTCCGCTTCGAGGAGGAGCGGCCGGCCGCGCCCGCCGAGCGGAGCCCCTTCCTGGAAGAGGAGAGCCCGTTCGTCCTGGAGGAGGACCGCTCGTATCAGGCGGAGCCTGAGCTCCCGGCCGGCGAGCCGATGTTCGACCTCGACGCCCCGGCGCCGGTCTCGCTGGACGAGCCAGAGCCGGCCCTCAACAGCATCGACCTGGACGAGACGACTCCCGGCCGTCCGGCCGCCGGCTTCGATCCCTGGGCGCCCGTGGTCCAGGAGACGACGCCCGAGGAGCGGCTCGGCGTGCCGCAGGACGCGGTGCCGCTGGTCGACAGTCTCGAGGAGACCGAGGCCCGGATCGAGGCGCCGCCTCCGCCATCCATTGAAGCCTCGCACGAGCCCGCAGCCGCCTGGCGGCCCCCGACCGAGCTGACGGAGCCGGAGCCGGCTCCTCCGATCCCCGCGCCCGCGGAGAGCGCCTTCCCGGCCAACGGCGGCGGGCGCCTCAGCGACGAGGACGTCGACAGGATCGCCCGCCGGGTCGTCGAGCTGATGGGCGACAAGGCCGTGCGAGACATCGCGTGGGAAGTCATTCCGGACCTCGCCGAGGTGGTCATCCGGGACCGCCTGCGCGAGCTCGAGAGCCAGGCCGAGAGCCTGAGCGAATAGCCTTCAGTCCTCATCCCTGGCCCCTCTCCTCCCCGGCCTTCGCCCTGTTAATTCCTGTATTCTTCCCCCTCTCCCCATGGGAGAGGGGGTCAGGGGGTGAGGGCCCCGTCCGGCGAACTTTGGAGGTTGCGGTGAGCGAACCCAGCACGATCGAGACGATCAGCGGCGCCGAGATGGACAAGCGCTTCGACCCGCAGAGCTACGAGCAGAAGTGGCAGCGGCGGTGGGCGGAGATGGACGTCTTCCGCGTCGAGGTCCCCTCGGACAAGCCTCCCTTCTGCATCATGATCCCGCCGCCGAACGTCACGGGGAAGCTGCACGTGGGCCACGCCCTCCAGTCCGCGATCCAGGACCTGCTCACCCGCTGGCGGCGCATGCAGGGCTACAACGCCCTCTGGCTGCCCGGCACCGACCACGCCGGCATCGCAACCCAGCTCATGGTGGAGCGCCACCTCGCCACCGAAGGCGTGCGCCGCCAGGACCTCGGACGCGAGAAGTTCCTCGAGCGGATGTGGCAGTGGAAGGCCCAGTACCACGGCAACATCCGCCGCCAGCTCGACCTGCTCGGCGCGAGTTGCGACTGGAGCCGCGAGCGCTTCACCCTGGACGAAGGGCTCTCCCGCGCCGTGCGCGAGGCCTTCGTCCGCCTCTACCGCGAAGGGCTGATCACCCGCGGCGAATACATGGTCAACTGGTCTCCCGCGCTCGGCACCGCGGTCTCCGACCTGGAGGTGGAGAGCCGGCAGGTGCAGGGCAAGCTCTACCACGTCGCCTATCCCGTGGAGGGGAGCGACGAACGGATCGTGGTGGCCACCACCCGGCCGGAGACCATGCTCGGCGACACCGCGGTCGCCCTGCACCCGGACGACGAGCGCTACCGTCACTTGCAGGGCAGGGCCGCCATCCTGCCGATCGTGGGCAGGCGGCTGCCGTTCGTGGCCGATCCGATGGTCGACATCGAGTTCGGCTCCGGCCTGGTGAAGATCACGCCGTTCCACGACCCGAACGACTTCGAGGTCGGCCGCCGGCACGACCTGCCGGGGATCCGGGTGATCGGCCGCGACGGCCGCATGACCGGAGAGGCCGGCCCCGGCTTCGCCGGGCTCGACCGCTTCGAGGCGCGGGCCAGGATGGTGGAGCTCCTGCGCGACCAGGGCTACCTGGTCAAGATCGAGGACCACGTCCACAACGTCGGCCACAGCCAGCGGAGCGGCGAGCCGATCGAGCCGCTGGTCTCGACCCAGTGGTTCTGCGATGTGTCGGGTATGGCCCGGCAGGCCCTGGAGGTGGTGCAGGACGGCCGGATGAAGCTGCTGCCCGAATCGTGGAACAAGACCTGGGAGCACTGGCTCACCAACATCAAGCCCTGGTGCATCTCGCGCCAGCTCTGGTGGGGGCACCAGATCCCGGCCTGGTACGACGAGCAGGGACGCGCCTTCGTGGCGCACAGCTTCGAAGAGGCCGCGGTGCAGGCGGGCACCGACCGGCTGATCCAGGACCCCGACGTGCTCGACACCTGGTTCTCCTCGGCGCTGTGGCCGTTCTCGACCCTCGGCTGGCCGGACGACACGCCCGATCTGCGCACCTTCTATCCGACGAGCGTGCTGGTCACCGCCTATGACATCCTCTTCTTCTGGGTGGCGCGCATGGTGATGAGCGGCCTGCACTTCACGGGCGACGTGCCCTTCCACACGGTGCACCTGACCGGGCTCGTGCGCGACGCCGAAGGCGTCAAGATGTCGAAAACCAAGGGGAACGTGCTCGACCCCGAGGACCTGATCGCCGACTACGGCGCCGATGCCCTGCGCTTCACTCTGGCCTCGCTCGACAGCCCGGGCCGCGACATCCCGCTGAACCGCGACCAGATCGCCGGCTACCGCGCCTTCGGCAACAAGATCTGGAACGCCACCCGCTTCGTGCTGTCCAGGGTCGGCGACGCGCGGGTGCAGCCGTCGATCGACCCTGCCGGGCTGGCCGCTCCCGAGCGCTGGATCCTCTCCCGCCTGTCGCGCGTGGCCGGCGAGATCGATCCGCGGCTGGAGGAGCTCCGCTTCGACGAGGCGTGCAACCGCCTGTACCACTTCTTCTGGGGCGACTTCTGCGACTGGTACATCGAGCTGACCAAGCCGGCCCTGTCGGGCGAAGCGCCGAGGCCGAGAGTGGGGGAGGTGCTGCTGACCGTGCTCGACCGCAGCCTGCGCCTGCTCCATCCGATGATGCCGTTCCTGACTGAAGAGTTGTGGCAGCGCCTGCCGGGCCATGAGGCCATCCATCCGGAGACGATCTGTCTGGCGCCCTATCCGAAGGGGGAGCCCGCCTGGGAGAGCGACGAGGTGGAGACCGGGATGGATGCGCTGATCCAGGTGGTCACCCGCGTCCGCGCCCTGCGCGCCGAAATGGGGCTGCCGCCCAAGGCGAAGCTGGACCTCCACCTCGCGGCGCAGGACGAGCGGGTCGGCCGTCTCCTCGCCGAGCAGGAGCCGCTGGTCCGTTTCCTCACCCGCGTCGAGTCGATCGCCATGGGACCGGCGCCCGAGGGCGCCCGCCGCGACTTGGTCGCCGGCGTGGAGGTCGCCGCCGTGGTGGGCCAGCAGGAGATGGGAGAGGAAGAGCGCCGGCGCCTGCTCAAGGAGCTGGAAAAGCTGGAGACCGAGATCGCCCGCTCCGAAGAGCGGCTGAGCAACGAGCAGTTCCTGTCCAAGGCGCCAGCGCAGGTCGTGGAGACCGGCCGCGCCCGTCTGGCCGAGATGAAAGAGCGCCGCGAAAGCCTGCGCTCCAGCGTGGGACAGACCTGAGCATGGGCGCGTCCTCTCTTCTCGACGAGCTCGTGGGGTCGCGGCCCCCGGGAACCGGTCCCGAGAACCTGGTCATCCTGCGCACCGCCAACTCCACGAACCAGGTGGCCCGCGGCATCGTGGCCGAGTACGAGAAGGAGGAGCAGGAGCTCCATCCCCTGCTGATCCTGGCCCTGGAACAGAGCGGCGGGCGCGGCCGGCAGGGGAGAGGCTGGACGAGCCCGTTCGGCAAAGGGGTCTACGCCACCCGTGTGCTGCGGGTGGAAGACCCCGAGATCCTGCAGACGCTCCCGCTTTTGGCCGGCGTCGGGCTCTGCCGCGGCCTGGCGAGTCACCTGCCGTTCCCCTGCCGCCTCAAGTGGCCCAACGACCTGATCGTCGAGACCCTGGAAGGCCGGCGGAAGATCGGCGGCGTGCTGATCGAAGCGCTGATCCGGCCGGACGAGGGGGCCGCGGCGATCCTCGGCTTCGGAGTGAACCTCGGCCACGGAGCGGACGATCTGCCCGAGAGCGCGACCTCGCTCCGCCTGCTCGGCAAAGGCGAGACGACGCTCGGTCGCCTGACCTGGGACCTGGTGGACGGCCTCGAGCGGGAGCTGGCCCGCCTCGGGGATGTCGCCTACGCGGTGGAGAGCTACCGCGAGCTCTCGGTGCACCAGGCGGGCGAGCGCCTCGTCTGCCGCATGGGAGAGGGAGTGGTGGAAGGGAGCTTCGCCGGGTTCGACGAGCGCGGCCGCCTCCTCCTCGACCGCGACGGAGAAGAGCTGCGGCTGGCCTCCGGAGAGGTGATCGAGCCATGAACGGAGCCAAGAAGCGCGCGCCGAAGAAAGAGACCGGGCTGGTCCTCCTGGTCGACGTCGGCAACACCAACACGGTGTTCGGAGTCTATGAAGGGGACGAGCTGACCGAGAGCTTCCGGCTGTCCACCGACACCGAACGCACGGCGGACGAGTACGGCTCGCTCCTGCTCCCCCTGTTCACCCGCCGGGGGGTCGATCCGACCGCCGCCGAGGCCGTGGTCATCTCCTCGGTCGTGCCGCCGCTCCATCACACCCTGGATCACCTGGCGCGCCGCTACTTCGGCCAGAAACCGCTGTTCATCGAGCCGGGCGTGCGCACGGGCATGCCGATCCGCTACGACAATCCGTCCGAGGTCGGGGCCGACCGCGTGGTCAACGCGGTCGCGGCGCGCGAGCACTACGGCGCGCCGGTCGTGGTCGTCGACTTCGGCACGGCGACCACCTTCGACGTGGTGAACGCGGCCGGGGAGTACGTGGGCGGCATCATCTGCCCGGGCATCACGATCTCGGCCGAGGCCCTGTTCGCCCACGCCTCGCGCCTCTACCGGGTGGACGTGCGCAAGCCCGCCGAGCTGATCGGCAAGAACACCGCCGGAGCCATGCAGGCCGGTATCTACTACGGCTACATCGGCCTGGTCGACGGCATCCTCGAACGGCTGCACGCCGAGATCCCCGGCATCAAGACCGTGGTGGCGACCGGCGGCCAGGCCGACCTGATCGCCTCCGGCTCCAAGTACATCCGCGAGGTCGATCCCATGCTCACCCTCATCGGCCTCAAGCTCATCTACGATCGCAACCGTGGATGAGGAGCTGGAAGACCACGCCTACTTCCAGGCCATCGAAGAGATCTTCGTCGAGCTTCGTGGCGCGCCGCTGCTGCTCTCGCCAGCCGACTGGCAGGTGGCCCGGCGCTGGCACCAGGAAGGCGTCCCCCTCGACCTGATCCGCCGCGCTCTCGAAGAGGTCTTCGCCAAGCGCAAGGAGCGGGGAGCCAAGGGGAAGATCTCCAGCCTGCGCTACTGCGCCCCGGCCGTCGAAGCCGCCTGGGAAGAGCTGCGCGAGCTGACCGTCCCCGGCCGGCGCGCCGAAGCGCCGCCCTTCGACCTGGGAAGCCGCCTGCGCTCCCTCGCTGCCGCGGTCCCCGAGGCCCACCCTCAACGGGAGAGCTTCGCAGCGCGCGTCGCCGCCCTGGCAGGAGATCCCCAGGAAGTCGAGGAGCGGCTGGCCGCCCTGGACCAGGAGATGCTCGCCGCCGCCCTGACCGCCCTCGATCCCACCGCCCGCGCCGAGCTCGACGAAGCGGTGGAGAAGACCCTCGCCGGGCTCCGCGGGCGCCTGCCCGTGGCGGAGCTGGAGCGCTCCCGCGAGCGCCTCGCCCACCAGATCCTGCGCCAGCGCCTGGGCCTGCCCGTGCTGTCTCTGTTCTCTCCGGAAGCGGAGGAGGAGCGACTTCCCGAAAAAAGTATGTGAGATTCGGACCCTGTTTTCCGTTCTATAAGGGGCATGAGAACGAGCCCGCACGCTCCCATGCTCCTCCCCGCCGCGGCCCTGGCCTGCGGTTCCCTTCTCGCCCTCAACCTCACCCATCTCTCTCTGCCCCTCTGGGCGACGCTCGCCGTCCTCGGCCTGGCGCTCCGCAAGCCCGCTGGAACCTGCCTGGCCTTCCTCTCCCTCGGCGTGCTCGCCGCGGTCCTCCGGCTCGATCTGCCGGAGAAGCCTTTCCAGGGGATCGACCTCGACCGCCCCGTCGAAGCCGTGGTCCGGGTTTCCGGCCACTGGATTCCCGACCGCGACGAGGATGGCGGATGGTCGTCATCCGCACGGCTTCTGCGCGTCATCCAGGATCGACAGGTCGCCGAGCCGCCCATCGACCTGATCCTCCGCCTCCCCGGCCTGGAGGATCCGCCGTACTACGGCACCACCTTGCGAGTGAAGGGGCACATCACCCGCTCGGCCGGCTTCGCCAACCGCGCCGCCGTCCCGCCGGGACCCTGGAGGCTGCGGGTCAAGAGCCGCCTGCTGATCGATCTCGAGGCGCCTCCGGGCCGCGTCGCCCACCTGTCGGGATCGCTCCGCCGCCGGATGGACCGCGCCTATCGCGCGGCGGGACCGGAGAGCGAAGCCGATCACCAGGGCAAAGCCCTCGCCCGCGCCCTGGTCCTCGGCGACGCCTCTGGCCTCCCGCTCCCCTGGAAGCGCGGCCTGCGGGTGACCGGCATCTATCACCTGATGTCCGTCTCCGGCGTCCACGTGGCCTTCGTGGCCGGAGCGGTCTGGCTCCTCGCCGGCTGGCTTCCGCGCAGCGTCCGCCTGCTCCTGATGCTGTCCGCGATCGCCCTCTACCTCCTTCTGGTCGGCCCCCTTCCGCCGCTGGTGCGCTCCGCCGTCATGGGTCTGCTGGCCGTCCTCGCTCTCCTCGCCGAAAGACCGCCCTCGGCTCTCAACGGCCTGGCCTGGGCGGTGATCCTGCTGGTCCTGGAAAGCCCCGGCATCGTGCAGCAGCTCTCCTTCCAGCTCACCGTCTCGGCCACCGCCGGGCTCTTGCTCCTCACGCCGTCGCTCGCCAGGCGCTGGCACCCGTTCCTTCCTCTCTGGCTCTCCGGATCTCTGGCAGCCAGCGTGGCAGCGCAGCTCGCGACAATCCCCTGGGCGCTGCCGCGCTTCTACAACCTCTCGCTCCTGGCGCCGCTCCTCAATCTCGTGGCCGTCCCCTGGACGGGCCTCGTGCTCGGATTCTCCCTGGTCTGGACGGCCATCGCCCTCATCTGTCCCGGCCTCGCCGGTTTCCTGCTGCCGGTCCTCGACCTGCTCGCTGCGCCGTTCTCCTGGCCGGCGAACCTCCGTCCGGAGCCTTGGCTGACGTTTCCACTGCTCCTCTCTCCCTGGGCCGCGTGGGCTTTAGCTACCGGTCTGGGATTGCTGCTCTTCGTCCGTCCGCGACGCCTCCTGGCTCGCTGCGGAGTCCTGACGGCCGGCCTCCTCTGTACCGGAGCCTGCCTGTGGAACCCGATTGCCGCGGGACGCGACCGCGGTCCGGAGCTGGCGATGCTGGACGTCGGGCAGGGGGATTCGATCCTGCTGCGCGACGGCGGCCGGGCGATCCTCGTCGATGGGGGAGGCTGGGACAGCGGCGATTTGGGAGGCCGGGTACTGCTGCCAGCCCTGCTCGCTGAAGGGGTTCGCAAGCTCGACGCCGTGGTGATGACCCATCCAGACCAGGATCATTGCGGCGGACTGATCGATATTGCCGGCTACCTCCCCGTCAGCGAGGTTTGGATGGGGCCCGGGTGGGAGTCGGAGGACTGTGTCGAGAGGCTCACAGGGCTCCCGGGCATCCGGACCAGAATCCTTTCGAAAGGTGACGAGGTGACTCTCGGGCGCTGGCGTCTGACCGTTCTTCACCCCGAATCAGACGAGCACCGCGGTACCAATGAACGTTCACTCGTGCTGCGCGCCCAAGTGTTCGGGCGGAGCTTTCTGCTGACCGGCGACATCGAGAGCTGGGCGGAAATGCGTTTGGTCTCCTGCTGTGAACGGCAGGTGCGGGTGGACGTTCTCAAGGTTGCCCACCACGGAAGCAAGACCTCGTCGAGCGAATCGTTCCTGGATGCCTCCCGACCGCGGCTGGCCCTGATTTCGGCGGGGGTTAATAACCTTTATCATCATCCATCACCAGTGGTCCTCGACCGACTGTGGGATCACGACGTTCGTATCCTCCGTACAAATCGGCATGGGATGGTATTGATTCGGATAGAGAAGGGAGGACGGCTTCAGATTGAAACCCCTGGGACACCAAGGGATGCCAAATGAGGAAGCCTGGGGTTGAAAACCCCAGGCTGGGCTGTGCCGTCCCGGAGGGACGAAAGCATCAGGTTCGAAATATTAATGCGAGATTGGCGAGTCAGAACAGGAGGTTGAACGATATCCAGCACGTTCACGATGTTGCTGTACCACATTGTCTTCGGCACACGAGAGCGCACTCCCTTCATCATTCCAGAGATCCGCGATCCCCTCTACCGGTACATCAACGGAATTGTGGGTCACCAGGGTGGATCCCTCCTGGAGATCGGTGGAATACCTGATCACGTCCATCTTTTGGTCCGTCTCCGGGCGAAAACACCTGTCTCAGAGCTTCTTCACCACGTGAAAGGTAGCTCGTCTCGGTGGCTCCGCCTCGGAAAAAAATCTTGAGTCCTTCTCTTGGCAACGAGGGTACGGAGCTTTTTCCGTCAGTGAATCCAATGTCGGCAGGGTGAGAGGTTACATTCAGAATCAGGAAGAACACCACCGCCGCGAGCCCTTCCAAGACGAGTTCACCAAACTTCTTCGGAGACACAACCTTGGCCTCACCGATACGGACTCCGAGGATTGAGCTCGCCCGGCCGGGCGAAACAGCCCAGCCTGGGGTTTCAACCCCAGGCTGGGGGGATCACCCATCCACCTCCATCACCCCCGCCACCCGCGCCGCCACCCGGGCGTTGTTCCGCAGCAAGGCCACGTTCGTCGCCATGCTCTTCCCGCCGGTGATCTCGACGATGCGGCCCAGCAGGAAAGGGGTG
>DASVEF010000159.1:0-21659 GCA_036380715.1 Thermoanaerobaculia bacterium | reverse complement strand
GCATGGCTGGGACGCTATCGTAGGCTGAGCAAAGACTACGAGGTTTTTGCAGAAACCAGTGAGACAATGATCCGACTAGCCATGGTTCGTCTGATGCTAGGCCGGTTGGCCACATAATGGACTTTCCAAACACCCTCTAAGCACTCGACAGATGATGAGTCCATACCAATGGCGGCGGCTATGAGTGTATGGCACAAGGCCCTTGGAAAAATCCGAGCCACTCATTTTGATCTCAAATACCACAAAGAACCCCTTCCTACGGATTTCCTAATCCTGAAATCAGAAGATGGGCACTGCCAAGCAGCCATCTTGGCGTTTTCGCGTCGTAAAGGAGAACCCATGGGAAGTGGGTTCCGCACCAAGAATCCTCGGCTTGCATATGACTTTAGCCTTAATCTTGAGCGACTGCTATCGAGCTAGCCGATTGCGGTTCCCTTATGCAGGATCTATGTTACAAACCGGCTTCTGTGTCTAAAAGGATGGAAATGACCGGATCTCCGCAAGGTAATTGGCGAGAGTTCGCCATCGTGCTGGATAAGAGTGCGCATACACACCTATACCACGCTTCGCTTTAAAGCTGTGCGGCTCGGTGGAAAAAAGAACGCGAAGACACTATTCCACAGCCTTGACGAGGATATCCGAGCTGATTCCTCAGGCCACTCTGCCTGAGGAACTTCATGGGTCCCTGCACCGCCTTGATCTTGGGCGTATCCGAAATGGAACGGATTAGGCCCTCTTCTTCACCTGGACAACGTCGCCATTGCTCGTGTCCTGGAGGAGGTCGCCCACATTCGAGAAATCCAAAACGCAACTCGTTCCGCATCCGTGCTTACCACAATGCCGTCCTAACAGTCGATACGCAGACGACGCTGCGGCGGCGGGATGATGAGGAGGGACAGCCGCTCACCAATCTGCCGAGATCGGTAAGGAGATGGCGAGCCACATCCGGGAGATGGTTGACAGAGGATAGAGGAGCCGGCGCTGAGCGGCTGTACAGCCATAGCCGCCTACGCCGAGCTTTCCCGTAACACATTCCGGATCAGCCGTCCGAGGCTCCGCACCGCCTCCTCTATCCGCTCGGGAGCGTTCGCGAAGCTCAGGCGCATGCAGCGGCTGCCGCGGCTGCGGTCGCCCGCGCAGAGGGTCACGCCCGGGCAGAAGGCGACGTTCTCCGTCTCCACGGCGATCCGCAACAGTGCGGCGGCGTCCATGCCCGGCGGCAGCTCGGCCCAGACGAACATGCCGCTCGTGGGCCGGTTCCAGGTCACCTCGGGCGGGAAGTGGGCCTCCAACGCCGCGAGCATGGCGTCGCGGCGGCGCCGGTACTCGTTGCGCAGAACCGCCAAGTGGCCGGGGAACCGGCCCGACTCGAGGAAGCCCGCGATCACTCGGTGACTGAACGAGGGCGTGTCGAGATCGGTGGCGTGCTTCAGGGCCGAGACGCGGGGGAGCAGGGCCTCGGGCAGGACCATCCAGCCTGCCCGCAGCGACGGCGCCAGGATCTTCGAGAACGAGCCCAGGTAGAAGACCCACTCCTCCTCGAAGGCGCGCAGCGGCGGCGCCGGCGTCTCGCCGTAGTAGAGGAAACCGTAGGCGTCGTCCTCCAGGATGGGCACGCCGTAGCGGCGCGCCAGCTCGCAGAGCCGGTGCCGCTTCTCGACGCTGACGCTGACGCCCAGCGGGTTGTGCCCGTCCGGGATGACATAGAGGAAGGCCGGGCGGGCACCGCGGGCGAGCAGGCCCTCGACCTCGTCCACGTCGATGCCGGTGGCGAGGTCGGTCGAGACCGTCAGGATCTCCGGCTCGCGCAGCTTGACCGCCATCTGGGCGCCGTCGTAGACGGCCCACTCCATCATGACCTGCCCGCCCGGATCGAGCAGCAGGCGGGCCAGCAGGTCGATGCTCTGCTGCGAGCCGGAGGTGAGGAAGATCTGCTCCTCCCGGCAGCGCACCCCGCGCATGGCCATCAGCTCGACGATCTGGGTCTTGAGGGGCTGCCAGGGGATACCGTATTGGAGGGATGACGAATCGGCCGCCAGGAGGCGGGCCGCCTCCTCGGCGAGCGCCTGCCGCGGGAACAGCTCGGGCGCCGGCATGCCGATGGCGAGCGAGAGAACTCCCGGCCGCGAGATCAGGTCCATGATCTCGCGCAGGCCGGACTGGCTCATCGACGCCATGGAACGGGCGAGCCGCAGCCCAGGATGGCAGGAAATCTCGTCGACCCTGCTCATCTTGACGGCCATGTCGTCCCCAGGCGGGCGAACAGCGCCGAGTAGACCTCGATCCCGTCCCAGAGGTTCTGCAGGCGGAGGTTCTCGTGAGCCGCGTGCTGGTTGTTGTCGTGGTTGACGATCGGCACGGCGATGACCGGAGTCCGGAGGGTTTCCGTGAACAGGTGCATCGGCACCGAGCCGCCCAGCATGGGGACTTTGATGACCGGCCCTCCGGTCCCCTCCTCGACCGCGCGCAGGACGGCGCGCGAGACCGGCAGGTCCATCGAGGTGCGGGCCCCCGGGTATCCGGGCTCCCACTCCAGCCGTACGATCCTGGGATGCGCCTTGCGGGCCTCGAGGTCGGGCTCCTCGGCGGTGATCCAGAACCCCTGGCGCCGGAGGTGCTCCTCCATCTTCGCGCGGACCTTTTCGGGCGTCTGGTCCGGCACCAGGCGGAAGTCGATCGAGGCCCTCGCCTCGGTCGGGATGGCGTTCCTCGCTCCCTTGCCAACCTGCGCCGCCTGCAGGCCGCGCAGGTTGAGCGCCGGCCGCATGACCAACTCCTGGAGGCGCTCGCCCTTACCTTCGGTCCAGGCCAGCCCGAGCTCGCGCCGCAGGTCCTCCTCGACGAGGGGCGTCTCCGCCGCCGCCCGCCGCTCGCTCTCGCTGAGCGGCCGCACGTCGTCCAGGAAACCGGCGATGCGGACCTCGCCGTCCGGACCGCGCAGCCCGCCGAGGAGCTCGACGAGCAGAGCCGCCGGGTTCGGCGCCCAGTTGCCGTAGTGGCCGCTGTGCAGGGCGCGTCCCGGCCCGTAGACCGTCAGCTCCGCTCCGGAGACGCCGCGGGCGCCGAAGACGACCTGCATCCGGCGGGTCTGATGGACCGGGCCGTCGGCGAGGACCCAGGCGTCGGCCGCCAGCAACTCGCGGTGCCGTTCGAGAATCTGGGTCAGGTGCGGCGAGCCCGCCTCCTCCTCGCCCTCGAAGAAGAATTTGACGTTCACGGTCGGCGCCACGCCGGCGGCGCGCAGGGCGTCGAGGGCGGCGAGCATGGCCACGATCGGCCCCTTGTCGTCGCTCGCCGAGCGCGCGTAGAGCCGCCACTCCGGATCGAGCGGAAGCGTGGCGGCCGCGAGGTCGACCTCCTGGCTGCCGGAGCCGCCCGTCCGCAGGACAGGGCTCCAGGGGTCCCTCCCCCAGTCGGCGGGATCGGCCGGCTGACCGTCGTAGTGGGCGTAGAAGACGACCGTGCGCCGCGCTCCCGGCGCGCGCAGCTCGCCGTAGACCGCGGGCGGCGAATCGCCGGCCGTGAGGAGCCGGCCCTCGATGCCGCGCCGCGCGAGCATGCGAAGCAGGTGCTCGGCGTTGCGCTGGATGTCCGCCGGGTTCGCGGCGACGTTGGGCAGCGCGAGCAGGTCCGCCAGCTCGCGGACGATCTCCTTCTCGTGCTCCTGGCGCCAGGCTCTCACCCGCTCGCGCAGGACGGCTTGAGCGGATGCGCCGCCGCGCTCTTCGGCGCCCGGCGGCGCCGCCAGCGCCAGGACGGCCGCCAGCGCCGCCAGGGCCGTCCAGAGCTTGCGTGGTCTCATGACGTCGCTCCTCCTCCGGCGAGCAGGGGCTTCAGCCGGTCCGCCGCCACCTGTACGTTGGGCGGCGCGTGCATCGTCTCATGATCGCCCGGCACGAGCAGGATCTCGACGCCTCCCTGGGCGAGCTCGATCCAGGGGATCTCCGGGCGCGGCGGATCGATCGGCCGCCGCTCCCGGGCGCGGAAGAAGAGCAGCCGGCCCGGCCAGGGGCGCGGCGCGTAATCGTAGAGAGCGCCGGCGTTGGCCCTCAGGACCCGCAGCAGCCGCCGGGCCTCGTCGAAATCGAGCCCCTCGGGGAGGTTGCCGGCCTGGCGCGCCCTGTCGAGGGCGTAGGCGAGCTGCTCGTCCGGAGAGAGCGGCCGCAGCTCCTCCGGGCTCAGCGCGACGCGGCCCGCGAAGAGGCCGGCCACGAACTGGGCGTCGTCCTCGCGCGGCGGCAACTGGTCGAGGCAGGGAGTGTCCATGAGGACCAGCAGCGCCACCTCCTCGCCGGCCGCGCGGAGCTGGTGCGCCATCTCGAAAGCCACCATGCCGCCCATCGAGGCGCCGCCGATGCGGTAGGGTCCGCGGGGCTGCACGCCCCGGATCAGCTCCAGGTAGTGCGCCGCCATCTCCTCGATGCGGGCGAACGGCTCCTCCTCCCCTTCGAGGCCGCGCGACCGCAGGCCATAGAGCGGCTGATCCGGCCCCAGGACTCTGGCCAGGGCGCGGAAGGTGTACACGTTCCCTCCCACCTGGTGGACCATGAAGAGCGGCGGGCGGCCCGGCGCGCCGGCCTGGAGGCGCACCAGGCAGGAAGAGCGCGGCGGCCCGGCCGGCCGGCCCTCGGTCACCTGCTGGCGGCGCTCTTCGACGATCGCCGCCAGGGCGGAGAGCGTCGAGGCCTCGAGCAGGAAGTCCGAGCCGAGGTCCACGCCCAGCGCCTCGCGCAGACGGGCGCCGAGCTGGACGGCCATGAGCGAGCTGCCGCCCAGGTCGAAGAAGTCGTCGTGGCGGCTCACCCGCTCCACGCCGAGCAGGTCGCGCCAGACCTCGGCGATCGCCCGCTCCACTTCGGTCTGTTCCTCAGACGCGGCTGGAGGGGCCGGCGCCTCCGCCGCTCTCGCTGCCGGCGGAGCCCCCACGCCGTCGAGCCAGAACCGGCGCCTCTCGAAGGGGTAGGTGGGCAGCGGCACGCGGCGCCGGCGCTCGCCGCCCCGGAACCCGGCCCAGTCCACCTCGGCCCCGGCGGTCCACAGCCTGCCGAGGGCGCCCAGCAGGACATCGAGGTCCTTCCGGTCGTCGCGCGCGTGGGGCAGCGAGGGGAGCACCAGCCGGGCCGAGCCTTTCTCGGGGTGCTGGCGGGCGAACGTCGTGAGGGTGCGGCCGGGCCCCACCTCGAGCAGCGCCGGGCCGGGCAGCCGCAGCAGCTCGGCAAGGCCGTCGGCGAACCGTACGGTCTCCCGCAGGTGGCGCGCCCAGTACGCCGGATCGGTCGCCTCGGCCGCCGTCGCCCAGGCGCCGGTCACATTCGAGAGATAGGGGATCCGCGGCTCGTGCAGCTCGACGCGCCGCACCCGCTCCTCGAAGGCGGCGAGGAGCGGAGCCATCATCCTGGAGTGGAAGGCGTGCGAGGTGTGGAGCCGCCGGCACTCGACGCCGCGCTCTTCGAGCCAGCCGCGGAACCCGTCGACGGCCTCGGCCTCCCCCGCGACGACACAAGCCTTCGGCCCGTTGACCGCCGCGAGGTCCAGCCCCGCGCGGTCCGGCGCCTCCAGGAGCGGCCGGAGGTCCTCCTCCGGCAGCGAGACGGCGAGCATGGCACCCGCGGGGAGCTCCTGCATCAATCGGCCGCGGGCGGCGACCAGCGCCAGCGCCTCCTCCAGCGTGAAGACTCCGGCAAGGCAGGCCGCCACGTACTCGCCGATCGAATGGCCGAGCATCGCCTGCGGCCGGAGACCCCACGACATCCACAGGTGGGCCAGGGCGTACTCGACGGCGAACAGCGCCGGCTGGGTGAAGGCCGTCTGTTCGAGGCGCTCCGCCGCCTCTCCGGATTCGCCTTCGGGAGGATGGAGGACGCTTCGCAGGTCGAGCCCCAGCTCGGGCTCCAGCAGCTCGCAGCAGCGGTCGAGCGCCGCGGCGAAGACCGGCTCGCTGCGGTAGAGCTCCCCGCCCATGCCAGGGTACTGCGCGCCCTGGCCCGGGAAGAGGAAGACGACCGGCAGGTCTCCGCCTTCGGGGGAGCCGTCCATCGTCCGCCGCGGATCGAGCCCCCGCAGGGCGGCCACAACCTCCTCGCGCCCGCGGTAGACGACAGCCCGGCGGTGGCGGAAGGCCTTGCGCCCCACCTGGAGGGTGTGGGCGGCATCGGCCAGCTCGGTTTCTGAGAGGCCGGGCCGGTCCTCCAGCCAGCAGGCCAGCCGCGCCGTGGCCGCCTCCAGGGCCGAGGGGGTCTTGGCCGAGAGCAGCAGGAGCTGCGCCGGCCGGGAGACCGGCGCCGGCTCCGGGGCGGGAGCCTCCTCCAGCACCACGTGGGCGTTGGTGCCGCCGATCCCGAAGGAGCTCACCCCGGCGCGGCGCGGCGCGCCGTTGGCCGGCCAGTCGGCGAGCCGGTCGTTGACGCGGAACGGGCTGCCGTCGAAGTCGATCCTGGGATTGGGCCGCTCGAAGTGCAGGCTCGGCGGGATCTGCCCGCGCTCGACGGCCAGCACGGTCTTGATCAGCCCGGCGACGCCGGAGGCGGCGTCCAGGTGCCCGATGTTGGTCTTGATGGAGCCCAGGGCGCAGGAGCCCTCCTCCGGGGTCTCGCCGAAGGCCTGGCGGAGCGCGGCGACCTCGATCGGATCGCCCATCGCCGTGCCGGTGCCGTGGGCCTCGACGTAGCCGATCGTCTCGGGCGGGACGCCCGCGGCGGCCAGCGCCTCGCGGATCGCCGCCGCCTGGCCGTCGACGCTCGGCGCGGTGAAGCCGACCTTGGCGGCGCCGTCGTTGTTGCTCGCCGAACCGCGGATGACTGCGTGGATGGTGTCGCCGTCGGCCAGGGCGTCTTTCAGGCGCTTCAGCACCACGACGCCCACGCCGCTGCCGCTGACCACCCCCTGGGCGCGGGCGTCGAAGGCGCGGGTGTGCCCGTCGGGCGAGGCGATGCCCCCTTCCTCGTAGCGGTAGGGCGAGACCTCGCGCGCCTGGACCGAGACGCCGCCGGCCATCGCCATGTCGCAGGCGCCGTGGAGCAGGCTCAGGCAGGCCAGGTGGACCGCCACCAGAGAGGTCGAGCAGGCGCTCTGGACGTTGACGCTCGGCCCCCGCAGGTTCAGCTTGTAGGAGACCCGCGTCGGCAGGTAGTCGCGGTTGTTGGCGATCGAGATCTGGTGGCGCCCCACCGAACGCACCAGCTCGGGGCAGGCCAGGAGGTCGAGCACGTAGGCGCTCTCGGAGAGGCCGGCGTAGACACCGACGCGCCCGGCGGAGCCGTCCGCGTCGTACCCCGCGTTCTCCAGGGCCTCCCAGGCGCATTCGAGGAACAGCCGCTGCTGCGGGTCCATGACCTGGGCCTCGCGCGGCGGGTAGTCGAAGAAGGCGGCGTCGAAGAGGTCCGGGTCGTCGAGCGCGCCGCGCGCCTTGACCACGTGCGGATCGGCGAGCAGCTCGGCCGGGAAGCCGGCGGCGATGAGCTCCTCGTCGGAGAAGAAGCGGATCGACTCGACGCCCGCGCAGAGGTTCCGCCAGAGCTCCTCGACGTCGCGCGCCCCGGGGAAGCGGCCGGCCAGGCCGACCACGGCGATCTCCGTGCCGCCGACCGCGGCGCCGGCCTGCCCCGGCAAGGCGGCCGGCGCCGGTTGGACGAGATCTTCGACGCCCGCGATGCCTCCAACACCGAGGGCCTCGGCGAGCGCGCCGACGGTGGGATAGCGGAAGAGGTCCACCATTGCCACCTCGCGCCCGAGCGCCTCTTCGAGGCGGGCGTGGACGCGGGCCATCAGCAGCGAGTGGCCGCCGAGGTCGAAGAAGTTGTCGCGGGTGCCCACGGCCTCGACGCCGATCACCTCCTGCCAGATCCCGGCGATCACCCGTTCGAGGCGCGTGCGCGGCGCCACCGGCTCTTCGGCCTTGGAGCGCTGGCCCTCGGGCGGCAGCAGGGCCTTGCGGTCGAGCTTGCCGGTGGGTGAGAGCGGCCAGCTCTCGCGCCAGACATAGGCCGACGGGACCATGTACTCCGGCAGCTTGACCAGCGCGAAGCGGCGCAGCTCGGCCGGCGGCGGCAGCGACGCGGCCTGCTCCGGCTCCGGGATGAGGTAGGCCACCAGGCGCTGGTCGCCCGGCGTGTCCTCCCTCGCCAGCACCACGGCCTCGCGCACCGCCGGATGGCCGGCGAGCACCGACTCGATCTCCCCCAGCTCGATGCGGAAGCCGCGAACCTTGACCTGGGTGTCGACCCGGCCGAGGAACTCCATGAGGCCGCCGGCCCAGGTGCGCGCCCGGTCGCCGGTCTTGTAGAGGCGGCCTCCCGGCTCTTCGCCGAAGGGGTCGGGGATGTACTTGCAGGCGGTCAGACCGGGCTCGTCGTAGCCGGAGCTGAGGCATTCGCCGCCGATGTAGAGGTCGCCCGGCACGCCGGGCGGGCAGGGCTCGAGCCCCGCGTCGAGGACATGGTAGCGGGCGTTCTCGATCGGCCGGCCATAGGGGATGCTCGCCCACCAGGGCGAGACCTCCTCGATCGGATAGAAGTTCGACCAGACCGTCGCCTCGGTGGCGCCGCCCAGGCTGACGAAGCGCACGTTGGGAAAGCACTCCCGGACCCGGCCCGGCAGGGTCACCGGAATCCAGTCGCCGGAGTTGAAGACCAGCCGCAGTCGCGTCGAAACCGGCGGCGCGCCGGCGGGCGGGAAGAACGGGGCGAGCTGCTGCAGGGCGGCGGGCGCCGAATCCCAGAAAGTGATCGGCTCCTCGGCCAGGATGCGCAGCAGCCGCTGCGGGTCGCGGACCTCGGAGGCGGGCGCCACACGCACCGTGCCGCCGGCCGCGAGCAGCCCGAAGATGTCGTAGACCGAGAGGTCGAACGACAGGTTGGTGATGAACAGCACGCGGTCGTCCGGCCCGACATCGAAGCGGCGGTTGACCCAGTGGATGAGGTTGACGACCGGGCGGTGGCGGACGACCACCCCCTTGGGAGTGCCAGTCGAGCCCGAGGTGAAGATGATGTAGGCCCGGTCGTCCGGACCGGCGGCGGGCGGCGGGTCGCCATCGGGCCGCCGCTTGAGGTCGGCGGGCGTCCAGAGGGCCGCTCCGACGACGAGCCTCCCGCCCTCGGCTGCCGCGGGGATCGGCCGGCCGTCCAGGCAGACGACGTGGGCGAGCGCGGGCAGATGGGGAAGGCTCTCGACGGTTTCGAGCTTGCCCGCCTGGGTGAGGAGGTGCGCGATCCCTTTCTGCGACAGGATCCAGTGCAGGCGGTCCGGTGGCCAACTGCTCTCCAGCGGCACGTAGGCGGCGCCCGCCTTGAGGATGCCGAGCACGGCGACGACCATCTCGGCGCAGCGGTCCAGGTGAACGGCCACCAGGGAGCCGGGGCCGGCGCCGAGCGCGCGCAGGTGGTGCGCGAGCCGGTTGGCCCGGCGGTTGAGCTCGGCATAGGTCAGCCGCTCGCCTTCGAAGATCACGGCGAGCGCCTCCGGGGCCCGCTCCACCCGGGCCTCGAAGAGCTGGTGGACGCACAGGTCCCGCGGGTACCCGGCCGCGGTGTCGTTCCACTCGCGCAGAACCTGGTGCCGCTCGGCCGGCGCGAGGAGCGGCAGGGCCGAGAGCCGCCGCTCCGGATCGGCGACGGCGGCGGCGAGCAGGGTCTCGAAGTGGGTGAGGAGGCGGCCCACGGTGGTCGCGTCGAAGAGGTCGCGGTTGTACTCGACCGCGCCGGCGAGCCCCTCCTCCCGCTCCATCAGCCCGAGAGTGAGGTCGAGCTTGGCCGTCCCCGTGTCCACCTCCCACTGGCGCAGCGCGACCTCGGGGAGCTCCGGCGCTGCTCCCGGGGCGTTCTGGAGCAGGAACAGGACCTGGAAGAGCGGCGAGTGCGAGAGGTTGCGCCGCGGCTGCAGCTCCTCGACCAGCTTCTCGAAGGGGAGGTCCTGATGGGTGTAGGCGTCCAGGGTCGTCTCGCGCACCCGGCGCAGCAGCTCGCCGTAGCCGGGATCTCCCGAGAGGTCGCCGCGCAGCACCAGGGTATTGACGAAGAAGCCGATCAGCCCCTCGATCTCGAAGCGGTTGCGGTTGGCGATCGGAGAGCCCACCACAAGGTCGAGATGGCCGGTGATGCGCGCGAGGAGGGCCTGGAAGGCGGCGAGGAGGGCCATGAACGGCGTGACGCCCTGCCGCCGGCAGAGCTCGGCGAGCTGCCGCGACAGGCCGGAGGGAAGGGCGAAGGAGCGCTGCGCCCCGTGGAAGCTCTGCACGGCCGGGCGCGGCCGGTCGGCCGGCAGCTCGAGCAGCTCCGGAGCGCCGGCCAGGCGCTGGCGCCAGTAGGCGAGCTGCGCCTCCAGCGCCTCGCCGCGCAGCCAGCTCCGCTGCCAGACGGCGAAGTCGGCATATTGCAGGGGCAGCTCGGGCAGCGGCGAGGGCTTGCCTTGGACGAAGGCCTCGTAGAGCGCCGACAGCTCCCGGACCAGCACGCCCATCGACCAGCCGTCGGAGACGATGTGGTGCATCGTCAGGAGCAGCACGTGCTCCCTCGGCCCGAGCCGCAGGAGGACGGTGCGCACCAGAGGCCCCCGCGCGAGGTCGAAGGTGCGCCGCGCCTCGGCCGCGGCGAGCCGCCGGGCTTCGGCGCCGGCGTCGGGGAGGCCGTCGAGGTCGACGAACGGCAACGGCAGGGCGAGCGAGGGCGCCACCACCTGGACGACGCGCTCCTCGACAGTGGCGAAGGTCGCCCGCAGGGCCTCATGGCGCCGCACCACTTCGTTCAGGGCGGCGGCGAGCGCCGCCGGGTCGAGCCGTCCGGAGAGCAGGAAGGCGCCGGGCACGTTGTAGGAGGCGCCGCCGGCCCCCAGGCGGCCGAGGAACCAGAGGCGCTCCTGGGCGAAGGAAGCGGGCGGATGGCCGCGGCGCGGCGCACGGACCAGCGGCGGCGGCGCGGCCCCGCGCTCCGCCCGCTGGGCCGCCTCGACGTGCGCCGCGAGGCCTGCCACGGTCGGCGCCTCGAAGAGCCGGCGCAGGGGGAGCTCCACCCGGCACAGCTCGCGCACGCGCGAGATCACCTGGGTGGCGAGGAGCGAATGGCCGCCCAGGCCGAAGAAGTCGTCGTCCGCGCCGACGGCCTCCGTCCGCAACACCTCCGCGAAAATCCCCGCGAGCAGCTCTTCGAGCGGCCCGCGCGGAGCGGCGTACCCCTTGCCGCGGGAGCGTTCCCAGTCCGGCTCCGGCAGGGCCCGGCGGTCCACCTTGCCGTTGGCGTTGAGCGGCAGCGCGTCCATCACCACCACGGCCGAGGGGACCATGTACTCCGGCAGCCGGCCGCGCAGGTAGGCCGGCAGCTCGTCGCGCAGCCCCTCGTTGCCCGGCCGTCCCGGCTGGAGCGGCACGATGTAGGCGACCAGGCGCCGGCTCCCCGGCAGGTCCTCGCGCGCCGTCACCGCCGCCTCGCGCACCGCCGGATGCTGGACCAGGTGGGCCTCGATCTCCCCCAGCTCGATGCGGAAGCCGCGGACCTTGACCTGAGTGTCGATGCGGCCGAGGAACTCGACGCTGCCGTCCGCCCGGAAGCGGGCGAGGTCGCCGGTGCGGTAGAGGCGGGCTCCCGGTTCGGCCGGCGAGGCCGCGGGATCGGGAATGAATTTTTCGGCGGTCAGCTCCGGACGGCCGAGATAGCCGCGCGCCAGGCCGTCGCCGCCGGCGCACAGCTCTCCGGGCGCGCCGTGGGGGACCGGCCGCAGGTTGCGGTCGAGCAATGCGATCCGGCTGTTCGCGATCGGCCGGCCGACCGGCACCGAGCCCAGGGAGCGCCGCGGGCCGCGCATCGGATAGCAGCACGTGAAGGTAGTGTTCTCGGTCGGCCCGTAGCCGTTGACGAGTGTGACGCCGGGGATCTCGTCGAGGGCCTTGGCGACGTGCGGCGGCGACAGGACGTCGCCGCCGGCGAGGAGCTGCCGGACGTTGCGCAGGCTGGCGACCGGCCCCTCGACCATCTGGTGGAAGAGCCCCGCCGTGAGCCACAGAGCCGTCACGCCGTGCCGCTCGATCGCCTCCCCCAGCTCCGCGAGCGACGGGGCATAGTCGGGGAAGACCGCGAGCCGGCCGCCGTTGAGCAGCGGCCCCCAGATCTCCAGGGTCGAGGCGTCGAAGGCGATCGGCGCGAACTGCAGGAAGGTCTCGCCGGCGAAGCGCGCGTAGCCCGTCTCCCGCACCAGGCGCACCACGCTGCGATGGCAGACCGCGACCCCTTTGGAACGGCCGGTCGAGCCCGAGGTGTACATGACATAGGCCAGTCCCTCGGGCGCGGTGCGGACGGGCGGATCGCCGGCGCTCTGCCGGTCGATCGCTCCCTTCTCGCGGTCGAGCAGGACGATCCTCACGCCGGGGCCCGGCTCCGGCAGGCCGGCGGCGTGACGGCTGTCCGACAGCAGCACCGGCGCGGCCGTGTCCGCCATCATCCAGGCCAGCCTCTCCCGTGGGTAGGCGGGGTCGAGCGGCACGTAGGCGCCGCCCGCCTTCAAGACGCCGAGGACCGCCACCACCGCCTCGACAGAGCGGTTGAGGCAGAGGCCGACCAGGACCTCCGGCCCGACGCCGAGGCCCGTCAGGTGGTGGGCCAGCCGGTTGGCCCGGGCGTTGACCTCGCCATAGGTCAGCAGCTCCTCGGCGGACTCGACCGCCGTCGCCTTGGGCGTGCGGTCGACCTGGGCGGCGAACAGCTCGTGGACGGTGGCGCCGCGGGGATAGGCGCTCCAGGTGTCGTTCCACTCGACGAGCATCTGGTGGCGGCTCGCCTCGGGAAAGGCCGGCAGCGCGCCGAGCGGCCGCGCCGGATCGGCGGCCACGCCTTCGAGCAGCGCCGCGAGCGATTCCAGCCAGCGGGTGGCCGCGGCGCCGTCGTAGAGGTCGGTGCTGTAGTCGAGACGGGCGAGGAGGCCGGCGCCGGTCTCCTCCAGGGAGAGGGCGAGGTCGAACTTGACGGCCTCGTGGCGGACCTCGGCCGATTCGGCCGTGAGGCCCGGCAGCGCGAGCCCCCGCTCGGACGGCTCGCGCAGGCCGAAGATGACCTGGACGAGCGGCGCGTGGGCGAGGTCGCGCTCCGGCCGCAGCTCCTCGACCAGCCGCTCGAACGGCAGGTCCTGGTGGGCATAGGCTTCGAGGCAGGTGTCGCGCACCCGGGTCACGGCCTCCAGGAACGCGGGATCGCCCGACAGGCCGGTGCGCAGGGCCAGGGTGTTGACGAACAGGCCGATCAGCCCCTCGGTCTCGACCTGGTTGCGGCCGGCGATCGGCGTGCCGACGACGAGGTCGTCCTGCCCGGAGAGGCGCTGGAGCAGGACCTTCCAGGCGGCGAGCAGGGTCATGAAACGGGTGGCCCTGGCGCGGTGGCCGGCCTCCCGGGCTGCGCCGGACAGGCGGGCGGGCAGGAGCAGCGACCGCGCGGCGCCGCGGTGGCTGCGCACCGCCGGGCGCGGCGGGTCGGACGGCAGCTCGAGCACCGCCGGCGCCCCGGCCAGCCGCTCGCGCCAGTAGGCCAGTTGGGTTTCGAGCACCTCTCCCTGCAGCCACTCCTGCTGCCAGGCCGAGAAGTCGGCGTACTGGATCGGCAGGTCCGCGAGGGGCGAGGGCTTCCCGGCGCGAAACGCCGCATAGAGGGCCGCGAGCTCGCGGTGGAACACCCCGAGCGACCAGCCGTCGGCGATGGCGTGGTGGAAGTTGGCGAGGAGGACGTGCTCCTCCGGCCCGAGGCGCAGCAGGACAGTCCGGAAGAGAGGTCCCCGTTCGAGGTCGAACGGCCGGGAGGCCTCTTCGGCCACCAGCCGCCCGGCCTCGTCCTGCCGCGACCCGGCCGGCAGGCGCGCGAGGTCGACCCACGGCAGTGGATGGCTGCCGGAGAAGGGAGCGACCACCTGCACCGGCCCGTCCGGGTCCTGCTCGAGGGTGGTGCGCAGCGCCTCGTGCCGGCGCACGATCTCGGCGAGCGCGCCGGCGAGCGCGGCGGCGTCGAGCGGGCCATGCAGGCGATGGGCGAGGGGGATGTTGTAGAGCGGGCTCCCCGGCTCGTAGCGGTCGAGGAACCAGAGGCGGCGCTGCGCGTAGGAGGCCGGAAAGGCGAAGACCTCGCCTTCGTGGGCCGAGAGATCCTCGGACGTTGCTCCGGGCGAATCGTCCACGAGGACGCTCATCGCCCTCCTCCCTCTCCCGCGGGAGCGCGCCGGCCGGCGGTCCGCGGGGCGCGGGCGATCTTTTGGATCTTGGGGATGCTCGGGATGTTCGAGATGTCCGAGATGCTGGCGCTCTCCCGCGCCTGGCGGACGGCCCCGAGCAGGCCGGAGACCGTCGGCGCCTGGAAGAGGCTGCGCAGCGGCAGGTCGACCTGGAAGTCGCGACGCACCCGGGCGACGACCTGGGCGGCGAGCAGCGAATGCCCTCCCAGGTGGAAGAAGTCATCGTGGACCCCCACCTTTTCAACGCCTAGGACCTCGGACCAGATGGCGGCGAGCGACCTCTCTTCCGGACTCTCCGGGGCCACGAAGACGCCTTCCGGCCGGGCGCCGTCCGGCGCGGGCAGCGCGCGGCGGTCCACCTTGCCGCTGGGGTTGAGCGGCAGCGCCTCCAGGGTCACGAACGCCGAGGGGATCATGTAGTCCGGCAGCCGCCGCTGGAGATGGTCGCGCAGATCGGCGGGCGGCCCCTCCTGCGCCGGCACGACATAGGCCACCAGGCGGCGGCCCGCGGGGCCGTCGTCGCGCGCCAGCACGACCGCCTCCCGGACGCCAGGATGGGAGAGGAGCGACGCCTCGATCTCCCCGAGCTCGATGCGGAAGCCGCGGAGCTTAACCTGGCCGTCCATCCGGCCGAGGAACTCCAGGATGCCGCCGGAGAGCCAGCGGGCCAGGTCCCCGGTCCGGTAGAGACGGGCGCCCGGCTCCTCTCCGGCCGGATCGGGAATGAACTTTTCGGCCGTCAGGTCCGGCCGGCCGAGATACCCGCGCGCCACGCCGTCTCCGCCGGCGCAGAGCTCCCCCACCGCTCCCATCGGCGTCAGCCGCAGGTCCGCGTCGAGCAGCGCCACCCGCGTGTTGGCGATCGGCCTTCCGATGGGCACCGATCCGGAGAACCGCTGCGGCCCGCGCATCCGGTGGCAGCAGGTGAAGGTCGTGTTCTCGGTCGGTCCGTAGCCGTTGATCAGCATCAGATCCGGGAGCTGGGAGAGCACCTTCTCCACGTGGGGTGGCGAGAGGACGTCGCCTCCGGCGAGCAGTTGACGGACGCCGCGAAGGCTCTCCAGGTCCCCCTCGGCCACCATCTGGTGGAAGAGGCCGGCGGTCAGCCAGAACGAGGTGATCGCGTTCCGCTCGATCGCCTCGCCCAGCTCCTGGTACGACGGGGTGTAGCTCGGGAAGACGACCAGCCGCCCGCCGTTGAGCAGGCCCCCCCAGATCTCCAGCGTCGAAACGTCGAACGCGATCGACCCGGCCTGCAGCCAGGACTCCGCGGCGGTGAGCTCGGCGAAGTCGGTGCTCCGGACCAGCCGCACGACGCCGCGGTGGCAG
This sequence comes from Thermoanaerobaculia bacterium, assembly GCA_036380715.1. Lineage (GTDB taxonomy): Bacteria > Acidobacteriota > Thermoanaerobaculia > Multivoradales > UBA5704 > UBA5704. Next base: position 6,137 of record DASVEF010000159.1, on the reverse strand, counting down.
ACCGCGACCCCTTTGGGCCTCCCGGTCGAGCCGGAGGTGTAGATGACGTAGGCGAGGCTCTTCGGGTCGGCCCCGCTCACCGGATCCTCGGCGCTCCACCGCTCGATCGCATCGCGCTCCTGGTCGAGGACGACAGTGCACATGCCGCGGTGGCCGGCAGGCAGCGCCGGCGCGTGCCGCGCGAGGGTCAGGACCACCGGCGCCGCCGCCTCCTCCAGCATGAAGCTCAGACGCTCCTGCGGGTAAGACGGGTCGAGCGGCACGTAGGCGCCGCCGGCCTTGAGGATCGCCAGGATCGCCACCACGGCCTCCAGCGAGCGGTTGAGACCGAGGCCCACCCGCACGTCCGGACCGACGCCGAGGGACCGCAGGTGATGCGCGAGCCGGTTGGCGCGCTCGTTGAGCGCCCGGTAGGTCAGCCGCTCCCCCTCCTCCTCGACCGCGGGCGCGTCCGGCGTCGCGCGCGCCTGGGCGGAGAACAGGTCGTGGATCGTCAGGTCCCGCGGGTAGTCGCTCCGCAGGCCTCTCCCCTGGACGAGCAGTTGCTGCGCCTCGGCTTCCGGCACCACGGGCAGCTCCGAGAGCCGGGACCCGGGATCGGCGAGGAGGCCGCGCAGCAGGGTCTCGAGCTGTCCTGCCATGCGGACCACCGAAGCGCGATCGAAGAGGTCGCCGTCGTAGCGCCAGAGGATCGCCAGCCCCTCTCCGGCGTCCACTGCGGTCAGCTCGAGGTCGAACCGCGATTCGTCCCGCCGCACCTCCACGGGCTCGACCTCCAGGCCGGGCAGGTCGAGCCCGTCGCCTCCGGTGTTCTGGAAGGCGAGCATCACCTGGAACAGCGGCGTGCGGCCGAGGCTCCGCTCCGGCGCCAGCTCCGCGACCAGCTTTTCGAACGGCAGCTCCTGATGAGCGTGCGCCGCCAGGGTGACCCGGCGCGCGTCCTCCAGCAGCTCGCGGAACGCGGGGTCCCCGTCCCAGCGGGTGCGCAGCGCCAGGGTGTTGACGAAGAACCCGATCAGCCCCTCGATCTCGCTGCGGTTGCGGCCGGCGATCGGCGAGCCGAGGACGACGTCCCGCTGCCCCGTGAGGCGGCCGAAGAACGCGGCCAGGGCGGCGACCAGGAGCATGAACGGGGTGACTCCGGCGCGCCGGGCCAGCTCGCGCAGCGCCCGGGCGGTCTCCGCGGGGAGCGCCGCCGTCTCCTGGGCGCCGCGGAAGGACTGGAGCAGCGGGCGGGGCCGGTCGGTCGCCAGCTCGAGCAGCGCGGGCGCGCCGGCGAGCTGCCCCTTCCAGTACGCCAGGAGCTCCGCGAGGGTCTCTCCACGCAGGCGCTCGCGCTGCCAGACGGCGAAATCGGCGTACTGGACCGGCAGCTCCGGCAGGTGCGCGGACCCGCCGCCGGCGAAAGCCCCGTACAGGCGGCAGAGCTCGCGGAAAAAGACGTCCATCGACCAGCCGTCCGAGACGATGTGGTGCATCGCGAGCACCAGGGCGTTCTCCTCCGGGCCGGCGCGCAGCAGGAGCAGCCGCAGCAGGGGGCCTCCCTGGAGGTCGAACGGGCGCCGGGCCTCGCGCTGGAGCAGCCGTCCGGTCTCGGCCTCGCGGACCGCGCCCGCGCAGCCGGAGAGGTCGACGACCGGCAGGCGGACCGGCAGCTCGCGGACGATCTCCTGGACCGGACCCGCGGCGACCGCCGGGAAGGTGGTGCGCAGCGCCTCGTGCCGGCGGACGATCTCGCCGGCGGCGCGCGCCAGGGCGGCGGCGTCCAGCCGGCCGCGGAGACGGAAGGCCCGCGCGATGTTGTAGACCGAGACCTCCGGGGAGAGCTGATCGAGGAACCAGAGCCTCTCCTGGGCGAAGGAGAGAGGGGCCGGTCCCTCCCCGGAGCGGCGCGGGATGCGCAGGCTCGCCGGAGACGCGGACGAGCCGCGCAGCGCCTCCTCGACGGCGCGCGCCAGCTCGGCGACGGTCGGTCCCTCGAAGAAGTCCGCGAGCGGCACCTCCGCCCGGACCGCGTCGTAGACCCGCGAGAGCACCCGGGTGGCCAGGAGCGAGTGGCCGCCGAGCTTGAAGAAGTTGTCGTGGGGGCCGACCTCGGCGACGCCGATGACCTCGGCCCAGATCCCCGCGAGCAGCTCTTCGAACGGGGTCCGCGGCGCCAGGCGCCCGCCGGCTCCGTCCTCCTCCCGCAGCTCGGGCTCGGGCAGGGCGCGCAGGTCGACCTTGCCGTTCGGAGTGAGCGGCAGCCCGGAGAGCTTCACGAACGCGGCGGGGACCATGTAGTCGGGAAGCTTGGCCGCCAGAAAGGCGCGCAGCGCCTCGGTCGCCAGCGCCTCGCCCGCGGGCACCACAGGCACCACATAGGCCGCGAGCGACGCCCCGGCCGCGCCGGGACGGGCGACGACCACCGCCTCGCGCACCGCCGGATGCCCGGCGAGCACCGCCTCGATCTCGCCGAGCTCGATGCGGTAGCCGCGGATCTTTACTTGATGGTCGATGCGGCCCAGGAACTCGATCTCGCCGTCCGGCAGGTAGCGGGCGAGGTCGCCCGTCCGGTAGAGCCGCCCGCCCGGCTCGCCGCTCCAGGGATCCGGGACGAACCTCTCGGCCGTGAGGTCCGGCCGGCCGTGGTAGCCCCGCGCCAGGCCGGTGCCCGCGGCGAGCAGCTCGCCCGGGACGCCGGCCGGGACCCGCCGCAGGTCGCAGTCCACCAGGTGGACCCGCGTGTTGGCGATCGGACGCCCGATCGGCGGCGGCCCGGGGGCGGCGGGCGGCACCGGCGCCGCCGTGGTCACGACCGTGTTCTCCGTCGGCCCATAGTGGTTGACCAGGACGAAGGGCGAACCCCCGTCCGGCGCGCGGCGCAGCCGGTCGCCGCCCGTCAGCAGGAAGCGTAGGGCAAGATCCGGAGGAGGCTCGAGGTCGAGCACCGCCTCCGCGAGCGGCGTCGGCAGGAAGCAGACGGTGATCCGCTCGGCGGCGAGCCACGCCAGCAGCCGCTGCGGCGCCGCGCGGGTCTCCGCGTCCGGGATGTGGAGGCTCGCTCCGGCGGCCAGGCAGGGCCACAGCTCCCAGACCGAGGCGTCGAAGGCCGGACCGGCGAGCAGGGTCGCCCGGTCCTCCGCCGCGACGCCGTAGGTCCGGCGGTGCCAGGCGACCAGGTTGACCAGCCCGGCGTGGGAGACCTCCACGCCCTTGGGCCGGCCGGTCGAGCCCGAGGTGTAGATGACGTAGGCCAGGCGGTCGTCGCCGAGGCCGTCCGCCATTTCCACACCTCCGGCAGCGTCCTCGTCGGCCAGAGTATCCAGCTCGAGGACCGGCAATGACGCCGCGGACACCGCCGGCACGGCGTCGCGCAGCGCGCTCCGGGTGAGCAGGGCCGCGGCGCCGGAATCCTCCAGCATGAACGCCAGGCGGTCCGGCGGATAGGCGGGGTCGAGGGGCAGGTACGCCCCTCCCGCCTTGAGTGTCCCCAGGGCTCCGACCACCATCTCCGGCGACCGCTCGGTCAGCACCGCCACGACACTCTCCGGGCGCAGGCCGAGCGCGCGCAGCCGGCGGGCGAGCGCGGAGGCGCGGCGGTCCACCTCGCCATAGGTGAGCCGTTCTCCGCCGGCCGCCATGGCGAGGGCACCGGGCGCGCGCCGGGCCTGCTCCGCGAAGAGCTGATGGGCGAGCCGGCCGGCCGGGACGGGCACCTCCGTCCGGTTCCACTCGGCGAGCCGGCCGCGCTCGGCGCCGGTCAGGAGCGGCAGCTCGGAGACGCGCTGCCCGGCGCCCCCTTCGACGATGCCCGCGAGCAGGGTCTGGTAGTGCCCCCACATGCGGTCGATCGTGGCGGCGTCGAAGAGGTCGGCGCTGTACTCCCAGACCATGGTCAGCAGCTCTTCTCCCGCGCTCGTCCGGCGGCCCACTCGCTGCTCGGCCAGCGGCTTGACGACCACGTTGAGGTCCGACTTCGCCGAGCCGTTGTGGCGCTCGAACAGGTAGCCCGAGAGACCGGGCAGGTCGAGGTCCGGCACCGGCGCGTCGTGGAAGCTGAACAGCGTCTGGAACATCGGGTTGCGCGACAGGTCGCGGTCGGGCTGCAGCTCCTCGACGATCTTCTCGAAGGGCATGTCCTGGTGGTCGTGCGCGCCGAGCGTGGTGTTGCGGACGCGGGCGAGCAGCTCGCGGAAGGTGAGGCCCCCCGAGAGCGCGGTGCGGAAGACCAGGGTGTTGACCACCATGCCGACCATGGACTCGGTCTCGCGCAGGCGGCGGTTCGCGATGCCGCTGCCCAGAAGGATGTCCTCCTGGCCGGTGTAGCGGTAGAGCAGCGCGTAGAAGGCCGCGAGCATGGTCATGAACAAGGTCGAGCCCTCGCGGCGGCTGAAGGCGCGGAGGTCCGCGTAGAGCCGCAGGGGGAGGTCGACGCGCAGCGCGCCGCCGCGGAAGCTGTGCGCCCTGGGCCGCGGCCGGTCGGCCGGCAGCTCGAGCGGCGGCGGGCTCCCGCCCAGCCGCTCCTTCCAGTAGTCGAGCTGGCCGCGCAGCACGCCGCCCCGCATCCACCGGCGCTGCCAGACGGCGAAGTCGGCGTACTGGACCGGCGGCTCGGGCAGAGGCGAGGGGAGCCCGTCGCGGAACGCGGCGTACAGCTCCTTGAGCTCGCGCAGGAAGACGGCGAGCGACCAGCCGTCGTGGACGAAGTGGTGCTCCACCTGGACGAGCAGGTGGTCCCGCTCGCCCAGCCGCAGCAGGCGCCAGCGCAGGAGAGAGATGCGCGTGACGTCGAAGCCCTTGCGGGTCTCCTCCCGCACCAGCCGCTCGGCCGCGGCCTCCCGATCCTCCGGGGGCATGCCGGAGAGGTCGACCAGCGGCAGCTCGACCGGCCAGGGCTCGTGGATCACCTGCACGGGCCGGCCGTCGACGGAGGGGAAGCTGGTGCGCAGCACCTCGTGCCGCCGCACGAGCTCGGCGAGGCCGCGCCGCAGCGCCTCCGGATCGAACGCTCCGGTGAAGCGGATGGTGAACTGGAAGTTGTAGGCGATCGAGCCGGGCGCGAGCTGGTTGAGGAACCAGATCCGCTCCTGGGCGAAGGAGAGCGGCAGCGGCTGGTCGCGCGGCGCCCGCTCCAGGGGCGGCAGCCGGCCGGCGTCGCCGGCCCGGGCCTCCCCCCCGGCTCCCCCAGCCTCTTCCACGAGAGCGGCCAGGCGCTCCGCGAGGCCCGCCACCGTGGGGCGTTCGAAGACGTCGCGCAGAGGCAGCTCGATCCCGAGGTCCTCGCGCACGCGGGTGACGATCTGCGCGGCGACCAGCGAGTGCCCGCCCAGCTCGAACAGGTTGTCGCGGACGCCCACCTGGTCGAGACCCAGCAACTCTCCCCAGACGCGGGCCAGGGCCGACTCCAGCGGCGTGGCCGGCGCGACGAATTCCGAGCCGAGGTCGGGCCTCTCCCGGCCGGGGGCCGGCAGGGCGCGGCGGTCCACCTTGCCGGTCGGAGTCATGGGCATGGCCTCCAGGAAGACGAAGGCCGAAGGCACCATGTAGTCGGGGAGCCGGCGCCCGAGGATCTCCCTCAGCTCGGGGACGCCGACGCCATCGGCACCATCCTCGCCGCGGCGCCTCACGACGTAGGCGACCAGGCGCTTGCCGCCCGCGGCCTCGTCCTCCAGGGCCGCCACGGCGCAGGTCTGCACACCGGGATGCTGGCCGAGCACCGCCTCGATCTCCCCGAGCTCGATGCGGTAGCCGCGGACCTTGACCTGCGTGTCGACGCGGCCGACGAACTGGAGATTGCCGTCCGGCAGAGCGCGCGCCAGGTCGCCGCTCCGGTAGAGCCGCGCTCCGGGCGCCCCGGCCCCGTCAGGGACGAACCGCTCGGCCGTCAGCTCCGGCCGGTTGAGATAGCCGCGCACCACGCCGACGCCGCCCAGGCAGAGCTCGCCCGCCTCCCCTGCGGCCATGGGATCGCCATCAGGATCGAGCAGGCGGACCTCGATGCCGGGGATCGGCCGGCCGATCGGCGGCGTTGCGGCGCCGTCTCCGGTCAAGAGGGCGGCCGTGGCGTAGATCGTGGCCTCGGTCGGCGCGTAGGCGTTGACCAGCCGCCGCCCCGCGGCCCAGCGCGCCGCCGTCGCCGCCGAGCAGGCCTCGCC
>DASVEF010000158.1:0-60104 GCA_036380715.1 Thermoanaerobaculia bacterium | reverse complement strand
GCCCAGGGCCGTTGATCTCTCCATTGACCGCGGGAGCAGGGGCGTGCGACCCTTCCCCCGTGACCACGTCACAGGCGGAAACCGCGGCGCCGCGCCCGGAGGCCGCGACGCGGATCGTCCGGGACGAGCGGCTCTACACAGGGTTCCGCCTCCTGCTCCGCGCCGCGCTCGCGCTCGCCATGATCGGCAGCGGGATCGCCCGGCTGATCCCCGTGCAGATGCCGCCCCTCCGGCCGCTCGACCTGCTGCAGCGGCTCGGCGAGTTGACGCAGGGGGAGCTGCTCCGGGGGCTCATCGGCGCCTCGCCGGTCTTCCAGTCGTTCACCGGGCTGGCGGCCCTGCTCGGCGGCGTGCTGCTGCTCTTCTCCCGGACGGCTCTCCTGGGCGCCCTGATCTGCGCCGCGAACCTGGCGATGGCGGTCACGCTGGCCTTTTGCTACGACCTGCCGTCCAAGCTCTACGTGTCCTGCCTGTTGTTCCTATCCCTCCTCCTCCTCGCTCCGCACCTGCGCCGGTTGATCGACCTGTTCTTCCTCGACCGCGCCGTGGAGCCCGCCGAGGCGCCGCCGGCCGCGGGCGGATGGTCCGACCGGCTGCTGCCGCTCCTCGGCTTGGGCGTGATCGCGTGGGGAGCCGCCGTGGCCGTCCCGCGGTTCGGGCAGCTTCATCCGCCGAAGCCGCCGTTCTACGGGGCCTGGGCCGTGGAGGAGCTCACCGTGGACGGCGAGGAATCGGCCGATCCGCGGCAGTGGCGCTGGGCCGTGTTCCAGGACCCGGACGCGCTCGACGTGGAGCTCCGGATCGGATCGCGGAAGCGGTATGCGCTCGACTTGGACAGGGCGGGGAAGACCCTGACGCTCGACCGGCGGGCACGGTTCACTTTCCAGGAGCCGGAGGAGGGCGTGCTCGTCCTGGAAGGGCGGCTGGACGGCCGGCGCACGCGCGCCAAGCTGCGCAGGATGCGGTTGAGCTCCCCGTGGTTCCACTGGATCACCGACCCTTCGCAGTATGAGTGAGCGGCACGAGCCACCGCGCTGGAGCCTGGCGACGAGGATCGCCTTCCGGTTCGTGTTCTCTTACTTCACCCTCTACTTCCTCCTCCCCATGCTGGCCTACCGCAATGATTTCCTGCGCGAGATGTACAGAGACTTCTGGGACGCCGTCGTCGTCTGGGCCAACGAGGCTGTCGTCCATCTCCCCGACGAGTTGGTGTTCGATCAGCTCGGCAGCTCTGCCTATAGCTGGGTCCAGGTCCTCTGCTATCTGGCCCTGGCCGGCGCGGCCACGGTGGCCTGGTCGGTGCTCGACCGCCGGAGACTCCAGTACGCGCGGCTCCACCCGTGGTTCCGGTTTGCGCTGCGCTACATGCTGGCCGGCGCCATGATCCGGTATGGAGCCAGCAAGGTGATCCCCTCGCAAATGATCGCACCGCCGCCCCTCGGCGTGCTCCAGCAGCGGATCGGCGACATCTTCCCGAATCACCTGCTCTGGTGGACCGTCGGCTCGTCCCCGCCTTTCGAGACGGCGACCGGCCTGGCCGAGCTGCTGGGCGGCGCGCTGCTGCTCCTGCCGCGGACGACGCTGCTGGGCGCCCTGATCAGCACGGCGAACATGCTCCTCGTCTTTCTGCTGAACATGTGCTACGACATACCGGTCAAGCTTCCGTCCCTTCACTTTCTGGTCATGGCGTTCATCCTGGTCGCGCCCGATCTGCGGCGGCTCGCGGACGTGTTCCTGTTCCATCGCAGGGCGGAGCCCTCCCGAGTGCCGCCGCTCTTCCAGCGCAAATGGCTCGATCGCATCCCGCACGTTCTCCTCTTCCTGTTCGGTCTGTACTCGATCAAGTCAGGCTTCGAGTTTTCTGCCGAGAGATATGAAAGATTTCATCCGCCGCGCCCGCCGTTCTACGGGCTCTGGTCGGTGGAGGGTTTCGCCCGCGACGGCAAGGACGTGCCGCTCTACACCGAACCGGACCGGTGGCGATTGGTTACGTTTCAGACCCCTGGCTCGCTCCGCGTCGAGCAGATGGCTGGATCGTGGAAGCGCTACGAGATCGTCCTGGACATGGAAAAGAAGAGGATGACGCTCGGGCCGTCCCAGGCAACCTTTTCCTTTCATCAGCCGGATAAGGACGTGCTCGTCCTGGACGGGCAGTTGGAAGGGCGCCGAATGCGGGCGAAGCTGCGCAAGGTGCCGCTCATCCGCAGGACCACGTGACAACAAAACGAAGCGGCGGTCTTCTCCTCCGCACTCATCCGTCAAGAGCTCACCGTTCGTGGCCTCTCCATCTTCCGCCGATCTTCGGCTGCAGCAGGTCCCGGGATCTATAAACGCACTTGGTCCGGCGTGAAAAGCCCAAAGAACCATCCATAGACCGAGCGGCCGCTGGCGGGCCACACGCTGAAGACGACGAAGCAGACCAGGGCGACAGGCAGGCTGACGAGCTTGTAGATCGCCCCCTGGTAGAACGAGGACACCGCATAGAAAGCCATGAGGCACGAAAGAGCCCCGACGAGGTAGAGGATGACCGCGCCCCACACGGGCACTCCGGTCGCGAAGCGATGGACCGCCAGCGCGGCGAAAGCCGACCAGCCCGCCTGCAGGAAGCAACTGACCGCGAGATTCGAACCCACGAAGGCGTTGGCATGGTGGTACAGATCCACCCGCAGCCAGCGGTGAATGCGCTTCAACAACAGGGTGGCGACCACGAGGACGAGCCACAGGACGACGTACCCTTTCGCCAGACCCAAAACCATCCCGAGCCTGTCCAGGGGCCAGAGCAGCAGCGCGATCAGCGCGAGGAAGACGAGCCCCAGGACCTGTGCAAACAGGATTTCGAAGAGGTCCTTCTGGTCGTCATGAAGCAGCCGTTTGACAATCTCTCCCATGCGAGGCCCCTTCTCGCCTGTCATTCGCGGCGTGGCTGGCGCTCATCGCTTTACAAGCGGCGGGACATCTCAAACGTTTTCGCGATCTCTCAGGATGCCGGACCATCGTTCCTGTCTCTCTTCTTCGCTGGTCTCTTCGATACGGGTGGCGACAGTCCACACGTGACCGGATGGATCCATGATCCAGGCGGTGCGGTCGCCCCAGAATTGATTCTGTGGTGGAATCAGAACCTGCGCGCCACCCGCGACAGCCCGCTCCACGGCTTGATCCACGTCCTCGACGTAGACAAAGATCACCACAGGCGAGCTTCCATCCGGGATGGGCGCCCGGCTCGTCAGGGCCGGCCACTCCGCTTCGATCATGATCATCGCCGGACCGATCGTCATCAACGCATGCGCCAGCGTGCCGTCAGGCCCTGGCCTTCGGCCGAGCTCCACCGCCTTGAACGTGCTGGCGCAGAAGTCAATCTCACCGGCGGGGTCCCGGCACACCAGCCTTGGGATGACGACCGGCGAGTTATCCGGAATGCCTTTGACCTTGGCCGCCATACTCTCCTCCTGATCTCGTGGTACCGAAGGACGCCTGGAGAAATCCTACAACGGCGGCCTTGCGCTGCCTACCTGACCACGATCGCCTCAGACTCTCACCACGATTGTGGCTCCACTTTGCAGGGGCTCTACGCTTGGCAGGCACTTATCCTGCGTCGACGACGTGGCCACGACCGGCGCCACCCTGGAGGCCGCCGCCTCGGCCCTGAAGCGGGCGGGGGCGGAGAGGGTGACGGCGGTCGTGGCCGCCCGCACACCCTAAGAGGAGACGAATTTGCTGATGCTGTAGTCCGTGAATCGATAGACCAGCTTGGTCGGATTCGCGTCCACGGCCAGGTACAGGTCCGACCCGTCGATCGTCAGGCCCTCGAAGTCCGTCTGATTGCCCCAGCCGGTGAGGACAGGCAGGTAGCTCGCGCCGGCGTGGTCCAGGCCGGTGCCGTCGGAGCGGATCGAAAAGATATGGATCTCGTCCTGTGTGCCGCCGCCGTCGAACAGGATGAACAGGTAGTTGTTGGCGAAGCACATGTCCGAGGCTTCCAACGTGATCATGTCGCCGCTCCCGTCCGTGAGCTCGAACTTCTTGAGGTGGCCGCTCACGGTGTGCGTTTCGTTGTCGCCCTCGGGGAGGTCGTAGACGTACACGTAGCCGGTCTTGCTCTGGTAGGTCGCGAAGAAGTAGCCGCCGTAATACTGGTTTCCTCCGTAATACGCCGGGTTCGAATTGCCATTGACCGTCTTGGGCGGGCAGGAGGAGCCGGGCACGAAGGTCATGGCCTCCATGCCGCCGGCGGAGCCCAGGGTCACGTCCGTGATGTCCCAGATGCTGCTCGTGGTGTCGTCGTTGACCGTGTCGTACCGGAAGATGTGCGGGTCGTATTCGTTGCTCCCGTCGCCCGCCTTCCCCTCCACGCCGATCATCAGCTTGCCGGTGGCGGCGGTGATGCTCTCCAGATCGTAGCTGTCCTTATTGCCCTCGTAGCCGGAGTCGTTCGTGAAGTTGTGGATCTCGGTCCACGCCCGGGTCAGCGAGGCTCCGGGACTCACATCCATGCTGACCAGATAGCCGTTGTCGCTGGCCATGTAGAGCGTGTTGTTCAGCACGACGAGACCGCTCGGCTCCAGGGTGATCGAGCCGTCGGAGAGGGTATAGCTGGAGCCAACCTGCTGACCGGCGGTGCAAGGAAAGGTGATTGGGGTGCTGGTGGACATGATATCTCCTTGGAAAAAGGACGCTCGCGCGCCCTGGGTTTACCCGCTTACCTGTTCATCCAGGTAGTGGGACCAGGTGGCGAGTTATCCCACTCTTCCACGGCTTGTCGCCTTCACCGCACGGCATCCCCCCAGATCCTTCGCCGCGCCGAGGATGACATGGTGGGCGGGCTGCCGAACGTCCCGAATCTCCCGGAAAGCCGGGAAATCCCGCGAAATCCTCCGGGACGTGGCGATTGAGGCTTCCGGAGCGATTGAGAGGGCTTGCGGTCGGTTTTGGAGGAGCCGGGACGGGTTTTTACGGCTTCGCGGCCGTTTTTCGGCTTCCCGGCGCGAGAAAGTGCCTGCACAGCGGCCGTGCTCGCAGCACAGGCGCTGTGTGTCCGAGCGCAGAGGCTGTGTATGGGAGCGCAGGCGCTGAGTATCCGAGCACAGCCGCTGTGCATCCGAGCGCAGGCGCTGAGTATGCGAGCACAGGCGCTGTGCATCGGAGCACAAGCGCTGTGCAGCCGAGCGCCGGGTCTGCGCAGGGTGCCGGCTCAGGATCTTTTTCCCGGACGACGGATTCCTGGCGTCCGCGAGATGCCGGTCCGAAAGAACCTCCGGCCGCCACCGGAGAATTCCCGTCGGCCCTCATCTTCAGAGAGCGCGCCCCCTCCACCGTCCCGATCTCGGACGAAGCGTCCAAATCCGTCCAGAATCCGGACGCCCAGCCTACCGGAAGAACAGCGGGTACCCCTCCGGATCGGCCTCGTGCATCATCTCGTAGACGGCCTCGAAGATCGTCTCGCGGTTCGGCTTGGACCAGTAGTCGCCGTCGGAGCCGTAGGCGGGGCGGTGCTCTTTGCCGGTGAGAGTTCGCGGCTCGGCGTCGAGCCAGCGGTAGCCGCCCTGCTTCTCCAGCACCTGCTGCATCATGTAGGCCGAGGCGCCGCCGGGGACGTCCTCGTCCACGAACAGGACGCGGTTGGTCTTTTTCAGCGACTCGACAATCCGGCTGTGGCGGTCGAAGGGGATCAGGGTCTGGATGTCGACGATCTCGGCGTCGATCCCCACGGCGGCGAGCTTCTCGGCCGCTTCCAGGGCGATCCGGCAGGTGGCGCCGTAGGTCACGATCGTCACGTCGGTCCCCTCGCGCAGCACCTCGGGCACGCCGAGCGGCACGGTGATCTCGCCGATGTTGTCCGGCAGCTTCTCCTTGATCCGGTAGCCGTTGAGGACCTCGACGACGATCGCCGGATCGTCGGACTTCAGGAGGGTGTTGTAAAAGCCGGCGGCCTGGGTCATGTTGCGCGGCACGCAGAAGTAGATGCCGCGGACCAGGTGCATGATGCCGCCCATCTCCGAGCCGGAGTGCCAGATCCCTTCCAGCCGGTGGCCGCGCGTGCGCACGATGACCGGCGCCTTCTGCTGCCCCTTGGTGCGCCAGCGCAGTGTGGCCAAGTCATCCGACAGGATCTGGAGCGCGTAGAGGATGTAGTCGAGATATTGGATCTCCGCGATCGGCCGCAGCCCGCGCAAGGCCATGCCGATCGCCTGGCCGATGATCGTGGTCTCGCGGATGCCGGTGTCCGAGACCCGCAGAGGGCCGTACTTGGCCTGGAGGCCTGCGAACCCCTGGTTCACGTCGCCGATCTGCCCCACGTCCTCGCCGAAGGCGATCACCCGCGGATCGCGGCGGAGCGCCGCGTCGAAGCAGGCGTTCAGCACCTCGAAGCCGTTGAGCGCGGGCGAGCTGTCGCTGTAGACCGGCCGGACCTCGGGCACGTTCAAGGCCGATTCGGGGCCGGCGCTGTAGAGGTCGGAGCTGAAGCGGTCCTCGTTGATGCGGTCCTGCTCTCTCTTCCACTCGACGAGCCGGCGGGCGGCCGGCAGGTCCTCTCCCGCGGTGGCGATGAGGGCGCTGTGAAGCGCCGCCATGACGTCCCGGCGCAGAGGGGCCTGGGCGCGCTGCAGCTCCTGGCGGATCTTCCGCACCTCGTCGCCGCGCGCCGAGGCGCGGGCGAGCTCGTCGGTCAGCGCCAGGACGACCTTGCGGTCCTCTTCGATGGGGCCGATGAAGGCGTCCCAGGCGCGCTGCTGGCACTCGCGCACGTAGCGGGTGGCGTCGCGCTCCAGGGCGTCCATCTCCTCGGCATTGGCGATCCCCTGCTCCACGATCCACTGCCGCATCTTGCGGATGCCGTCGAACTCCTCCTCCCAGGCGAGCCGCTCGACGGACTTGTAGCGCTTGTGGCTGCCCGAGGTGGAGTGCCCCTGCGGCTGGGTCAGCTCGGTGACGTGGAAGATCGCCGGCACGTGCTCCTTGCGCACGATCTGCGCCGCGCTCAGGTAGGTCTCGCAGAGGGCCGGGTAGTCCCAGCCCTTGACCGTGTAGAGGTCGTACCCCTCGCGGGTGCCGGGCGCGCGGCGGAAGCCGGAGAGCACGGCGGTGAGGTCCTCCTTGGTGATCTGGTGCTCGTTGGGGACCGAGATGCCGTAGCCGTCATCCCAGATGGACAGCAGCATGGGCGAGCGGAGGACGCCGACGGCGTTGACCGCCTCCCAGAACATCCCCTCGGCGCAGCTCGCGTTGCCGATGGTGCCGAAGGCGATCTCGTCTCCGTTGCGCGAGAATTGGGTCATGCCGCGCAGCTCCGGCAGCTCGCGGTAGAGGCGCGAGGCGTAGGCCAGGCCGACCAGGCGCGGCATCTGGGAGCCGGTCGGCGAGACGTCGGACGACGAGCTCACCAGATCCGCGATGTCCCGGAAACCGCCGTCCGGGCGCACCAGACAGGTAGAGAAATGTGCCGTCATCGAGCGCCCGGCCGAGCAGGGCTCGAGGCTCAGGTCCGGATTGGCGTAGAGCTGGGCGAAGAACTCTTCGAGGGTCAGCAGGCCGAGGGCGAACATCAGGGTCTGGTCGCGGTAGTAGCCGGAACGGAAGTCTCCCTTGCGGAAGGCGCGCGCCAGGGCGACCTGGGCGACCTCCTTGCCGGCGCCGAAGATGCCGAACTTGGCCTTGCCGGTGAACACCTGCTTCTCGCCGATGAGGCTCGCCTCCCGGCTCTCGAACGCAATGCGATAGTCGCGAAGGATGCTCTCCTTCGTAAACTGCTCAGGGTTGGCGGCGGACCGGTCGAATGGCATGGAGGATGCACCCCGGTCCGTGAGAGAAAAGGTCATTCCTTGCCTCCGCAGGTCGGATCGGCCGGTTTCTCCGGCCTCAGCCTGGCAGGAATGCTAGCATGTTGCACGAACAGCTCAGGATCGCTTAGTGGACGTCAGCCAGCTCATCTCCTCCGTTGCGGTGACGGCGCACATGGTGTGTGCGCTGTTGCTTGCCTTGACGTTTTCTTATCTCGCCCGGCTCTTCCCCTGGGGGTACCTGAAGCGCTGGTCTCTCGCCTGGTGGGCGCTGCTGCTGGGGATCGGCGCGGTCCGCGCCTCCATCTCCTGGGAGGGCAGAGGCTTCTGGACCATCTATGTGGCGGCGGAGTGGGTCTTCCTCTTCTTCCTGCTCGCCGGCTGCCGGGAGCTGGCCACCGGCCACTCCGTGGTCCTCCGGCAGTTCCTCCCGGCCTTGCCGGCGTCGCTCCTGCTGGCGGCTTCGATCGTGCCGCTCTTCGCCAGCTTCAACCACCTCTTCGCCGCCCAGGCGGGCGTCCTGGCGCTGGGTTTCCTCGCGGCCCTGGTCCTGCTGCGCCACGTCGACGTCCAGCACCGCACGGTGGGCCTGCGGCTGATGCAGGCGGCGCTCGTCTTCCTCTCCTTGCTCTTCATCGCCTACATGCCGCTCTTCTCGCTCCAGGAGCACCTGCACCGGTTCGACTGGCTGAGCTACTCCTCGCTGGCCGACCTCTTCGGACAGCTCCTGCTCGGGTTCGGCATGGTCTTCATCATCTCCGAGGAGGCCCGGCGCGAGCTGACCGAGGCGCTGGTGGAGGTCCGGCGCGCCCACGATCAGATCGAGCGGCAGGCGCGGCTCGATCCCCTGACCGAGATGCTGAACCGCCACGCCTTCCACTCGATCCTGAAGGGCGAAGGGATGGACCCCTCCGTCCGGCGGGGCCGCGGCACGGTGATTATGGTCGACCTCGACCACCTCAAGGCGATCAACGACACCGTGGGACACCCGGCCGGGGACGCCGCCATCCAGACGGCGGCGCGCGCCATCCGCAGCCTGGTGCGCGCCGAGGACCTCGTGTTCCGCTGGGGGGGCGACGAGTTCCTGGTCCTGCTGCCCGCGCTGGAGCGGGCCAAGGCCGCCGAGCGGTTCAGGGCCTTGGAGCGGGGAGTGACATTCCGGCCGCCGGCGGGCGGCAACCGGGAGATGAAGCTCCAACTCTCCTGGGGAATCGCCGAGTTCGGCGGCCGGACCTCCATTCAGGAGGCGATCCAGCTCGCCGACGCGGCCATGTACGAGCGGCGCGCCTCCCGGCGCGGCACGCCGGTCAACGCCCCCCTATAGCGCCGGTCTCCGGCGGCCTCCTCAACGGGTCGGCGGCGCCGCGGCGGAACCCTGCACCACGACCTCGACGCGGCGGTTCTGCGCCTTGCCGGCCGACGTGCCGTTCGACGCGATCGGCCTGGTTTCGCCGTAGCCCTGGGTTTCGATGCGGTCGGCAGGGACGCCGCCGGAGACGAGCACCGAGCGCACCGCCTCGGCCCGCAGCCGCGAGAGCTCGAGGTTGTACTCGTTCGAGCCGTCGGAGTCGGTGTGCCCCTCGATCAGGATCGTCGCATCCCCTCCGGCGCGGGCCAGGGCGCGGGCGATCTCCTGCAGGCGGGAGCGCATCGCGGGCTGGACGACCGACTTGTTGACCTCGAAGTAGATGCTGCCGGGCAGCGTCAGGACCAGCCCCCGCGCCTCCTGGCGCACCTGCCCGAGCTGGGACAGCGTGGCGCGCAGCTCCTCACGGGTGCGCCGCTGCTCTTCCTGCAGTCGCGCGAGCTCCGCCGCGCGGGCCTCCTCGGCGCGGCGCTCGGCCTCGCGCTCGGCTTCCCGGTCGGCCTCCCGCTCGGCTTCGCGGCGGGCTATCTCGTCTTCCAGCCGCCGCCGCTCCTCGGCGGCCCTCATTTCGGCCTCCTGGCGCGCCTCGGCCTCTCTCTGGGCCTGCAGGTCGGCGTCCTCCCGGCGCTCCCGCTCCTCCCGCCGCCGGCGCCGCTCTTCCTCCGCGAGCTGCTCCGCCTCCGCGGCCCGCCGCTCCGCGTCGGTCCGCGCTTCGGCGTGCAGGCGGGCGATCTCCGCGTCACGCACGGCGATCTCCGCCCGGTTGCGCCGCTCGGTCTCGCGGCGGATCTCCTCCTCCGCGGTCCGAGCCTCCGCCTCGTACTGGGCCTGGCGCGCGGTGGCCTCCGCCCGCCGGGCCCAGTGGGCCGCGGTGGCGGCGTCCCGCCGTTCTCTCCACGTGCTCTCCGCGACGCTCAGGTGCCTGGCGGCCGCGTCGTAGTTCCTCTGGGCGAGCTCGTCGGCCCGCGCCTGCCGAGCGTCTTCCAGAGCGGCCCTCGCCTCCGCGATCTGGCCCGGCGGCGGACCGGCCGCGCAGGCCGCGAGGCCCAGGGCCAGCGCAACGGCCAGGATGCGAGGGAGGACTTTGGCAGTCGGGTGGTTCTTCTCACTTCTCATGGCAGCACCTCAGGGTTGACCTCAAGGTCGGGGCGGCCGTCCCGCCTGCTCCCGGATCTCCTCGGCCCTCTCTTCGAGATCGTCCGCCTCCCGGCGCAGGCGGGCGGCGTCGCGCCGCAGTCTCTCGGACTTCGCCCTGGCTTCGGCGGCGGCCGCGTAGTCGCGGGCTTCGAGCAGGCGCTGGCGCGCCTCGTCCCCGTCGCCGCGCGTGGCAGCCCGGCGGCCGGCGGCCAGGGCCAAATGCGCCTCTTCCAGAAGCTCGGGAGCGTAGTCGGCCGCGTCGGCGGTCTCCGCGCTGCGCACCGCGGCCTCGGCTTCGGTCAGCTCTTCCGGGGCGACAGGCGGACCGGCTGAAGCGCATCCAGCCAGCACGGCCGATATCATCAGAGCCATCCATCCAACGGTCTTCATCGCAGCTCCTTCTCTCGTTTGCCACCCCGCCACACCCCAGGGCTTCCATGGTGCATGAGGGGTGCCAACCTGGCCTTCCGACCGTGCTAGGATGCCTCCCGATGAATCAGAGAAAGCTCAGGCCATTGAGTTTCCGCGATCTCCCCAGCTCGCTCCTCCTCGTCCTCCTCGCACTCGGTCCCGCCTCTCTCGGCGCCTGCGCCAGCGCGCCTCAGGCCTCTTCTCCGGCCGAGCCAGGCGCTCAGGCGACCGAAGGGTCCGCCGAGCCCGCGCAGGCCAAGCCGGAGAAGACCTCCGAGCCGACGAGGACCGCCGCCGCCTATCCTTCCTCCTACAAACCGCTCCCCTCGCGCCCCGTCCTGATCACCAACGCCACGCTGCTCACCGCGGCGGGCGACCGGATCGAAGGGGGCTCGCTGCTGATGCGCGACGGCAAGATCGCCGCGGTGGGACCGCAGGTCCAGGCGCCGGCCGACGCCCAGGTGATCGACGCCCGCGGCAAGTGGGTGACGCCGGGCATCATCGACGCCCACTCCCATCTGGGGGTCTACGCCTCCCCGGGAGTGGAGGCGCACTCGGATGGCAACGAGGCCACCGAGCCGGTGACCGCGGACATGTCGGCCGAGCACGCGCTCTGGCCGCAGGACCCGCAGTTCCCCCTCGCCCTGGCCGGCGGAGTCACCAGCATGCTGGTCCTGCCCGGCTCGGCGAACCTGATCGGCGGCCTCGGCGTGACGGTGAAGAACGTGCCCGGCCGCTCGGCCATGGACATGAAGTTCCCGGGCGCCCCCTATGGCCTCAAGATGGCCTGCGGCGAGAACCCGAAGCGGGTCTATGGCGAGAGGGACCGCTCCCCCGCGACCCGCATGGGCAATATCGCGGTGACCCGCAAGGCCTGGAGCGAAGCCCGCGACTACCGGCGGAGCTGGGACTCGTACCGCGAGAAGGCGGACGCCGGCAAGGAGGCCACGCCCCCGGCCCGCGACCTCGAGAAGGAGCACCTCGCCCAGGTGCTCGCCGGCGAGATCCTGGTGCAGAACCACTGCTACCGCGCCGACGAGATGCTGGCGATGATCGACCTGGCCAAGGAGTTCGGCTACAAGATCTCGGCCTTCCACCACGCGGTCGAGGCCTACAAGATCGCCGACGTGCTGGCCGAGAACGGCATCTGCGCGGCCATGTGGGCCGACTGGTGGGGCTTCAAGATGGAGGCCTTCGACGGCATCCGGGAGAACATCCCACTGGTCCACCGGCCGCAGGGCGGGTGCGCCATCGTGCACTCGGACTCTTCCGAGGGGATCCAGCGCCTCAACCAGGAGGCCGCCAAGGCCATGGCCGCCGGCAACCGCATGGGGCTGACGATCCGCCCGGAGGATGCCATCCGGTGGCTCACGATCAACCCGGCGAAGGCGCTGGGGATCGCCGATCAGACCGGCTCGCTGGAGGAGGGGAAGATGGCCGACGTGGTGATCTGGAGCGGCAGCCCGTTCAGCGTCTACAGCCGCACGGACAAGGTGTTCATCGACGGCGCCCTGGTCTTCGACCGCAACGACCCGTCGCGCCAGCCGCGCACGGACTTCGCCCTCGGCACCGTCGACGCTCCGGGGGTGGACCAGTGAGCGCGCGCTGGAGGTTCGCCGGAATCGCCGTCGTCGCTCTCTTCGCGCCGTCGCTCGCTCAGGCCGAGGTGATCGCCATCACCGGCGGGACCGTGCACACCCTGGGGCCGGCGGGGACGATCCAGGGAGGGACGGTGCTGATCGAGGACGGCAAGATCCGGGCGGTTGGCCGCGATGTGGCCGTCCCGGCCGGCGCCAAGCGGATCGACGCCACCGGCAAGGTGGTGACGCCCGGCCTGATCGATTCGCTGACCCGCATCGGGCTCGTCGAGGTCAGCGCGGTCCAGGGCAGTCAGGACGCCACCCTCCGCGACGACCGGATCACCGCCGCTTTCGAAGTGACGGACGCGCTCAACCCGCGTTCGACGCTGATCCCGGTCAACCGCATCGAGGGGATCACCCGCGCCGTGGTCGCGCCCAACACCGGCAACAGCCTGATCGCCGGCCGCGGCGCGATCATCCATCTCGGGACGGAATCTCCGGGATACATCGTGCGCTCGCCCGCCGCGATGTTCGCGGTGCTGGGCGAGACCGGCGCCGAGCTCTCCGGAGGCTCCCGGGGCGGAGCCATGCTCCGCCTGCGCGAGGCCCTCCAGGACGCCGAGGACTACGCCGCGAACCGGGCGTCCTTCGAGCGCGGCGAACGGCGGGAGTACGCTCTCTCCCGGCTCGATCTGGAGGCGCTGGTGCCCGTCGTCCGGGGCGAGCTGCCGCTCGTGGTCGCCGTCCGGGAGGCGGCCGACGTCGAGGCCGCGCTGCGCCTGAAGAAGGACTTCCGTCTGAAGATGATCCTCGCCGACGCCGTCGAAGCCTGGAAGGTGGCGCCCCAGATCGCCGAGGCGAAGGTCCCGGTCCTGCTGAACGTCCTCAGCAACCTGCCGGAGAGCTTCGAGAGCCTGGGCGCGAACCTGGAGTCCGCCGCCTGGCTGCACAAGGCGGGCGTGACCGTCGCCTTCATGACCGGCGAAGCGCACAACATCCGCAACCTGAAGCAGGGCGCCGGCAACGCGGCTGCCTATGGGATGCCCCGGGAAGCGGCCCTGGCCGCCATGACCACGGTCCCGGCCCGCATCTGGGGATTGCAGGACCGCTACGGAAGCCTGGAGGCGGGCAAGGACGCGGACGTGGTGGTCTGGGACGGCGACCCGCTGGAGGTCACCACCTTCGCCGACCACGTCTTCATCCGTGGCGCCGAGATCCCCATGGAGAGCCGCCAGACCCGCCTGCGCGACCGCTACAAGAACGTCCCGGGGGACCTGCCTCCGGTGTATCAGAAACCCTGAGCCCTCACCCCCTGGCCCCCTCTCCTGTCACCGGGAGAGGGGGTTTACTCGTACCGCAGAGCCTGAATGGGATCGACGCTCGCGGCCCGGCGGGCGGGCCAGTAGCAGGCCGCGAACGAGACCACGGCGAGCAGCGCGACGACGCCCGCGAAGATCGCCGGGTCCGTCGGCGCGACGCCGAACAGCAGGTTCGCCAGAATGCGCCGCAGGGCCAGCGCGCCGAGCACGCCGAGCACGAGGCCGATCCCCGCCAGCCGGGCGCCCTGCGCGAGGACCATCCCCAGCACCTGCCAGATCTGGGCGCCCAGGGCCATCCGGATCCCGATCTCCTGCCTCCGCTGCTCCACCGCGTAGGACAGGACGCCGTAGGTCCCGATCCCCGCCAGAATCAGGGCGACGGCCGCGAACAGCATCACCAGCACCATGACGAAGCGCGGCTGCGCGACCGATTCGTGGAGCACCTGCTCCAGAGGACGGATCTGCGCCACCGGCAGCGAGGGGTCCATGCCGCGGACCTTCTCCCTCACCGCGGACGCTAGGCTCATGGGGTCCCGCCGGGTGCGGACCACAACCCACATCGTGTCCACCGCGCCGCCAACTGTGTCGGGCGTCTGGTCCTCGAGGAAATAGAGCTCCGTGCCGACTTTCTGGTCGAGCCCGCCCTGCTTGACGTCCTTCACCACCCCCACGACGGTCAGCCAGGGAGCGTCGTCGCCGGTCCTCAGCCGCTTGCCGAGCGGAGTCTGGCCCGGCCAGAAGGTTTCGGCCATGGTCTCGTTGACGAGCACCACCGGCGCCGCTCCCCGAGCGTCCGCCG
The DNA here is from genome assembly GCA_036380715.1 of Thermoanaerobaculia bacterium. Lineage (GTDB taxonomy): Bacteria > Acidobacteriota > Thermoanaerobaculia > Multivoradales > UBA5704 > UBA5704. Next base: position 45,717 of record DASVEF010000158.1, on the reverse strand, counting down.
GCGTGAACAGCCGGCCCGCCATCAGGGGGATCTTCATGGTCCGGAAGTAGTCGCGGGTGACGAACTGCCAGTAGTCGACGTTGGTCGCAGGTCCGTTCGGGTCCGGCTCGATCCCCTCGAAGGTCATGGTGTTGGAGTTGACGTCGCGCGTCGGCGGCAGACCGTACATGGCGGCGACCCCTTCGACTCCGGGGAGGCTCGCCAGACGCGCCGTGAGATCGTCGTAGAAGGCGGTCACCTGGTGATCCTCCGGATAGCTCGCGTCCGGCAGGGCGACCTGGAAGGAGAGGACTCCCCTAGGGTCGAACCCGGGGTCCACCTGCTGGAGGAGCCAGAAGCTCTTGATCAGGAGACCGGCTCCGATCACCAGGACCGACGCCAGCGTGATCTCGGCGACGACCAGGGAGCCCCGGAACCACCGGGAGGCCGTGCCCGCCGTGGCCCGCTGCCCCCCTTCCTTGAGAGCGACGAAGAGGGCGCCCTTCCGCGCCTGAAGGGCGGGGGCGAGCCCAAACAGCAGCCCCGTGAGCACGGAGACCGCCAGGGTGAAGCCGATCACCCGGGCGTCGACGCCGATCGCCTCCACCCGCGGGATGCTGTCCGCGTTTAGTGCCACGATCGCCTTGACGCCCCAGAAGGCCAGGAGCATGCCGAGCCCGCCGCCGAGCAGGGAGAGCAACACGCTCTCGGTCAGGAACTGGCGCAGCAGGCGCGAGCGGGCCGCCCCCATGGCGGTGCGGATCGCGATCTCGCGCTGCCGCGCCTCGGCGCGGGCGAGCAACAGGTTGGCCACGTTCAGGCAGGCGATCAGCAGGACGAACCCCACCGCGGCGGCCAGCACCATCACCTTGGACTGGACGTCGCCGATCAGGTCGTCGAGCAGCGGCACGATCGCCAGCCGGTGCCGTTCGGTGTCCAGGATGTGCTCGTCGCTGCCGACCTCTTCCTGCCAGCGCGTGAGCAGTCCGTGCAGCTCCGAGCGGGCCTGCGCCAGGGTGGCGCCAGGGCGGAGCCGTCCGATCAGATAGAGGTAGTGGTTGCCCCAGCGGCCCGGGTTGACCGGATCGAGGGCGAGAGGGATCAGGGCCTCGATATTCTGGCCATCGATGTCGAATCCCGGCGGCATGACTCCGAGGATGGTGCGCGGCTCGCCGTCCACCTTGACCCGCTTCCCCACGATCCCCGCGTCGCCGCCGAAGTCGCGCCGCCAGAGGTCATGGCCGAGGACGATCGTCCTCTCCGCGTTGGGCAGGTCTTCCCTGGGCGAGTAGTAGCGACCGAGCTCCGGCTCGACGCCCAGGACGGAGAGAAGGCTCGCGGTGGCGTACGCGGCGCGCACCCGCGTCGGCTGGTCCCTTCCTTCCAGATTGACCGAGCCGGTCACCCAGCCTCCGACCTCTTCAAACCGGGTCGCCCGTTTGCGGAATTCGACGTACTCGGGAGGAGAGACCCAGAACTTGTCGAAGCCCGCCCCGGGAGCCTGGGTGTAGATCGCCATCAGACGGTCCGAATCGCGGTACGGGAGAGGCGTGAGCAGCACGCCATCGACCACGCTGAAGATGGCCGCGTTGGCCCCGATTCCCAGGGCGAGCGTGAGCGCGGTGAGCAGAGTGAAACCGGGGCTGCGGCGCAGCAGCCGGCCGGCGTATCGAAGATCCTGGAGAAGTGACGTCATAAGAGATCCTCGCTCATGTCCCCCTCCTACGACCGGAGTAGTAACAAGTTTCAACGCAGCCGCGCGAGAACGGCCACAAAATCCGCTGGCAGCGGGTCCTCGAAGCGGACGGCCTTGCCGCTGCGGGGGTGGACGAAGCCGAGCACGGCGGCGTGGAGCATCGGGCGCGGCGCTTGGATCCGGGGACCCTGGTAGTCGCGGATGTAGACCGTCTCCCCCACCAGGGGGTTGCCGGCCTCGGCGAGATGGATGCGGATCTGGTGCTGGCGCCCGGTCTCCAGCGCGCAGGTCACCAGGGTGGCCCCCCGGAGGCGCTCCTCCACAGAGACGTGAGTGGCGGCCTGGCGGGCTCCCGGCGGCGGGTTTCCGCGCGCGGGACGGAAGACGCCCCACGACCCGCGCAGCCCGTCGCCGCGGTCCTCGACCAGGAGAGTGTCGTAGATGGCGTCCCTGGCCGCGCCGTGGACGATGGCGAGGTATTGCCGGGTGACGGAGTGCTCGGAGAGCTGCTGCTGGAGGTGGCGCTGCGCCCGGACGTTGCGCGCGAAAACGACCAGCCCCGAGGTCTCCTTGTCCAGGCGCTGGACCGCGCGCAGGCTCGGGTTGGGCTCCAGGCCGCGCTTGGCATCCAGCCGGCGGACGGCGACGCGGGCGAGGGAGAGGAGGGTCTCGCGGTCCTCCTTCTCGAAAGGCACAGTGAGGAGGCCGGCCGGCTTGCGGACCACGACCACGTCGGCGTCGAGGTGGAGGACGAGGTCCGCGGGATCCTGACGGCGGACTGCCCCCTTGAGCCGGACCTCCACCCGCTCGCCGGCGGACAGCCGGCGCGCCGGATCGGTCGCGGCCACGCCGTCCACCCACACGCGCCCGGCCTCGCAAAGCTCGCGCGCCTTGCTCCACGAGGTCCCGGGGAGCAGCTCGCGCACGAGGGCGGAGACCGTCATCCCCGCCTGCTCTTCGGTGACTGTGTGGATTTCCGTCGGTTCGCCCACTGATTTATCAAGCTCGCTCAACGCGCCTGTATACTACCCAACCCCTCGCTCGCGGTCTGGGCCGGGGAGATCCCCATGAGTCGAACGGAACGGATGCGGCGAGAGCTGTCGGCGGCGGTGCGTCTCGCGGCGCCCGTGGCGCTCGTGCAGCTCGGACTGATGCTCATGGGCGTCGTGGACACCATGATGCTCGGCCGCGTCTCGGCCGAAGCTCTGGCGGCGGGCGCGCTGGGACACATCTCCACCATCGTCCTCCTCTACTTCGGGGTCGGCACCCTGGCGGCGCTCGACCCGCTGATCGCCCAAGCCTTCGGCGCCCGGGACGCCGAGGCCGTCGGCGCCCACCTTCAGCGGGGGATCGTGCTAGCGGCCGCCATGGCCGCCCCCTTCGGTCTGCTCTTCTGGAACGTCGAGCCCGCGCTCCGCGGGCTCGGCCAGCCCGAGGCGATCGTCGGCGATGCCGCGGCCTACGCGCGGGGCATCCTCTGGGGGACTCCGGCCTTCCTCCTCTTCGTGGCCTTCCGCCAGACGCTCCAGTCCATGAGCGTGGTCCGCCCGGCCGCAGTCGCGATCGTCGTCGCCAACGTCCTCAACGTGCTCGGCGACTACGCCTTGATCTTCGGGCATTTCGGCCTCCCCGCCCTGGGAGTCGCGGGCTCGGCGTACGCCACCTCGATCTGCCGCTGGGCCATGTTCCTGATGCTGCTCTTCGCGGGCCGGCGCCACCTCGCCCCCTACTGGAGAGGCTTTCGGGCGGCCGAGGCTCTGGACCTCCGCCGCCATCTCCGCCTGCTACGCCTCGGCCTGCCGGTGGGGCTGCACCAGTCGATCGAGCTCCTGTTCTTCGTCACTCTGGCGCTGCTGGCCGGCCGCATGGGAGTGGTGCAGCTCGCCGGCCACAACATCGCGATCAACCTGGCGAGCCTCTCCTTCATGGTGCCGCTCGGCATCGCCGGGGCCGCCGCCACCCGGGTGGGCAACGCCATCGGAAGGGGGGACATGCCGGGCGCGCGCCGCGCCGCGGCCATCTGCCTGCTCCTGGGCGCCGGCGCGATGCTCGTCTTCGCAGTCCTGTTCGCGGCGATCCCCGAGCCGCTCGCCCGGCTCTACACGGCCGATCCGGCGGTGATCGCGATGACCGCGCTCCTCCTCCCCATCGCCGCGGTCTTCCAGATTTTCGACGGCGTCCAGGCCGTGGCGGCGGGAATCCTCCGCGGCGCGGCCGACACCACCTTCCCCGCGGGTCTCGCCATCATGGGCTTCTGGATCATCGGCCTGCCCGCCAGCCTGTACCTCGCGTACCGGGCTGCGCTGGGGGTCGAGGGCCTCTGGTGGGGGATGAACGTCGGCCTGGGAGTCGTGGCGCTGATGCTGGTGATCCGGATCGCCCACCGCTTCCGCGCCGCGATCGCGCGGACGACGTGACCCCTCACCCCCCGGCCCCCTTCTCCCACCCCCTCCCATCCACCGGGAGAGGGGGAGAAGAAAAAGACGGCGGACTTCACCTGGGGAGATTTTCCGGTTGCCCCCCTCTCCCGGAAGGCGGGAGGGGGTGGGAGAGGGGGGTCAGGGGGGTGAGGGGCCTAGAAAAACGGCCGCACGAGCAGATAGACGACCCCGGAGACGGCGGCGGCGATGGGGATGGTCAGGACCCAGGCCCAGACGATGCGGCCGGCGACCCCCCACTTGACCGCCGAGAGGCGCTTGGTCGCGCCGACTCCGATGATCGCTCCCGTGATCGTGTGCGTCGTCGAGACCGGGATGCCGCCCAGCGTGGCGCCGACCAGGGTCAGGGCGCCCGCGGTCTCGGCGCAGAAGCCGCCGAACGGCTGTAGCTTGGTGATCTTCGTGCCCATGGTCTTGACGATCCGCCAGCCGCCGAACATCGTGCCCAGGGCGATCGCCGCGTGGCTGATCAGGACGACCCAGAGGGGGACGTCGAACTTGTCCAGTTGCCCGGAGGCGACCAGCAGGCCGGTGATGATGCCCATGGTCTTCTGCGCGTCGTTGCCGCCGTGCCCGAGACTGTAGAAGGCGGCCGACAGGAGCTGCAGCCGGCGGAAGAGACGGTCGAGTCGCGACGGGCGCCAGCGGCGGAAGATCCAGGTCACCGAGACCATCAGCAGGAAACCGAGGAACGCTCCGATCAGCGGCGCGAGGACGATGAACATCAGGGTCTTGGTCCACCCCGAGAGCAGGATCGCCTTCATCCCCGCCTTGGCCATCGCCGCGCCGGCATAGCCGCCGATCAGCGCGTGCGACGAGGAGACCGGCAGGCCGTAGTACCAGGTGAACAGGTTCCAGAAGATCGCGCCGATCAGCCCGGCGAGCACGACGTCCTGGGTCACCACCGAAAGGTCGATCATCCCATTGCCGATCGTCTTCGCCACGCTGGTGCCGAGGACGAACGCGGCCGCGAAGTTGAAGAAGGCCGCCCAGAGCACGGCTTTCTGCGGCGAGAGCACGCGCGTCGAGACGACGGTCGCGATCGAGTTCGCGGCGTCGTGGAAGCCGTTCAGGAAATCGAAGGTCAGAGCGACCAGGATGATGAAGATCAGGACGCCGGAGCCGGGAGGCATGATGAGGGCAGGATCTCAGGAATTCTTGACGACGAGGTTGCCGATGACGTGCGTGTAGTCCCGGCAGAGGTCGCACGCCTCCTCCAGGCCCTGGTAGATCTCCTTCCACTTCAGGATCTCCAGGGGATCGCGCCCGTTCCCCCGGAACAGGTCGGCGATGACCGTGTTGTAGAGACTGTCCGCCTGGTTCTCGAGATCGGAGATGCGCACGATCTTTTCATGGATCTGCCGCTCGTTCGACAGATCCCAGATGAGGGCGGTGAGCCGGTCGAGCTCCTCGGCCATCTCCTCCAGGATGCGGGAGAACTGCAGCAGGGCCTCGGGCGTCTCGGTCAGCTCGAAGAGGATCAGGTTCTGGGCGACGCTCTCCAGGGTGTCGAGGATGTCGTCGAGGTCCGTGGCGATGGAGCGGATGTCCTCGCGGTCGAACGGCGTGATGAAGGTCGAGTTGAGCGCGTCGAAGACCTGGCGGGTGATCTGATCCCCCTCGTGCTCGATCCCCTTGAGCTCCACGGCCAGCACCTTGCGCTGCTCGAAGCTCCCGGTACGCGCGACGTTGCAGAACAGACGGGTGCCGGCCAAGACGTTCGCCGTGTCTCTCGACAGCAGCTCCTGGAACCGCTCCTCCTTCGGCATGAACCACCTGATGATCGCGTCCACTTTCAAGACGGTGGCCCCCTCGGTCGCTCGTCACCCTGGCGTCGTGCCCGCGTGACATCGTTGTGGCGGCGGGATCGTACCACGGCTCCGGTCTGCTCCAGCGATGGATGACGACGCGCGCCCGGGTGCGGTACGCTGATCCCGGGTTATGGAGAAACCTCTATCTCTCCGCGTCCTGCCGGACCGGCTCGCCGTCTGCCGTCTGTCCCCGGACGCGCCAGTTCCCGAGCCCCCCTCCCGGGGCTTCTGGTCGGTGACCCGCACCCCGGACGAGCTGTCGGTCGTCCTCCCGGAGGCGGAGGCGCGGCCGGAGTGGAAGGCGGAGCGGGGATGGCGCGGCTTCATGGTCGCCGGCCCTCTCGACTTCAGCCTCACCGGCATCCTGGCGTCAATCGCCTCCCCGCTCGCCGTGGCGGGCGTGAGCCTCTTCGCCCTCTCGACCTACGATACCGACTATGTGCTCGTCCGCGAGGCCGATCTCGAGCGAGCGGCGCAGGCGCTCCAGGAGGCGGGACACGCCGTCGCCTGACGTCCCCACGTCTTCTCATAGGAAAAGGAAGGTCATGGCCGACGACATATTTCGCAAGCGAGTGGTCTACCAGGTCCCGGGCATGGATGCCGTCGAGGTGCGGCGCGACCTCGTCTACCGTCAGGCGGACGGCGAAGAGCTGACGATGGACGTCTATCTGCCTCCGGGGCTGGGCGAGGGGGAGCGGCGGCCGGGCGTCCTGCTCGTCCACGGCGGTCCGGTCCCGCCCCAGTTTTCAGCCAGGGTCAAAGAAATGGGAGTCTTCCTCTCCTACGGCGAGCTGCTGGCGGCCTCCGGGCTGATCGCGATGACCTTCAACCACGGCTTCGTCAGCGTGGCCGGGATCGGCGCCTCCGCGGCCAACGTCGACGCCGCGATCGTCTACGCGCGGGAGAACGCCCCGGACTTCCATCTCGATCCGGACCGGCTCTGCTTCTGGGCCTTCTCCGGAGGCGGTCCATTCCTCGCTCCGATCCTGCGCGAGCGCCCACCCTATGTCCGCTCCCTGGTCTCCTACTACGCCATCCTGGATACCGCCGCGTTCCACAACATGCTCCAGACGCCCACGCCGGAAGAGATCGTCAGGGATTACTCGCCGGTGAACAGCTTCCCTGCCGGGGAGACTTTCGCCGGTCCACCGATCCTCGTGGCGCGCGCCGGCAGGGACTGGCCATGGCTGAACGCGACGATCCACACGTTCCTTGCCCGGGCCCTCGCTGCCAACGCGACGATCGACTTCATGAACCACCCTCAGGGACAGCACGGGTTCGACACCTTTGACGACGACGCGCGGAGCCGCGAGATCATCGAGCGGACGATCGCATTCGTGAAGGCGCACACATGACCTTCAAAGACCACTTCTCCGGCCACGCGGCAGCCTACGCCTCCTACCGTCCGGGCTATCCGCCCGAGCTGTTCGAGATCCTGGCCGACCTCCCCCAGGAGCGCCGGCTCGCCTGGGACTGCGGCACCGGCAACGGCCAGGCGGCGCTCGGACTGGCCGACTACTTCGAGCGGGTGATCGCGACCGACCCGAGCGCCCAGCAGCTCGAGCACGCCATGCCCCACCCGCGGGTCGAGTACCGCGTAGCCCCGGCGGAGGCGTCCGGCCTGGAGGTGGGATCGATCGACCTGGTGGCCGTGGCGCAGGCTTTCCACTGGTTCGACTTCGACCGCTTCTTCGCCGAGGCGAGGCGGGTGCTCGCCCCGGGCGGCGCGGTCGCGCTCTGGACCTACAATCTGGCGCAGGTCTCCCCCGAGGTCGACCTCCACACCGACCGCCTGGCGCACGGGATCGTCGGCCCCTACTGGCCACCCGAGCGCCGCTGGGTGGACGAGGAGTACCAGACCATCCCCTTCCCCTTCGAGGAGGAGAAGATCCCGCCGCTGCGCCACGAGGAGCGCTGGGGCCTCGGCCGCTTCGTGAGCTATCTCCGCACCTGGTCCTCGTACGTCCGCTTCCAGAAAGAGGTCGGGAGCGATCCTCTGAAGGAGGTCTGGGACGGCCTCCAGGCCGCCTGGGGAGACCCGTCCGAGGCGCGGACGGTCTATTGGCCGATCTTCATCCGGGCAGGCCGCCCTGCATGATCACCGCGTTCATCAGCCGCAAAGGAGGGGTGGGCAAGACCACGACCGCGGTCAATCTGGCAGCGGCCTTGGCCGAGCGCGATCGCCGCGTCCTGCTGGTCGACCTCGACAGCCAGGCCTCGGCCTCCCTCTCGCTGGGCATCCCGCGGGAGCAGTTGGCCCCCTCCTCGGCCGACGTGCTGTTGCGAGGCCTGCGCGCCCTCGACGCCGTCCGCCAGACCCGCATCCCCAACCTCGACCTGATCCCGGCCTCCGTGGACCTGATGGATGCCGACGCCGAGCTCGGCAACTACAAGGGCCGCACCGTCCGCCTGCGCACCGCGCTCACCCCGCTCGCCGACGCCTACGACGACATCCTGCTCGACTGCGCGCCGTCCCTTTCGGTCATCCCGGCCAACGCGGTCGTGGCCTCGCAGGGCTTCGTGGCGCCGACGACCCCGCACTTCCTCTCCACCGTCGGTCTGAAGAACCTCCTGGAGGGAGCCCAACGGCTCGCGCAGGAGGCCGGCTCCCGCACTATCCCTCTCGGCGTCCTCCTGACCATGGTCGACTATCGCACCAAGCTCACCCGGCGGACCGTCGACGAGATCCGTACTGAATACGGGTCCTTGGTCTTCGCCATCGAAGTGCGAACCAACACCCGGTTGGCGGAGGCGCCGGAGGCTGGGCTCACGATTTTCGAGTACGACCCGCGGGCTACCGGGGCGCAGGCTTACCGGTTGCTGGCGGAGGAGTTTCTGCTGCGGTGCTCGGAGGTGGGGCGGCGGGGATGACGCCCCTCGCCTTACGCCGGTAAAAGTAAATTGTGGCGGTCCCTCCTCCTCCGATGATAAACCCAAGGAGGAAAAACACCCCGGCGAATATCGAAGCTGCGAATATCGAAATTCTTCCCCCGGACCGCTGACGGGCAAGGTCCTCTTCAGTCAACACCGCCTCGTCTCGACTGACCGGGAGCCCCTGTTTCGGGTCATACCTGGACGGTAATACTCCTGACTCTGGGCCCAGCTCAGCCGCCATGCAGTGCTCCTTCTTCTCATCGGAAAGCGACTCCTGGCCACAGAAGCTCAAGACGCTCTGTGCGAGCTGCAAGGAGTAGTCGAGAGAGGCCGCCCCGAGATCGAACGGCACCCCGGCCTTGATGTTACGAAACCAGCGGTCTATCGGCGGCGCCATCGGAGACCTCTGAGGGAACTCCGCCGTGGCATGGCACGACAGACAGGATGCGATGGGGTTGTCCGCTGGCCCATTCAGCCGCCCGCCCCAGCCCAGAAAGTGAGACGTCTCGAACTTCGGATTGATGAAGGTCTCCTGGAGTAAACGCGCTGCCTTCTCTTTGGACTTCTCCTTATCTCCTTCCTTCCGGCCCTTACTTCTCTCCACATCTCTGAGTGTCACATCCGGATCGTTACCCCACATTAACCCAACAGGGACCATCTTGTCCCAAGGATCAGGGACTGTCTTTCTCCAAGAGTTGTCGTCGAATTCGGCGCCCTTGTCATAGACAAAAGTCCCGAAAACCCATCCGGTCTCTTCGTTTGCCCGAGAGTCCCGTACGGCGATGTCGAGCTGCAGCAACCGGAGCATTTTCTCCTGCCGCTCATTCTTGACATTGAGACCGGGGGCATGGATCATGCCCTTCCACTTGAAAGTGCCCCGCAAGAAAGGAACCTGCTGGTCGTCGGCTTCCGTAAAGAGAAGCTTCACGGCCACAGTGCCCGTTGGGAACCGTGCCTTGGATAAGTCAGGCAACCCAGTGTGCCAGACCTGACCGATGGTGTATCCACCGGCAGGGTTGTACATGGCCACGCCCCAATTCTGGAAACGGGACAACTGCTCCTCCGGATCGAGCTCTCGCGGCCGGGAATCACGCTCGCGGGTCATCCCGTGGAGGCATTCTCGTCCCCTGTCCCCTAGGTGCAGCCACGGTACGTGATACCAGCGCCGCTTGGAGTTCTTTTCGGGCTGCCACTCCATATCCTTTTTCAAGTTCCCGTCGTAGACGTATCTCAGAACCGCGCCGAGATACTCCATCTGCTTCTCTTGGTTCTCTTTGAAGTCGATTTTCTCCCAGGGATAGCTTTCCTTAGGCAGAATCTTCGGGTAATCCAGGCTCAGCTTGAAGGCCTGATCCGATCCATCGTTGCAAGGAACCGTAGGAGGGCCGAATGGGCCCTCCTCGGCCGCGACTGGGCAGGCCGCGGCGAGGAGGGTCAGGACGGCCACGAGGCTGGAAATCGCTGCAAGCTGCCGTCTGCTCATCATGTCCTGCCTCCTCAGGCCTGAAGCTCAGGAAGCGGCATGGCCGGGAAACGGCAGGTCGGGCATCCGACGTTCTTCTCAGGTCCCGTGACCATCTGGAGCCGGGCCGCCATTGTCCTGCTCTTCTCAAGGACCGGAAGCACCGTTGGCTGTTCAGCGCAGAGCCTGAAAAAGGACCGGAAGCTCCGATCGCCTTCCGGTCGTGGCCACTGGTGCCGATCTGTACCGCCGAGAATGTCGAGGATGTCAGCCAGTGGCGCGTTCCAAATGTTGATCACGATGTTACGCCCAGTCTCTCGGGGAGAGCGGAATACGAGGTCCGGGAAGTCCCCTGTCTTGTGGCCATTTGGTTCGGAGAACGAGAACCTCTTGGAAAAGATCACCAGCTTGTTGGCCTCGTCTAGATAGGGTTCATAGGTCACAAGAGTGGAAATGACTTGCTCGTGGTGCGCCTTCCTACCCGGGTCATCCCTTTTCATTTCCTCGTCGAAGAATTTGCAGACGGTGCCGAGCCTCTCTCCAGCGATCGTCGCCCGTTGAAAGCTGCTGTTGACGAGACGGCCCGAGGTCAACCTGAGCCGCGCCGCGACCTTGTTCTCTATGGAGGTTACTGTGTACGGCGTCATCAGGCACTCGTCGGCGATGCGAAGTCCCTTGGCTGCTTCGGCGGAGATCTTGTCGGGGATTGCCCCGATCTTCTCGATCGGCATGATCCAGCGAAGAGCCTCAGAATCGAGAAACTCCTCCTCGGCTCCATTCTGGAACTTGGCGTCGCTGACGGGCTCAATCACGGGAGCCTCCACGCCGGAATCAGCCTGGGCTTCTGGCGGGGACTCAGGCTCGATGAAGAACCGCAGGTCGGAGTCTCTCCTCCGTTGATTATCCGGAGAACCGATTGTTAGGTCTTCGTAGCTCAGGAAGCTAAGTCCGAGGCCTTGGCCGGTCAGCTCGGGCCGGCGTGGGCTGTCGTCGGACAGGTCCTTGAGATTGTAGAGAATGAAGGGGTAGTGGGGGAACAGGTCTTCGCCGTTGGGCGCCTGGTGACGAAAGCTTCCATCGGCCAGGACAACCATCGCTTCCTTGTTGTTAGTGTGGGGAACGAAAGCTATCAGGCCACTGAAATTAATCTGATATTTAGGCATGTCTCATCTCCTCCAGGTCGTACGACCATCTTTGAGATTTATGAAGGCTCCTCCGATCAGCTCGAAGCCGCTCCACATCTTCGGCTCGCGGAGCTTCTCGTCGGAGTTCCGGATCAGCGACAGCTGAGCGGTCCGCAGGGCCTCCACAGGGTCGGCCCCTTGGCGGACTTCCGCGTGGAATCTCTGGAGCAGGGTGGAGGTGGCCCGGTCATCGGCGTTCCAGAGGCTGGCGAGGATGGCAGGCACGCCGGCGGCGAGGAAGGGGCGCGCCATGCTCTCCACCCCTTCGGTCTTCCAGATGCGGCCGGCCGCCGTCCGGCAGGCGCCGAGGACGACGAGTTGGGTGCGCGGGAGGCGGAGGCGAGCGATGTCCGCCGCGAACAGGTCGCCCGAGCCGGGCTTGTCAGGCTCCGAAGCGAGGACGAGCTTCGCCCCCAAGGGGGCGTCCTCTCTGGCCAGGGCATGGCTCGCGAGGTGGAGAACCTCGAAGCCGGGCGCGGCTCGCAGGAAAGCTTCCCGGGTGGCGTCCTCGCGGAGGAGGAGCCGAGGCTCCGAATAGAGTCTCGCGACTCTCTGAGCCTCCTCTTCCGCGGCGGGCAGGCTCTCCAGAGCCGGATACTCGGATCGTTCGAAGGCCGGGTTGCCCACCGCCAGAACGCTGGCCGCGGGACGGGACGCCAACTCCCGGCCGCGGGCGCTGGCGAGCACGTAGAGCGTAGCGCTGGGAGCGACTGCAACCAACCGGTCCTCGATCAGGAAGCGGCGGGGGCCGGGCTGCCGCAAGGCACCGAACGGCAGCGAGTGAAGAGACTTGTCCGGGATGAAAACCAGAGCCGACGCGTCCGGAGCCTCCTGCAGAGACGGCTGGACCAGGAGCCGATAGAGCTCTTCGGCTGTGCCGGTCTCGTCCCTCTCCTCATGCTCGATCTCCGACCGGAGACGCGCCACGAGGAGATCGAGGCACTCGGCGCTGATTGCGTGGGAACGGAAGCCGACGCCGCCCTTACGGACTGTCCAGACCAGAAGGCGGTCTTTCAACACCGCGTACTCGATCAGGGCCACGCCCTCGGGCAGGCGCTCCCGGACGGCAGCGGAGGTCAGCGGGTGCGTGAGCGCCGAGCCCGACGACTCTCCAACCAGCTCGAGGAGGACGCGCGCTCGGGCCTGCTCCACGTAGTCGAGGGCGCGCAAAGGCTGGTTCCGCCGCTCGGCCTGGAATAGAATCATGCTGTCGAAGGCGGCTTCTGCCTGGTCGAAGTAGGAGATCCGGAAATCGGGATCGTGGACCTGTCGCCGCCGCTCCTCGTAGAGATCGATCGCGGCGCGGAAATCCTCCTCCGCCCGGCCTTCCTCTCCGACCGACATGTAGGCGCGGCCGCGCGCCAGGAGAACCGGGATGAGGTGGTCCGGATAGCTCGTGTCCTGGTAGGCCTGGAGGGCCGAGGTCAGGCCCTGGATCGCCGAGCTGGGATCGGTGTCGAGACGAGCCTCCGCAGTAACTCGCAGGATGTCTCCCTGGATACGCTCCTTCAGGGCCTTGCACTGGATCCCCGAAGCATGCGCCTGCGCCTCCCGCAAGTCTGCGAGGGCTTCTGCCTCCCGGCCCGCGATGTAACGCACCCGGCTGCGCGACCAGAGGGCCTCCGCGATGGCGGTCATGCTGCCCCAGGCGCGCGCCGCTTCAACCGCTTCGTCGAGGAAGTAGAGGGCTACCGCGGGCTCTCCCTGGTACAGAGCCATCTCCTGGGCCGAGTAGAAGATGGAGTAACGCCGCCGCGGCGACTGGATCTCACCCTGGAGCTGCAGTGCGCGGCCGAGGCTGCGCCAGCTTTCCGCCGTCTCGCCGAGGTAGGCCAGACAGAGGGAGATCCGGTCGTGCAGGGAGGCCACGTTCTCGCCCTCTCCCAGACGCTTGAAGGCGGCGAGCGCGCTGCGCAGAGCTTCCAGCGCGTCGAGGGGACGCGATGAAGCCAGATGGTTCAGCCCCTCGATCCAACGCACCCTCCCCAGCAGGGCGAGATAGCCGCGGCGCTCCGTCTCTTCGCGGAGAGGCTCCAGACGATCGAGGCTATCCTGGTAGCGCGAGTCGTAATAGTCGCAGATCGCCAGGTACAGCTCGGCCCAGTGGACGAACGGGCTGCCGCCACGGACCAGGGCTTCGCGGGCGGCGATCAGCGAAGGGCGAGCATCCGTGAGGTCAATGGGCTCATACCGGTCCAGCCCCTCGTGATAGATGAGATGCCCCCGGCTCAGCGCCTCCAGGCGGGCGCGGTCCGCTGGCCCTGCCGCGGCAGCCTCGCGGATGGCTGCGACCGCATCCTGAGGCAGACGATCTCCATGGACTGCCATGAGGGCGGAGGCGACGAGGCCCGCTGTGTCGAGCTCGCGTGAGGCCTCTCCAGGCCTTGCGGCGGCCTGGGCGTGCGCCCACCGGGTGAGCGCAACCTCCTCCACATACCTCCGGCAGAGCTGAGGAAACCGGGTGACGAGCTCTCGCACCGTAGCCTGGTCCCCTTGGGAGACCGCCCGCTCGAGGCGCGTCTCCGCCTCCTTCCACGGTCCGAGGCCCAGCTTCCGGTCGAGATCGGCGGTTCTCGCGGCAGCTTCGTCCGACCAGCCCGATTCGGTATCGAGCCGCTGGTAGGCCTGCCACGCTCTGCGCGCCTCCGGCCACAGACCGAGAGCCTCTAGAGCCAAGGCCCGGTTGAAATGGCCGGCGAGCAGGGAGTTGTCTGTTGCCACGGCCCGGGCGGCCGCCGCGAGAGCGTAGGTCAGGTACTGCGGCTCTCGCTGGTCACCGCTTCCGGCCCGGGCCAGGTAGGCTGCCGCCAAGTCACTCTGGAAGCGGGCGTCGGACGGCCGGAGCCGCACAGCCTCTTCGAGCCGGGCGACCGCGTCCTCCCCGTTTCCCATCAGGAGCTGGATGCCCCCTAGAGATGCCCGAGCCTCGGCGGGAGGGAGGTGGTCGACTCTGGGCTCCATGCTGGAGACCCACTCCGTCAGCGCGGTCCGATCCTGACTTTGCAGCGGGCCGAACGGATGGTAGGACGGCCATCCGGACAAGCGCCCTTCGACCGGCCGCGACGACATGGTGAGGGTCGCCACCCCCGAGATCCCGTCCCCGGGAGCGCAGCCGACCTGAGCCAGGATCGTGGCGAGGAGGCTGAGAGCGAGCGCAGCACGCCAGGGTTGAAGCCTCGCTAAGAAGCTTGAGAAGCTCGAGTTCGGGTCGATGAGCGCCATAGCCGTCGACGGTTTCGCACCGCACTTTTCCTAGACGGCCCTCGAAGTTTTTTTCTCAACCGGAGATCGAGGAAGATCAGCGGTCGGCAGGGGCCGATAAACGGCTGCTACCGTCGTTAAGCCCCCGATTTCCCAGGTACAGGCCCGTACCCGGCTTTCCATCGTCCCCCCCAGACCTTCCAGCCGTCGGGAAGACGAAAAGACCCGGGCAGAAGCGTTTTCGCCGCGTTTTAAGCCGGGTACCCCCCTGTACCTCTCGGGTACACCCCCGTACCTTTCGGGTACAGGGGTGTACCTCTAAAGTACAAGCCATTTCCTGCGTGGGCAACGCTCGCCCATTCAGGTACAGGGGGGTGACTCGACGTTCCCCGCGATTTTTGACGGGGTACAGGGGTGTACCTTTTGAAAAACGGCGGATTCCTGCGTGGGCGACGCACGCCCATCGAGGTAACAGGGGGGTACCCGACATTTCCTGCAATTTTTTGACGGGTACGGGGGCCTACCCGGGCTTCTACGCCACAAATTCGCGGGGGAACGCTCGGCAAGGCGGGGGCGAGGCTCGCCCCCGTCCCTACCGGCCGTCTGCAGTAATTCTGGAATCGGGGAGACGGTCGGATGGGGAAAGGACGATTGCTCCGAGCTCAGCGCCCCTGCGCCGCCCTTTCCGGGGCTCTTCCAAAATCGCCCGAGACCTCGGCCGCGGCGTAGGCGACGGCGGCCCAGGCGGCGACGTTCTGGTTCAGGTCTTTGGGGTCGACCTTGTCCAGGGTGTCGTTGGCGGTGTGGTGCCAGTCGAAGTAGTAGGTGCCGTCCTGGTTGAGGTCCATCAGCGGGACGCGGGCGGGCGCCAGCGTGCTGAGGTCGGCTCCCCCTCCGGCTTCGTTGGTGCCGCGCTCGATGCCCAGCGGCGCCACCAGCTTGACGATCTCGTCGAAGAGGGGGACCGCCGCGGGGTCGACTCCCGAGTCGATCGACCAGACTTTGCCGGCTCCGAAGTCGGACTCCCCCGCCAGGACGTGCTTGGCGAGATCGGCGGCGTATTTCTCGGCGTAGCCCCTCGCTCCGGAGAGGCCGAACTCTTCGTTGGCGTAGAGGACGACCCGGATGGTCCTCCGCGGGCGCTGCTTCAGCTCGCCGATGTGGCGCGCGGCTTCCATCACGATGGCGCAGCCGGCGCCGTCGTCCACGGCTCCCGTGCCCGGGTGCCAGGAGTCGAGGTGGCAGCCGAGAAGGACGATCTCCTCCGGCTTCTCACGGCCCGGGATCTCCCCGATGACGTTCGCGGATTCGGCCTCGGGCAGGTGGCGGCTCCCCAGGGTCAGCCGGAAGCGGACCGGTTTGCCGCTGCGGAGCTGCGCCTCCAGGATGTCGGCGTCCGGATTGGAGAGCGCCGCCGCGGGGATGCGCGGTCCGCCGTCCTCGTAGCGCATGGCTCCGGTGTGCGGAGTGCGGTTGTTGTCGGTGCCCACGGAGCGGATGACCAGAGCCGCGGCGCCGAGCTTGCCCGCCACGATGGCTCCCCGGCTCCGTCCGCCCACGGTCTCGCCGTAGCCGGAGCCGTCCCGCCGGCGCTCCATCCTCTTGTTGATGAAGGCGATCTTGCCCTTGACCTGCGCCGGATCCATCTTCTCCAGGTCCTGGACGGACGGCGCCTCGATCACCTCGGCCTCGATCCCGCCCTCCGGCGTGCCGACGCTGCCGCCGAGCGCGATGAGCGTCAACGGTTGCGGCCAGGGAGCGGTGATCTCCCCCTTCCCTTCCCCGATCTCCCAGTGCGGCACCTTGACCTTCTCCGCCCGGACGTTCTGGAATCCGAGCTCGTGCATCGTGCGCAATCCCCACTCGACCGCCCGGCGGTCCCCCTCCGAGCCCGCCGGTCGGGGACCCACCTCGGTGGTGAGCGAGCGGACGAGGTCGTAGGCCCGCGTGCCCTTCATGGCGGCGTCGCGCAGGGAGGCGGCGGTGGAGCGGAGGGATTCGGGGAGCGATGGGGGATCGGCGGCGAGACAGGCGGTCGCGATGGCGAGGAGGGAGAGGGAGACGGCCAGGGGTCGGATCATAGAGACAGGGCGCATAGGGCTCCTCCGAGAACCTCACCCCCCGGCCCCCTCTCCCATCGCACTCCCCCCAACCGGGAGAGGGGGAGAAAAACAACCTGGTGCAGCTCCTCCCTCTCCCGGGGGCTGGGGGCAATGGGAGAGGGAGGTCAGGAGGGTGAGGGATCAGGCCGCGACCGGCAACTGGTTCGTCTGCCGCAGGGTCTGCTTCCACTCGGCCAGCGCCTTCTCCAGGGCGTTGTAGGCGAGGCCGATCCGCGTCTCCAGGGGCAGGTGCTCGTCACCGTCCGCGGCGGCCGGCTTCGGCTTGTGGCGGCGCTGCAGGCTCAGCAACTCGTGCAGGGCGGCCTGGAGCCGCTCGTAGTTCTCGTGCAGGCGCGCCTCGTGGGTCTCGCGGAGATGACTGACGACCTGCTGCATCCGCTCCCGGGCGGCCTCGAACTGCAGCTCGACCTTGGCCTTGAGGACCGCGGCTTCGGGAGCGCGCCGGAGGTCGCGGGTGAGCCCGACCTTGGAGAGCAGGTAGATCGCCCACTTGGCCGGGTCGAACTGCCAGGCCTTGACGCCGTTGCGGTAGTCAAACGGGAAGCTGTGGTGGTAGTTGTGGTAACCCTCGCCGAACGCCAGCACGGCCATGATGCCGCTGTCGCGCGCGGTGTGCTCCTTGCTATAGGGCTGCCGGCCGATCATGTGGCAGAGGCTGTTGATGAAGAAGGTGGTGTGGTGGCTGACCACGACCCGCAGCACGCCGCCGATCAGCAGGCAGCCGAGCACGTTGCCGGTGAGGAGCCCGACGAGCAGCGGAACGCCGAAGGCGATGCCGAGGCCGACGACGTGGTACCAGCGGTTCTGCCAGACCACCAGCGGGTCCTCCAGCAGGTCACGCACCACGGTCTGGCTGGGCGCCTCGTTCTCGAAGAAGATCCACCCAATGTGGGCCCACCAGAAGCCCTTGGTGATGTTGTACGGGTCGCGCTCCTCGTCCACGTGAGTGTGGTGGACGCGGTGGTCCGCCGCCCAGTTGAGGACGGAGTTCTCCAGCGACGCCGCGCCGAAGACCAGGAAGAACAGGCGCACCGGCCAGGCGGCCTGGTAGGTCTTGTGGGCGAACAGCCGGTGGTATCCGGCGGTGACCGACAGGCCGACGGCGAACCAGATGCCCAGGAACGTCAGGGTCTCCGGCCAGCCCAGGCCGTGCGTCACGATGTACCAGGGCGTGCCCACGAGGGCGATGAGAAGGGTTCCCAACAGGAAAACGGTGCTGGTCACGTTGAGCCGCGGTCTCTCTTCCGTCACAATGGTCTCCATGAAATGATCCGAGGGGACGCCCCTGTTACAGGTTCGTCGGCGGAGAGGAGGATACCAGAAGGGATTCCCGCCCGCGCCGTATGCCGCCAAAGATCTGCAACACCGAAAGGAGACGAGAAATGCCCGGACTTCGTATTTCACCTCGGCGACTCGGCCTGTTGGCCCTCTTCTGCTGTGCCGCCATCCTCATTACGGGGCTCGCCTTTGCCGGCGACGCGGGCGCCAAGCCGGCCCTGAAGAAGGTCGAGGCCAAGCTGGTCTGCATGGTGAACAACCAGTTCATGAACAAGGACCAGATCCCCGTCCAGGTCGAGGGTAAGACCTACTACGGCTGCTGCGAGATGTGCAAGGAGCGCCTCGCCAAGGACGCCGCGGCCCGCACCGGGACCGATCCGGTCACTGGCAACAAGGTGGACAAGGCCAAGGCCGTCATCGCCGCCTTCCCGGACGGCAGCGTGCTCTATTTCGAGAGCGAAGAGACGCTGAAGAAGTTCCAGGCGTCGAAGTAACGGGCCGGCAGCCTGGGGTTGAAACCCCAGGCTGGAACGTTGCGCCATTCGGGGCGCCCCTCCCGGAATCTCGCCCGACCAGGGCGATACAACCCAGCCTGGGGTTTTCAACCCCAGGCGCGGGCCCGCCTCCATCTTCCTTAGGGCACCTTCGTGCTCGGCTTCTGCTCGTCGATGAAGAAGACCAGGTCGTAGAGGCGCGGCCAGTCGGTCGGGATGGGCTCGTACATGTAGAAGCTGGCGGTCACGGGCTCGCGCAGCCAGTGGCCCTCCGGCGCGCTCCGGAGATCGAGCAGCAGGAGGGGCCTCCCGGTGGCGTGCAGCAGCTCCTCCAGTGAGTCGGGAGCGACCGCCGGGATGTCCTCCGGCGGCTCTCCGACGTAGGCGTACCGCCCGTGATGGGAGAGGAAGGCGACGGTGACCATCTCCCGGCCGAGGGCGGCGTCCAGGAACTTCCCCATGGGACCGGTATAGGGGCGGCCGGAGCCGGCCGCCCGCTCCTTCGCGACGCGGGCGTGGATGTCCTTCAGGATGTGGTAGTTGTGCGCCCAGACGATCACTTTGCGGTCCTTGAGCGGGCCGTTCAGGTGCCAGAGCAGGTTCTCCGCCATGGCCGTGTCGCGGGTGTAGCCGTCCGCGGTGGCGTTGGTCATCTGGCCGGGCAGCGCCCGGTCCATGCTCATCAGGCTGACCAGAATTTGGCGGACGTAGTCGATCTCGCGCGCGCTGTGGTGCGCCAGCAGGTCGGAGCGCCGCTCGTCGATCACCGCGACCAGGCGTTTGGGCAGGGCGCGGTTGTAATTCCGCTCGCCCGGCTTCTCGTAGTACTCGGCGGGCACCAGCCCAACGGACATCGCGGTCAGGTCGGCCCGCTCCTGGGGGGAGATGAGCTTCGGGTCCAGCCGGTCGAAGAAAGCGAAGACATAGGAGGGGAACCGCTCCTTGCGGTTCTCCGGCGTCGAGATCCGGCAGTCGAAGCCGACGGTCTCGATGGGCCGCGGCGTGCTCCAGGTCGAACGGACGTAGGCGAGCGTCGGCTGGACCTCCGCGCTCCGGGACCAGATCCCGTACAGCCCCTGGGTCCCCACCTCGGCCAGAGGCATGTCCGAGCGCAGGGCGGCGTCTACCCGGCGGACGTCGAAGATCCCCGCCTCCCAGGCCAGCACGTCGAAGCCCATGACCTCGTGGAGGAACTTGACCAGGCGGGCCTTGGCCAGGAAGGTCGAGCCGTCGCCGTGGGTCGCCTCCCCGAGCTGCACCACCCGGGCGTTGCCGATCCGGGAGACGAGCGGCTGGAGGTCGGAGAAGTCCTCGTCTTTAGGGTCGATGGACCGGATCGGAAGGGAATGGTCGGCGAGCCACCGGACGCGATCGGTGTCCTTCACGTCTGGCGGGAGCGGATCGCCCGCGGCGGTCGCGGCGGCGATCAGGACCAGGAGGAGGGCGTTCATGATCCCTCTCACATCGAAATCGATCCCTTGCGGAACTCCGTCTTCGCCAGGTGGGCGTTGACCAGCACCGGGGCGCCCGAGCGGGAGATGGCCACCGCCTCTTCGAGACAGGCGCGGACGTCCTGGTCGCGGCTGACCACGAGCCCCCGGCCGCCGTAGCCTTCGGCGACTTTGTGGTAGTCGGTGCGGGCGAGGACGACCGCGACGTCGTCCTTCAGGATGTCGACCTGCTCGCGGGCGATCTGCGTCCAGCCGGCGTCGTTGCCGATCACGGCGATGACCGGGATACCGTGGCGGGCGAAGGTATCGAACTCGGCGAGGCTGTAGGCGGCCGAGCCGTCGCCGTAGAGGATCCAGACATCGGCGTCGGGTCGGCAGAGCTTGGCGCCGAGGGCGAAGCCGCCGCCCACGCCCAGGGTGCCGAAGACCCCGGGGTCGAGCCAGGAGAGGGGCGCCCGCGGGCTCACGGTGTAGGCCGCGGTGGCCACGAAGTCGCCGCCGTCGGCGACGATCACACTGTCCGGCGCCAGGGCGCGGTCGATCTCGCGGCAGAGATGGATGGGATTGACCAGCTCGGGTCCGCCTGCTTCCTGTCTCGCGATCTCCCGCTCGCGCTCCAGGTCGCGGGCGCGCAGCGACTCCAGCCAGTCGTTCCAGAGACGGCCCTTCCCGCCGAGCGCCTCCGCGATTCCG
The DNA here is from genome assembly GCA_036380715.1 of Thermoanaerobaculia bacterium. Classification (GTDB taxonomy): domain Bacteria; phylum Acidobacteriota; class Thermoanaerobaculia; order Multivoradales; family UBA5704; genus UBA5704. The sequence continues at coordinate 25,033 of DASVEF010000158.1, read as the reverse complement.
CGCAGGAACAGGGCCGGATCGCCGTGGACGGCGAGGTCCGCCTTGCGGTTCAGCCGCAGGTCGGCCTCGCTGCGGTTGACCGAGATCAGCTCGGCCTTGCGGTTGACCTGGCGGCCGTAGTCCAGCCGGAAGTCGGCCGGGATGCCGGCGAGCATCACAAGGTCGGCCTCGCGCAGCGCCTCTTTCCGCTTGTGGCGGAGCTGGAGCGCGTTCCCCCGGCCGAGCAGGCCGCGCGCCATGCCGGCCAGATAGACGGGCGCGCCGATCGCCTCGACAGCCCGCGCCAGCTCGGCGGCTTCGGTAGGCGTGAGCAGGACCTGGCTCCCCAGGACCAGGACCGGCTTTTTGGCCTTGCGCAGGCGGGCCGCGGCCTTGCGGACCTCGCCACGCTCGTGGGCCGGCGGCCGGACCGTCTTGGGCTCCGAAGCCTGGAAGCGGTCGGCGCCCGCGAAGAGCTTCTTGACGTGCCGGCTGAGGTAAAGACGCATGCCGGCCCCGGCGACGCCTCCCCCCTTGGAGGCCGCGCCGTACCACTCGCGGACCAGCGGCTCGTCGTAGAGCAGGTCGACCGGGCACTCCAGGAAGACCGGGCCGGGCACGCCCAAGCGCGCCCGGACGAAGGCCTCTTCGAGGAGCGGAGCCAGCTCGCGCACGGTCTTGGCCGTGGCGGACCACTTGACGTGCGGCGCGAACAGGGCCATCTGGTCGATATCCTGGAGCGCGCCCTGCCCTTTCAGCAGGGTCGCGGCGGCGCCGCCCAGCACGACCACGGCCGATTGGGCGAGCTGCGCATTCTTGACCGCGGTGATGGTGTTGGTGACGCCGGGGCCGGCGGTGACCGCGGCCACGCCCGGCACGCCGGTCAGGCGGAACACGGCGTCGGCGGCGAACACGGCGTCCACCTCGTGGCGGACGTCGACCACCCGGATGCCGAGCCGCTTGGCGCCCACCAGGATGGGCGAGATGTGGCCGCCGCAGAGGGTGAAGAGGAAGCGCACCCCCTGCTTTTCCAGGACCTCCGCGATACGCTCTCCGCCGTTCATCCCTCTCCTTCCCGGTCGAGCACGTGGCGGTCGAGCACGAAGCAGACGAGCTCGCCCGACAGGACGACCTCGCCGTCGCGCAGGACCTCCACCTCGACCCGCCGTTTCCGTCCTTCGCTCTCCTCCACCCACGCCTCGGCCGTGAGCTGCTCCCCCACCACCACCGGCCGAGTAAAGCGGAGCGAGGCGCTGCCCAGCACCACGTTCGGATCGTTGACCGCGAGCATGGCCGCGTAGTCGGCGAGCCCGAAGACGAAGCCGCCGTGGACGAGGTCGCGGTCGTCCGCGGCCATCTCGGGCAGCGTCACGAGGACCACGCGGGCGGTCCCCTCGCCGAGATGATCGACCTCGCCGACCAGGCGGCGGTCGACGCCGAGGTGGGTGCGGGGGAGGGACATGGGAGGGGATTATAGGGCCGTGGCCCCTGGAGCCGCTGCTACAATAGCGGCCCGAATGGCACGCAAGAAATCCGCGCACCACCGGGCTCCGGCTCCGCGAGTCCCTGCGGCCGAGCTGTCCCTGCCGAAGCCCCGCTGGACGCCCCTTTCCCTCGCGCTGCTGGCTCCCCTGCTCGCCGTGACCTTGGCGCTCACCCTCGGATATCTGTGGAACGAGGATTTCTGGTGGTATCTGAGCACCGGCGAGGCCGTCCTCGCCGACGGGGGGATCCCCGAGCGGGACCCGCTCCTCTACACCTCCGGCGAGGGGAGCTGGGTCCACCACTCCTGGCTCTGGACCGTGCTGGTCGCGCTCCTGCACCGCGCCGCCGGCATCGAGGGGGTGGTGGTCTTCGGCGCGCTCCTGGCGGCCGCGCTGATCACCCTCGTCTACACCACCAGGGCGGTCGACCGCTTCGGGCTGGTCAACGCGCTGCTGGCGGCGGGCGTGATCGTCGCGGCCCACCAGCGGCTGTGCCTGAAATCCGAGATGGTGACCTGGCTCCTGCTGGTGGTCTACTGGCGGCTACTGGAGCGGGATGTCCTCTTCACCTGGCCCTTCTCCTGGCGCGTGGGCGCTCTCTTCGCCGGGCTCCAGGCCGCATGGGCGAACCTGCACGGTGGCTATCCGCTGGGAATCTTCGCGGTCCTCGCGTACGCCGTGGGGAGCTGGATCGAGCGGCGCAGGCCCTGGCGGCGCGGCGCGGGCGACGTCGCGGCGCCGGCGGATGGAGGGCGCTCTCTGTTCCTACTCGTCCCCGTGCTCCTGCTCGTGTCGCTCGCCCACCCCTCCCTCCTGCGCGGCCGGCTGGAGCTGCTGGGGACCCTCGCCGGCTCGGCCACGGCGCGGCTGATGGGCGAAGGGGGCGATCCGCTGGTGCTGGAGTGGCAGCCGGTCTTCCCCTCGGGCGACCTTTCCACCCGCGTCCTCTGGCTGCTGCTGGCCGCCGTGGGCCTGCTGAGCTTCCGGGCGGCCCGCGGCCCGCGCGCCTGGCCACGCCTCCTCCTGTTCGCCGGTCTCGCGGCGCTCTCCGCCACGGCCGTCCGCCACGTCACGGCGCTGGCGATCGCCACCGCGATCGCGGGGATCGCCAACCTGGCCGATCGTGGATATCTTGCGACGGAAGCCCCACGGCGCGCGCGCAAAGAGCGCAGTCCCCTCCTTCGCCTCGCCTACCCGGCCGCGGCCGCTGGCCTCGCCGTGTTCCTCCTCATGGCCGCCGCCGGGCTTTGGCTCGCGCGCTCCCATTTCGACCCTGGGACCTCCCGCGGCTCCTTCTTCACCGTCAACCCGCGGGCCGTCTCTCCGGGGGCGGCGGAATTCCTCCTGCGGCACCGCCCGCCGGGTCCGGTCTTCAACGACTTCGCCACGGGCGGCTATCTCGCCTGGCGGCTCCATCCCACGTACCAGTTCTTCATCGACAGCCGTATCCTCGAACCCGAGTTGGTGACGGAGTACAAGCGGATGCTGACCTATCCCTCCGCCTGGCGCGAGGCGGAGAGGAAATACGGGTTCCGCACCGCGGTCCTCGGCAACTACTCGAAGACCTTCCGCTCTCCGGTCGGCGAAGCCCTGCGGAGCGACCCGCGCTGGACGCTCGTCTATCTCGATCCGCACGCCGCGGTCTTCGTGCGCGACGCAGGAGGTGGGAGCGCCCTGGCCGCGGCGGGAGACGTGCCCGCGGAAACCGCGCAGGTGCCGTTCCTCGCCCCCCGCGGCTCGGCGCCCGCGCGCCTCGCAGGGCTCGCCAGCCGGCCCTTCTTCCACCAGGAACCCTCTCTGTACCTGACCGAGTATCTGGCGGTCCTGGGGACCGCGGGCAAGCTCACCGCGACCGAGGAGCTGGCGAGCCAGGCCCTGGACGAGCGTCCCGGCGACCCTCTGCTCCTGCGCCAGCGCTGCGCCGCCCGCCAGGCCCTCGGCAATCCGACCGGAGCGCTCGCCGACTGCGAAGCGGCCTACCGGCAGCGCGGCGACGACGTCGGCATCCTGACCCTCTACGCGTTCGTGCTACGCCAACAGGGGAGGACGGACGAGGCCCGGGCCCTCCTACAGAAGGCGAAGGAGCTGTCGCCGGGCGATCCGCAGGTGGCGAGTTTAGAAAGGGCGCTGTCGGGGCGGAGGCGTCGCTGATCCTCACCCTCCTGGCCCCCATAGGCGCTAACTTTGCCGTCGAGCGATATGCCGCATCCCCCACTGTAGAGACGCCCCGTGGGGCGTCTCCTTCTCCGGAGGTGCCCGCGGCATCGTGCGGATTCCTGGAAATGAACGCCGCCGCAGGAGACGCCCCACGGGGCGTCTCTACAGTGGGAAGGATCTCCAGCGGGTCGAAGGGCGCTTTGGGGTCAAAGTTAGCGCCTATAGGGATGAGAGCTCAGGCGGGCGGATCGTAGACGATCCGCGGCGGATAGACGGTCAGCATCCCCGGGGCGATCGAGGTAAAGAGCAGGGGCGCGTCCACCGTCGCGGCCGAGCCCTGAGCGGCGAGGTGCTGGTTCAGCGCGGCGGTCAGGTCGTAGCTCCGGCGGTCGTCAGGCTGCTCGCTCGCGGGGATCACTGTTCCACCGAGGCGCAGCTCGAGCTGCGCAGGCCGGGAGCCGGTGGGAGAAAGGAGCTGGACCAAAGCCTCCAACCCCGCGGGCGACGACCTGTCGAGGAGCCGGACGGGCGTGGCGCCGGACCGAGCCAGCCAGACGGCACCGCCGCGCGTCGCGGTCGCCAGAATCCAGTGCTGCTGCGAGGGGAGGATCACGGATTCGGGAAACAGCACGGTCGCCCAGAGCTTCTCGCCGGCCCGTTCGATCACCACTGAGCCTTCGGCCAGCTTCCTGCCGGAGTCCTCCTGAAGCTCGACCCGCAGCCCGGTCCCGGCCGCCAGACCCATCAGACCGAGGGCCACGCCGCTCACCGAGACCGCCTCGGGCGGCGTGAACGCCTGAGCGGCCTGAACGCCGGACTCCAGGCGCACGCCGGACGTCTCTGTCGGGGCCGCGCCGCCGGCTCCGGCTTCGACAGGTCGGTCTTCCCGAAGACTGGTGACGGTTTCGAGGACCGCCGAGGCGACTCTGGCTCCCGCGGGGAGTTGGAGCAGGACCTCCCCCGAGGAGACGCGCCCCTCCTCGAAGCGCAGAACCTTCTTCTCCTCGCCGCCTGGAAGAGACTCGATGGCGAGATGGTAGGGGACTGCGAGCGCCTGCAGCTCGAAGAGACAGGGGATGTCCGCGGCGACGACCAGCGGGACGTCCACGATCGCCGGGAAAGGGGACGCGATGCGGGGGAGGAGGTTCTGGAGCGCGCCGGCCAGGAGCCCGCCGACGTCCACGGGATCTCCGGGCATCAGGGACGTCATCCAGAAAAAGACCGTCTCTCCCTCGTCGACGAGCCCGATCCGCACCCCGACAGGGTCGCTTTGTATCCGCAGGATGGGGATGGCGAAATCGTCAGGCCCGAATCTGGCGGACGAGCGGGCCGACAGGACGGCGCCGCGGCCGGGAAGCAGGAACCGTCCCCGCAAGGTGGTGCCCGCCGGATCGAGCACGATCTCCTCGGCGAGGCTGCCGGCAGGGAACCGCAGGTTGTGGCGGTGCTCGAAGTACTGCAAGGGAGGAGAGCCCACGGGCTCCGAAACGCTCCACTGCGCAGGGTTGAACCGGATGGCCATCGCGAGACCTCAGCCCGGCCTCACCGGACCGATGGGGCCGATGGGACCAAGCGGCCTCGTCTGGATGTCCCTCACGTTCGTATCCAGCCTGGCCACCGACGTATCCAGATTCGTGACGCGGTCGTTGAGCCTCGTGGAGGTCTCCTTCAGGGCGCCGACGTCCCGGCTGATGTTGGTGACGTTGGCCGACAGGGCGTCGACGGTGGTCCGGTCCGCCTTGGTGTTGACGGTTGCGGTGAGCTGCGTGACGGTCGCGGCGTCGGCCTTGGTGGCCAGCTTGCCGTTGAGATCGGTCCCCAAAACGGTCAGGTCCGAGCCCAGCCTCCCGACCTGCTCGCTCACCTGCCTCACATCGTTCCGCACGGTGGTGAGGTCGCGGGTGACGTTGTTGACGCTGGTGGTGAGCGCGTCCACGGCGGTGCGGTCGGCTTTGGTCGCGATGGAGCTCTGGAGATCGCCGCGCAACCCGTCGAGCAGGCTGCGGTCCGCCTTGGCGCCCAGGCGCGTGTCGACGTCCCGGCGGAAACCCTCCAGGACCTGGGAGTCGGCCTTGGTGGCCATCTGGCCGGCGAGCTGATCGAGGCGCCCGGTCACCCCGGACAGGTCGGTTTTCGGCACCTCGTCGATCTTGCGGTCGATGGTGCGGGTCAGGTCCGTGCGGGTCTGTCCCACCGCGGCGAGCACACCGGCTCCCGCGGTCTTGAGGGTGCCCGTGGCGGCCTCGACACCCCGCAGGACGCCGGCCCGGGCGTCGGCCGGCAGATCCGGGAGCCCGTCGCTCAGGAACCCGCGCAGGGAGCTCTCGGCGGCCCTGCGCCCCGTGAGCTCTCCCGCGATCCCCTTCTGGCCTTCGAGGAAGAGCTGGAGCCTGCCGTAGACGTGGCTCACGAGGACATCCGACCCGCGGGTCCACTGGCGGGTGTTCCGCAGCTCGTCCTCCAGGCCGCTCTCTTCCCGGGCGACCTCGGCCATGGCCTGGAGCCAGGGGCCGATCCAGTCTTTGAAGCGCAGGGGGAAGGCGGCCGTGGCCAGCACCGCGGTGTCCAGCGCGTCCTCGTCTCCCGGATCCGCATCCCGCGCGAAGGCGAACACCGTGGTGTCGAACGTCGACCAGACGGCGTGGACCCGGGATTCGATCGAATCCCGGTAGTGCTGCCCGAGCTCCTGGAAGTAGAGGTCCATGGCCTGGCGGAGCTCGACGTTGCCGTCCAGACGGTACTGCTGGGCCAGCTCGCGCAGCCCTGCGGCCGCCTCGCGCGGCGTGGGAGCGGCACGGTCGAGCCCGCGGAGCGCGACCTCCAGAGCGTCCTGATACGCGGGAGAGACGTCCCCCGACGTGGGCGGCAGGAGGATCACCCGAGCCATGCCCTCGCCGTCGGTCCGCGCGGTCACGCCGCTCCCTTCCCGCAGACGGAAGTCGTCGACGGCACGGAGCCTCCCCCAGGTGGCGATGAGCGTCACCGGCACGTCGACCTGGGGCTCGCCGCGGGCGTTGGTCACGGTCGCGACGACGTTGACAGGCTGGCCGAGGAACGGCCCTTCCTGGAGGATCCGCAGCGTGATCCGCTGGCGCGCGTCCATCTCCTGGCGGAGCGCCGCGACCGTCTCCCGCAGCTCGCGCATCTCGCGGAGCAGATCCTGGTTTTCGGCCGGCGCGGCGGATTCGGGAACGAGGCTCTCCATGGTCTCCTCCGGTCACCGGGGCAGATTGAAGAGCCCGGTCACGAAGGTCTGGTCCGCCTTGCTGGTCACGCTCCGGTCGATCTTTTCGATCCGCTCCGAGAAGGTGCCCACGGTCTTGGAGAGCGAAGAGATCGGCCCGTCCTCGCGGGTGAGGTCCTCCCGGAGCTTCCGCTGGTCTTCCCTGGTCCTGGAGGCCTCTTCCCTGGCGGCCGAGGCCCCTTCGTCCGCCTGCACGGCCATCAGCGTGAGCGCCTGCAAGCCGACCTGCTCGGTCGGCGCGCCGAAGGTCACCTCGGACGACTCCAGGGTTTGCTGCAGGCCGATCGCACCCTTGACCGACCGGGCGGCGTCGCCCACGAACTTGGGTCCGCCCGCCTGGCCGGACAGATCGTCCAGGGCGGAGTACGCGGCCTGGTAATCGCGGTGCCTGCCGATCACTCCCTTGTCCTTGATGCGCTCCGCGAACCTGTCCTTGAACTTGTTCGTGGTCTCCGGGAAGTCTTTGCCGACGTTGTTCTTGAAAAAGTCGCCGTAGTCCTTCGCGATGTCCTTCGCCTTCGGCAGATAGTCGAGGTTGAGCCAGGGACCGATCCAGTCGCGGAAGGTCACCTGGATCGAGCAGACCCCCTGGCCCGGCTCCGCGGTGCTCGGATCGCTGTCCCCCTTGAGGAAGGCCAGGACGGTGGAGCGGTAGTCGCGCCAGGTCTCGTGCGTGATGGGCGGCAGCTTGCCGATCACGCGCGTGGGGTTGCGGACGAAGTAGGTGTCGACGTAGTCGCGGACGTTGACCGCGTCGATGCGGTCGTACTCCCGGGTCATCACCTGGAACGCTCCGCGGAGGTCGGCCTCCATGGGCGTGCTCGCTTCCAGGATGGTGGTCAGGACGCTACTGTTGCTGGCCGGCAGGACGGTGGTGAGGGTCGTGGAGACGTGGGTCTCCGCCTCTTGCGTGAACCCCTCGGCGTGCTCGGCGCGCAGCAGGACCTTGGCCTCGCCCTGGGCGTTCACCTGCACCGAGAGGGTGCGGTCGCCGGTCCCGGCGATGCTGCGGAAGCCGCTCACAGGCCGCAGGTGCCCCCAGGAGGAGACGAAGTCCACCCACGGCCGCGCCGCCTCGTCGGCCAGGTCGAGCGGGTTGCTTCGGGCGTCGGCGACCCGGGCCGTGATCTCGGCCAGCTCGCCGATGGCGTAGCGGACCCGCCCCGTGCTCAGGCTGACCCGGCGGGCCTGGCCGAGCAGGAGGTCCACCGTGGTCTCGATGCCTCCGAGCCTGGAGCCCAGACTGTCGACCTGCGTCTCCAGGGCGGTCACGCGCGCCGTCAGAGCCGTCTCGATGGCCTCGATGCCGTCGATCAGGCCGTTCCAGTCCTTGGCCTGGATCAGCTCTCCGGGTTGCTTGCCGCCGAACCTGTCTGCGAGGTTTCCCATGATTCATACCCCTCGGACGATCTTTTCGTCCACGGCCAGCAGAGCGGGCACGCCCGCCGGCCGCACTTGTTGAACTCCTTGCCAGACCCGGTCGAGCACGACCGGATCGACGACATCCCCGAGAACGGTGGTCTGGAGGCGCACGAGCACGGCCGGAGCGCGCCGCTCCTCCCAGGCGAACCAGACCCTGGCCGCGGGCAGGTAGGCGAAGACCGCATCGTCGAACGCGCTCAGGTCCAGTGGGGCGCCATCGCTGTAGCGCCCCTCCAGCGGCGCCACTCGATCGACGCCCGGAGGTGGCAGAAGCCTCCCCTCGACCGTCCAGGCAGGACGGCTGCCGGCCGGGGGCTCGCCTTCGGGCTCCAGGGAGAGATAGCGCCAGACGGAGTTTCCGGCGGGCAGGCGCGGGACCGCGGGCAGGCCGCCGTCCACGATACGCAGCTCGTCCGGCTTGTAGCGCATGCGCAGAGCGCCGGGGGCATCGCCCGTGCGGGTGAAGGTCCCGGTTCCCTCGTCCCAGGTCCCGAGGTCCGCGACGGCCTGGTCGGTCCACAGCAGGGCGCGCACCGCGGGCTGGCCGGCCACCGGGCTCGCGGCATGGTCGATCCAGCCCGAGGAGGGAGCTCTGGTGTCGAAGCGCTGCCAGCGCCCGCTGCCGCGGTGGAAGCGCCAGAGCACAGGCTTTTTCGGCTCCTCGGCCGCGCCCAGCCGCTCCTGCCCCTGCCACCAGTCCCGGCCGTCGTAGCGGAACAGCCCCTGCTCGGTGGCGAGCCAGAGAGCGCCGCGGGCGTCCTCCGCGATCGAGAAGACGCGCCCGGTTGCGAGGTCGGGGAACGCCTCCAGCGCCGTCGTGTAGGTCGGGCCTCCGACCGAACGGGCGAAGTAGCGGGCGATCCCTTGGTCGGTGCCGATCCAGAGCGAGGAATCGGGGCCGCGGCGGACGCTGCGCACCGGGGGGAGGAAGACGCGATCGGCGGCCGGATCGCTCTCGCCGGGGACGAAGCGCTGCCAGTCAGGGTCCTCGTCCGAGTGGCTCTCGCCCGAGTACCAGTACCAGTGCTCCGGACCGGGCTGGAATTGGAAGAGGCCGAGCTCCGTGCCCAGGTACACCGTGCCGGTGACGTCCTGGTGCAGCGCGTAGACTGGAGTGGAGAGCCCGAGGGATTCCAGGGCGTCGTCCGCTCCGAGGCGCGCGGCTCCCTCCTCCGTGCCGAGCCACCACCGGCCGTCGCTCGTGCGCAGGATGGCGTGGACCGCGGCGCTGGCGAGGTCTTCCGGCTTCGGCTCCGGCGTCAGCGGTCCGCCGTCCTCAGGATGGAGAGGAATGCGCAGCAGGCCCTTGTCGGTGCCGGCGAGCAGGTCGTCGCCGTCGAGGGCCAGGCAGCGCACCGGGGGCAGCCCCTGGAGCTCCTCGGTCCAGGCCTTGCCGTCGAAGCGCCATATTGAGCCGCTGTCTCCGGGCTCCACGGCGACCCAGACCGTGCGGTCGCGGCTCTGGAGGAACGCCGAGACCGGTACGGCCGGCGCGGCCGGCGCGGTCTCCCAGGGTCCGGGGGCGACCGGATTGGCCGGCGCATTCTCTCCCGGAGAGGAGAGGGCGCGCCGGATGCCGTCGTCCCCGCCGATCCAGGAGGAGTAGGCGGTTCGCAGGCGGAGGGTTTCGCCGTTCGCCAGGGTCCCTTCGTAGGCGATCCCCAGACGGACGCGTTCGGAGCCCACGGCATAGAACTCGATCAGCGGCCTTTCGGTCGCGGCGATCTCGTCCGCCCGGGGCTCCATCCCCTGGATGTAGACCGCGGGAGCCGCGCCTTCAAACCCGGCGTTGTCGAGCGTCCAGCGCATCAGCGGACCGAGGACGCCGTCGGGCGCGCCGCGGGTGGCGGCCTGCCGCGGAGAGACGGGGACCGGGGGGAACTCCTCGACCGTGAAAGGCCGGTCCCGCAGCCCGGACGGCTGGCCGAGGGTGTCGGGGAGCTGCGCCCGCACCATGCGCGCGAGCGCGACCCGGGTGCCGAGACCGTCGCGGTAGAGGGCCACGGTGTCCGCGATCCGCCTGCGATACTGCTCGACCGTTTCGCGCTGCGCGGGGGGTCCGCCCCAGGGGAGGATCGAGAGGAGAGAGCCCAGCCGCGCCAGGTCCCGGACGTATGGGAAGCGCTCCAGCTCCGGGTCGTCCGGCTTGGGGACCGGCTTCTTCTCCAGCTCCAGGCCGCGGCGGAAGAAGGGGCTGAACAGCGCCTGGTCGGCGTAGGGGAACCAGTGCGCCTGCATCACGCCGGCGGCCTCGCCGTTGAGCTCCTCCAGGACGTCCGCCGCGGCGAGCAGGTAGCGGGTCAGCAGGCTCGTGTCGCCCGCCTCGGGCCGGTAGAGGCTGGGGAGCCGATCGCGGATCTTGCGGAAGCGCGGGCTAGCCATCCGCCGGCTCCTCCTGGAGATCCACCCCGGCAAATTCCAGGCGCTCGAAGGGGGTCAGATCGTACTCGTCGCCGGCCTTCTCCAGGATCTGGGTGACGCCGCTCTGGAGAGTCACGGCGAGCCTGAGCTCATAAGGCTGGGCGCCGCCCGTCACGATCTGCAGGAGATCGTCGTAGGAGAGGACCACACCTCCTCCGGGACCCTGTTCGTTCAGGCTGTTCAGTCCGGCGAAGGCGTTGGTGAGGTCCGCGCCGATCTTGACCTTGTCGGGAGGAGGAACCGTGCCCTGCGCGAAGGTGACCACGGCCGAGACCCGGGTCGGCAGGTTGGGATCGGCGATGTACAGCTCGCCGAGGACCGTGGGCGTGCCGCCGATGGCGAGCTGGCCGTTGGCGAGGTCCAGGACGCTCGCGCCGCCGACCGTCGCGCTGACGATCCGCACGTCGTCGACCTGCGGCACGCTGAGGACGAGGCCGACGATCTGGTTGACGCTCCCCGGGTCCTTGGCAGGCAGCTTCCGGAAGTAGTCCTCGACCTTTTCGCGCACCGCCCTCTGCGCGGCGAGGAGGTCCGGCTCGGTGAGCCCCTTCTTCGTGGTGAGCCGCAGCTCCAGGTCCACCCTGGCCGGCGGCTGGAAGCCCACCAGCTCCACCCGGACGCCCGCGGGACGCGCGTCCTCGATCGCCCGCAGCAGCCGCTGCTGAAGCTCGGGAGGCATGGCCTCGGCGTGCGGCGTGATCTTGACGGTGCCGGGGCGGGCGGGGTCCTCTTCGACGTCGGCCGTGATCTGCTGCCGGGCCACGGCCTGGCGGAGCGCTCCCGGCGTGGCGCGCTCGCTGCCGTGGAGGAAATTCTTGGCGCGCTCGCGCAGGTCCTCGTCGGTCTCGCTCTCCGTGGCGATGGCCGTGGGAGCCGGATTGGTCACGGTCGCGATGCCGGCGATCGGCACCGGCAGCACGGTGAGCGAATCGGCGGGCAGGGGGTCGTTGGCCTCCAGGTCGCGGGCGACGGCGCGGATCACGCTCTGGCCATCGGACATCGTCACCGAGGTCACCGTCTCGTATTCGACGTTGCCGTCGGCGGTCATCACGCGCGTGCCGGCCGGGATGCTGATGGCGCCGCGGGTCCCCTCGACGCGCCGGAACTCCACCTCTCCCTGAGCCCGGCCGCCCTCGACCCTCTCGACCCCCAGCAGGGCGACCACGTTGTCCAGGGACGATCCGGTCGCGGTGTCCACGAAGCCGGCCTGGTACACCGCTTCGAGCTGGGCGTACAGCCGCGCGATCTCCAGGCCGATGGACTCGGAGAGCGTGCGGATCACGCTGCCGGTCTGGAGGTCGGTGAGCACCGGCTGCGCCGACGCCGGGAAGTAGCTGACGGAGATCAGCGTGCCGGGGTCGGGCAGCTCCGCCCCCTCCAGCCATTCGACGGTCTGCTGGTCAGGCAGCAGCTTGTAGTCCTTGTCGCGGCGGAACAGCCGCGGCTGGGCGTCCCGGCTGCCGTAGACCGAGACGAGCTCGGCGACGGGAGGCCGCTGCAGGCCGTGGCGGAAAGGGGCTGCCGCGGCCCCGGGAGGCGGGAACGGGTGCTCCTCCCCCGCCACCCCGCCGGCGATCTGGGACAGCAGGTTGTCGAGGACCTCGGGGAACGGGCGGCGTCGAAAGCTCATGATCACAGCTCCAGGGTGAAGGGTCCGAGGCTCAGCGCCCCGTTCTGGCCAATGGGGCCGATCGGCTGAACCCGCAGCAGGACGTCCACACGGTCGCGCGTGCCCGGGGACGGCGCCACCCCGACCTCCAGCACCTTCTCGATCCGGGGCTCCTGCTCCAGGCTCTCCAGAATGTATAGGCGCGCCAGGTTGCGGGTTGTTTCAGTGTTCTGCCTGCCGATCAGCTCGTGGAGCCGGGAGCCGTACTCGGGATGGGCCAGCTCGGCGAGCTCGCCCCGCGGCGTGAGCAGGCGCATCAGCACTGCCTGCCCCAGGTTGTCGCGCCCGCTCACCAGCGCCAGGTCGGTGAGCACCCGGCTCGCCTGGCGAGTGGTGACGCGCCGCTCCACCTCGCCCGCCACGTAGATGGGGCGCAGCGAAGAATGGCGCAGGGCCAGCCGGATGTCGGTCAGAAGCTGGGGATCGTCGGCCATCGCCTCATCCTCCGATGAACACGGTGCCCGCGGCCACGATAGTGCCGGCGGGCAGGTCCGCGGGGTCGTTGCAGGTCATGGCCTTGTCGCCGTTGCGCGCGGCCGGCTTGCCGTTGATGAACACCGTGCCGCTGCCGAGCTGCACCGTGGCCCGGTTCGAGGGCGGCTTCTGGAAGGGTCCCCCCTGGGGCACGTGCGACGGCGTGTTCGTGGCCGTGCTCCCCTGCACCGCCGCGGGCTTCCCCTCGACGTTGACGTCGCTGGAGAGCGAGCCGTCCAGCATGCCGTTGAAGGGGTGCGGCAGCGGCGTGGGCACGGCCCCGCTCGGGGACGGGATCATGATGATGTGGGTGTCCGTCGCCATCACCTGGTCTCCCTGTTTCGCCGCCGGCTGTCCCATCGTCTCCTCTCTTCCCTAGTTGAGATTGACCTTCGCGCCCTTCAGATTCAGCTCGCCGGAGGCTTCGACCTTGATCGAGTCCCCTTCCAGGCTGACTTCAGCCCCCTTGACCTTGAGGTTGCCCTGGCTCTCCAGGGTGACCGCGCCGTCGCGCTCGATCTTCAGGGTCGCCTTGCCGCCATCCACGCTCAGCTCCACGACCGGGTCGTCGTCCCGCAGATTGAGCTCCAGGCCGCCGCCGAGCTTGAGGACGATCTCCCGCTTGTCGCCGCTGTGCAGCTCCCAGTGGACCGCGTCGTCGTCCCCGGCGTCGAGAGGCAGGTGGAGGATCGCCTGGCCGTCGTCGTTGGCCGGCGGCCGGTCCTCGTCGTTGTAGAGGCGGCCGGTGATGATCGGCGCGTTGACGTCGCCCCCCACGAACTGCACGAGGACGAGATCGCCCACGGCCGGGAGGCTCACCGCGCCGATGCGCTGGGTGGCGACCGGCACCTTGCGGAGGACGATCCCGGAGTCGCGCAGCTTGACCGAGGAGGCGAATTCGTCCGGGTGCTGCTCCTCGACCACCGCCAGCTCGGCCGTGCGCACTTGGCCCATCTCTTCCTGCACGATGCGGCGGATGGTGTCGTAGAGCGTGGCCGTCACAGCAGGCCTCCCAGAGCCCCCAGCAATCCTCCCCCGCCGGCCCCCTCGCTCTTGCTGAAAACGATCCGCGTGGTGAAGCCCTCCCGCTTGGCGAGCCGGTGGCGCACCCAGCGGACCAGGAACTTGCCGTTGAGCGCGTCCTGGAGCGCTCCGGCGATCTCGATCGTACTGCCGGCGGTCACCGCCGGGGCTCCCGGCACCAGGAGCGTGCCCGTGACCTGGAGCCGGCCGGCCGCGTCCGCGATCCCCTCGGCCGCGGTCTGCGCCGCGTCGCCGGAGCGCAGCGCGGGGTCGTGCACCCAGCGCTGCGGCCCCCCTCCCCCGGCGCTCCCCTGGACGGCCGCCGGGTCCTTCACCAGCCAGCTCCACGCGTCCTTGCCCTGGCTCCCCGCCGACCCTTCGCCCCAGGTCGTGACCATCCCCACCTCCGGGCTCGCCTCGCGCGCTTCGAGGAGGAGGATGTCCTGGCCGTACGTGAAGGTCTGGACCGGATCGCCCGGCTCGTAGGGTCCGAAGAACAGCTCGCCCTCGGGCGTCATGTGCGCCAGGTAGCCGCTCCGGCGGGCCAGGGCGGCGACGTGCACCCAGGCGCTGCGCCGGTCGTCGACCACGTAGAAGGGGAGGTCGATTCCGTCCTCGACCGTGCCGGCCGCCACCTCGGCCTGCCCCGCGAGGTCGCTCACCACGTCGCCGGCCGTCTGGTCCTCGTAGCTCTGGTTCACCCGCAGCCGGGCGAGCGTAGCGCCGCCGGACGTGGCGGTGATCCGCGTCAGCCCGTTGATCCCGCGCCGCACGCCCGCCACCTTGCCGGTGAAGGCGAGCACCGGCGAGTCGTCCGCGTACCCGAACGCGACCGTGCCCTCGTCGTCCAGCGCGACGGTCGGCGCCTGGGAATCGGCCGTCAGCCAGATCTCCACCGCATCCACGGCCGGAGCGATGCCGCTCTCGACCGACAACGCGACGAGGTGCTGCTTCCAGGGATCGGATGCGCCGCCGAGGCTCACCCCGAGGGCGCTCCCCGCCGCCGAAGCCAGACCGCCGAGGCCGCCCGAAGCTCCCCCGCCGCCGAGCCGGACCTCGAACACGGGCCGGCGGAAGGCGGGCGGGGCGGACGATCCGGCAAGCAGGTCTAAAACCACGGGCTCCTCCTCATGGGATCCTCGTGTTCCTCGAGGTGTAGTACTGGACCCGCCGGCATACGCCGTCGCCCGGCACATCGCTGAAGACGAAGGGGATCGTCTCGCGGCCTCTGTTGACGACGACTCCGGCGGTGCCGCTGACATTTGTCCAGTCCGGCACCACGTGGAAGTGGAGGTGGTTGAAGGCGCTGTTTCCCGTGTGTCCGGCCATGATGATGGGCTGTCCCCGCTGGACGACCTGGCCGATAATGTTGGCGGGGGTGATCGTGCCCACCGGGATGCCGAGCCGGGTGGCGAAGATCTGCCGGACGCTCCCGAAGCGGCCGTGACCGTAGACCGCGAAAGTCGTCGTCGTCCCGTTCTCGTCCACGTCATACGTCGCCAGGGGGCCGCTGTCCTGGTCGTGACGGATGGTGATGAAGTTCCAGTTGTCGCGGGTGGTCTGCCCGGGCGCCGCGGTCACGGGAATGTTCGTCTGCTGGTCCTGGTCGTCCGGCACCCAGTCGAAAAAGTCGACGACGGTGCCGGGGCGGCTCGCCAGGATCTCCTCGACCGGCATGGCGAAGTCGTAGGCGTAGGTCTGCCCGTTGATCTCGTTGTGCGTGATCATCCCCTGGTTCCCCTGCACGCACTGGCGGCACTTTCCCGCCGCGAAGGGGAGCATGTACGGCGAGCCCGAGGCGGGCGACGGATAGCCGGGAAACGCCGTCCGCGTCGCGTTGTAGGTCCCGTCCTGCGTGCTCCCCTCCTGGAACAGGTAGTAGTAAGTCATGAAGCTCAGCGTGTTCTGGACCCACGAGCTGAGAAACGTCCGGCCCAGCGAATCCGCGTCCGTGTTCCCCCGATCCCACAGGAAGATCTTCGATACCCCCAGGCCCAGGCACCAGCCGGTGAAGGCGGACACCAGCGAGCCGAGGAACAGCCAGAGCGTCGCGCCCGCGGCGCTGAACGGCCAGGTGTAGTCCTCCCGCTTGGGCATCAGACTCGTGAGCAGCACCATCACCTCGGAGCAGAGGTGGACGATGCCGTCGATCTCCTTGCGGTTCTCCGGCAGGTAGATGTCTACGCCGCTCGGCATGGGAGAGAAGGGGGGCTTGTAGTTGAACAGGGTGAAGGCGGACAGGATGCCGGAGTGGAGCATGCGGGGCCAGCGCCAGGAGTAGAAGGTCTTGGCGGCGTCAGCACCGAGGAGGAAGATGAGCCAGTAGAGGAACCCGCCGCTCGCTGTGTCCGAGATCCCTTCGAAGGAGCAGAAGAAGTTGACCAGGAAACGGGCGAAGAAGTCGTACCAGGAACCCAGGGGGAGGCTGGAGCCGTCCAGCGGCATGCCGAAGAGCGCGTTGGTGGTCACATCCGTCGCGAGGACGACGGTGTTGAGGATCGTGGTGACGACGTGGCAGTCCCGGTAGAAGATCCAGTGGAAGAGCAGCTCCAGCCCGTCCCGCCAAAGGCCGGCGATCCGCGTCCAGTCCTCCAGGAATCCGGGCGAGATCTCGCGGAAGGTGTAGCGGGGCGAGATGTTCTCCTGGAAGATGGGGACCTTCGTCCAGTCCGCGTCGGTTCCTTCGAAGAGCACACGGTCGCCCATCGTCACCTTGGTCCGCTCGAAGTTGACCCGCACCTTGTCCCCCGGCCACCAGCGGACCAGGAAGAACTGCTCCCGGTGCTCCAGGAGCCAGGTGGCGTACCAGGCGTACTCCTCGCTGGCGAAGGGGGCCGAGGCGGCGGCCCCGACGTGGCCGGTGCCCAGGGCCGTGAGGGGGACCACCCGGGTCATGGCTGATGCCGCGCCGACGGCCTCGCCCATGCCGGCGGCGAGGCAGGCGGCTTTGCGGGCCACGGCGTCGAGGCCGGAGAGGCGCACCAGGTCCAGCAGCTTCCTGGCCAGCACCGCGGCGTCGAGCCGCGGGAAGGCAATCTCGCGCCGACCCCGCCGCTTCAGGCGCCGCAGCGTCGAAGCCATGGCCAGGCGGTCCAGCCGCGCCGCCGCGGTGGCGTCCGCCGGCACCTGCTCCAAGCGGGCCACCACGTCGTCGACGAAAGCCCAGACCTGTTCCTCCAGGAACGTGTCGGACAGCCCGAAGTCGACCTTCAGGATTCCCAGCAGCTCGTCCACCCGCTCCCGAATCTGATCGAAGGTGAGAGAGCCGGCCATCTCCGCGAAGGCCAGGAGCCCGCGCTTCAGCAGGTCCGCCACTTCGGCCGCGCCGTCCACAGAGGATGGGTCGAAGGACTGGATGAAATCGATCGCCGGCTGCGCCCAGGCGGTCAGCTTCGGCGCCGCGGCGGGGACCCCGGCGAGCACGCGGTCGCGGAGCCGCTCGGCCGCCGCCTGCGCGGCCCCGGAGATCGCTTCGAGCAGGTCGCTTCCGGGCTCCGCGCCGGCGGAGAACCGGGCCGCGAAATCGAGGAGGTCGCGGGCCAAGGCCGCGTCCGCATCCGGGATGGGACGGCGCAGCTTCTGCGGCTGGACCAGGACGGAGCCGAGCATCAGGCGACCCTCTCGGTCGACGAGGTGTAGTAGTTCAGAGTGACGGGAACGCCCGCGGTGGGTTTGAACTTGAGCTGGTTGATGTCGATCCTTCCGCTCACATCGCGGAAGACGAACGGCAGGGTCCGCTTTTCGAGGCTGGCCAGGGGCACCGGCACCGTGGCCGCCGGCTGCGGCGCCGGAGACGGAGCGGCGGGCCCGGGCCGCACGTCCATGTGCATGTGGGTGTAAAAGCCTGAGTTGCCGCACCGCATGACCGGCTGGCCGCGCCTCACCCGCCGCCCGATCGGCTGGTTTCCCAGGAGCTCACGGACGCTCCCCTGCCGGCCATGGCCGTAGAAGGCATAAGTGGTCACCGCCGCGCCGCCCTGGTCTCGGTCGTAAGCCGGGAGCGGCGCGACCGGGGTGTCGCCGGCACCGAGGTTGCCGGCGTCGTCCAGGTCGTGGCGGATCAGGACGAAGTTCCAGTCGCGGGAAGAGACCGAAAAATCTCTGTCCGAGCCTTCGTTGTCCGGCAGCTCATCGACGAAATCCACGACGGTTCCGGAACGGGCGGCCAGGATCTCGTCCCCGTCGTCGAGGGCGAAGTCGTAAGCGTAGGTGAGGGGGGTGAAGTCGGGATCGTCCGCCTCGTCGGGCACGGCGTTGTGGTTCCAGAATCCCTGGTTGCCCTCGGCGCACTCGACGGACTTATCCTTTTCGTAGGGCAGGCTGTAGGGGGAATTGGAGACGTCTTCCGGGTAGCCGGCGAACGCGGGACCGCCGGGATTGAAGGTGCCGCCGTCCGTCTGCCCCTCCTCCGCGAGGTAGAGCGAGGGATAGAAGGAGAGGATGGCGGCCGGCATGGAGGCATACAGCCTCTTGCCGAGCACGCCCCAATCCTCGGCCCAGGCCACGCACTCCGCCACGATGGTGCCGACGATCGCTCCCGACCAGGCCGCGAGGCTCCCGCCCAGGAGCGTCCAGCCGAGCAGCATGCGGGCGGAGTGACCCCCTTGCCGGAAGGGGTGGCAGTAGTCCTTCTTCGCCTCGCTCCGCGCGACCGCCACCAGGATCTGGCCGGCAATGGTGCCGAAGATGCCTGCCACGCCGCCGATCTCCTTGCGGTTTTCGGCCCTGTCGTCCGGCCGGTCGTCGGGGAAGGGCTCGTGGCGGGTAGGCCCTTCGTAGTTCAGGAGCGTCAGGAACGAGAGGATCGCATCGCGCACGGTATCCGAGGTACCGTTCAGCAGATAGGACTCGCCGCCGTCCGTCACCAGCAGGGTGAACCAGTTCCAGAAGGCGTTGCCGAAGGGGGCGCTGTTCATCCCCTGGAAGGAGCCCGCCAGGGTGCCGAGAGGGAACCGCGACAGGAGCCACCGCGGCACCCGCGCGTCGCGGCTCACCGCCACCGGGAACCACCAGCCGAACGGCGACCCGGCGGCGAGCTTGAACGTCCCCTGCCCGGCGTGGAGGATGGCGTTGAGGACATTCGCCAGCCAGTCCCCCTCCTCGACCGAGGTCACGTTCAGGACCATGCGCAGAGCGTCTGCGGCCCAGGCCGTATGGTAGGCCCAGCTCTCCATGGCCTCCTTCCCGGCGCAGTCGAACGTGTAGTAGGGGGGGGTCGAACGGTCGAAGATGGGCAGATTCTTCCAATCCTCGACGGGCAGGTACGCCTGCTCCGTGGCAGGATCGATCAACCGCTCCTCTCCTCCGCCGAAGAGGGTGGCCTTCATGACCAGGTTCCCTTGCTCGCGGTCGATCCACACGTCGGCGTAGGAATCGGGCATCCAGGGGAGAGGCAGCGGCGCGAGGATCGTCCGGCCGGCACCGTCGTGGCCGCCGAGCAGCCAGCTCGCATACCACAAATACTCGGGCTTCTGGCCCGAGGCCGCGCCCGAGCCGCCGCCGCTCTCGTCCGCCTGCGGCAGGGGCGCGGCGGCGGCGAAGGGCAACGCGTCCAGCACCGGCTCCGCAGCGCCGCCCAAGGGGATCAGCCGGGTCAGCGTCGTGCCCACCGCGACTCCGTCGGCGAGACCGGCGCTCAGGCAGGCGGCGGTGCGCGCGGCCTTGTCGAGGCCGGAGTCGCGCAGCAGTTCCAGAAGGGCGCGGGCGATGTCGTCGGCGTCCCACTCCGGCAGGGTGAACCGCCCGTGCAGGCGCCGCTTCAGGCGGCGCAGCAGGGCCGCCAGCCGCAGCCGGTCCTCCCTCACCCGGGCGTCCGCTCCCGGCGGCGCCGCCTCCAGCCGGCGGGCGGCCTCGTCGACGTACTCCCAGAGCAGCTCCTCCAGGAACGCGTTGGTCACCCCCAGGTCGGTTCGCAGCACGTCCAGCACGAGGTCGACCTGCAGCCGGACGCCGTCCAGGGTGAGGCCGCCGAGCGCGTCCGCCATCGCCAGGAGCAGCCGCTGCCCCAGCTCCAGCCCGTCCGCGGCTCCATCGGGAGGCTCGGGCCCGAGGGCGGTGAGGGCGTCAGAGAGCGGCTTGATCCAGTCCCGGAGCCGCTGGAGAGCGCTCTGCATCCCGGCCTCGGCGCGCGCCCGGAGCCTGGCGATCACGACCTCCATGGACCCGGCCACTACGCCCGCGATCTCTCCCCCGGAGCCCGCGTCTCCCGCCAGGCGCACGGCGAGCTGGATCGCCTCCTGGACCAGGAGGAAGTCGGGGTCTCCCCTCTGCGTCCGGTGCAGCCTCTGCGGCTGGACGAGGATGGAGCCGACTGCGGTCAAAACGGGAGCTCCACGTCGATGTCGAGGCTCAAGCTGATCGAGGGCACCGCGTCGAGCATCTCGCGATAGGCGCCGTTGACCCTCTCCATCCCGGCTTTCAGCTCTTCGTCGAGCGAGCGCAGGCGCTCGATGAGGGCGGTAAGCAGCGCCGTCAGGTCGAACGACGCCAGGAGCGGGAGGATGCGGGCATCGAACTCCGGCCGGATCACGTCGACGACCAGCTTCTCGGGATCGAGGGCTTTCAGCTTGTCGATCACCTCGACGTAATCGGCGTCCAGCGTGGCGACATCGGCGGGCGGCAGCACGAGGTCGAGGCTGAGGGTGTCCAGCATCTCGTCGAAAGCCTCCTCGATCAGCGGCCGGATCTGCGCCGGATCGACGGCCGCCACCTTGCCCCGCACCTCGGCGAAGACGTCGTTCAGGCTGTCCACCAGGAAGCTCAGGTTGAACCCGCGCAGGCGGTCGACCAGAGCCTGCAGGGAGCCGGTGATGGCGCGCAGCGAGTCCGGCCCGAGGAGCAGGTCGGACACTTTACCCTGGAGCTCGTCGACCAGCTCCCGGAAAGCCGAGAGGACCGCGCCCAGAGGTCCGCTCGCCAGCTCGGCAATGCCGAGGAGGAGCTGGAAGGGACGGATGAACTGCGGCTCCAGGGCTTCGTGGACCCACTGCCGCAGCTCCACCGGAGTCGCGCCCGTGATCCGGAAGGAGGCCAGCGCTCCCCCCGCGGCGTGGTAGCGGGCGTCCCATCCCGTCAGCCCCGCGGCAAAACCGCTCCGCGCCTCGGTCAGCGTCTGCCTGAAGGCGCCGAGCGCCAGAAAGGGGGCGCCGAAGGCGGGATCGAGAGGATCGAAGCGGTTCAGGGCGGCGGCGACCGCGTCCTTCGCCGCGGAGGCCGGCAGCGCCGCCAGGGCCGGCCGGGGGAAGGTGGCGTGCGCCTGAACCAGGGCCGCGAGCTTCGCCTGGGCGTCCTGGGTGGCCAGCGTGCTGGTCAGCGGCCCGGCCGCCGCCTCGAAGACGCCGCTCAGGGCGGTTGCGCGGGTGGCGTCGAGGGCGGCCGAGACCTGCGCGAAGCGCGGTGCCAGAGGGGCTGTGTCGCCGATCGCCTCAACTTTATCCAGGATGGAATCGATCCAGGCCTCGATCTGGCTGCGCGAGCCGGCCAGTCCCTGCAACACCTCGTTCAGCTTCTCCAGGAGGGCCACGACGCTGCGCGCGAAAGTGACCACGTCCTCCACGGCCTGCAGGACGCCGTCGACCTGCGCGAAGACCTCCTCGACGGGGATCAGCGAGAGGACGCGGTCGACGGCGCCGGAGATCGCCTCCTCGACGGGCTTGACCAGCTCCTCCGGCTTGAACCGGTCGAAAGCCGCGAGGAGCTGGCTGAAGGGCTCTTCCAGGAGCTGGAGCGGGGCGCCCGGATCGGCCTCCTCCTTGAGGCGGTCCTTGAGGGACTCGAGCTCCGCCTCGACCGGTTCGAGGAGACGGCTGGGGCGGAACGCCTCCATCTGGGCGAGCAGATCGCGGTAGGGCTGGCCGATCGTGCCTCCCACCAGGGCGGCGGGATCGAAGCTGCGCACTTGGTCGAGCAGCCTCTGCGGCTGCTGCCGCACGGTTTCGAGCAGCGGCACCGGCCCCGTCTCGACCAGGGCGCCGAAGTCCCCGAGGATGGGATCGGTGACCGGCGTCAGATCGGAAGGGAGCACGGCCACGGCGCCCTGGAGGGCGACTTGGAGGGCAGGGTCCAGGGTCGACGTGTCGATCTTGCTCAGGGCCGCGGTCATCTCCTGCATCACCGCGATGACCTCGTCGGTCAACGGCGCGAACGAGAGCTGCTCGATCTGCGCCGTGGCCGTATCCAGAGCGCCGCGGATCTGGTCCAGGGCGGAGACCACCTCCGGATCTTCGAGCACGCCGGTGATGGATTCGATGGCCCCGCGCAGGGCATCGATCACCTGCTCGGGATCCAAAGTATCCACGGCGCCGTCGATCTGCCCGACGACCTGGGAGACGGCGGCGCGGACCGGCTGGAAGAGGTCGAGAATGCGCTGCTTCAACTGGTCCGCGAACTCCTCGATCGCCTCCTTGACCTGATCGGCGAGGGCCTGCGTGTCGACCTGCTCAAGGAGGGACTCCACCTGCCCGAAGATCGCGCGCACCTGCACGGTCACTTCGGCGAGCCCCTGCTCCAGGCCGTCCACCACGCTCCGCGCGGCCCCGGCCGCGGTGGCGAGCGGCTCCTGCACCGAGCTGAGGTCGAGCTTGTCGGCCACGTTGCGCAGCCAGTCGAGAAACGGCTGGAGAGGCTCCTGGATGCGGGCGAGGTCTGCCGCGCTGGCAGGCTCGGGGAGGACGTCGCGCAGGAAGCGCAGGGAGTCGGTGGGTCCGAGCACCGAGAGCAGATAGGCCATCCGGTCGGCCACGTCGTCAGGCAGGGAGGCCAGGCGCTCGCCGAGCACGGGCAGGCCCTCGACCAGGTCCGCCTGGAGGGTGGGCCGCAGCCCGTCGAGCTCGTCGAGCAGGGTCTGGACCTGGGCCGCCGTGGGACCGGCGCCGCTCAGATCCGCCGCGGTCACGGCCGCGCGCAGCTGACCCAGGGCCGCGGTCAGGCCGGAGGCGATCCGCGCCAGGTCTTCCGAGTGCCCGGACGCGGGGTTCGCCGCGAGGTCCGCCGCCAGGTCCTCCACCGCTCCGGGCACCGTGCCGCGGATGAAGGCGTCGAGGTCCTGGAGGGTCTGGGCCATGTGGTCGCGGATCTCGGCCGGCTGCATCCCCTTCCAGGTCTCCAGGGTCTGGAGGGGATCGATCCAGTCGTCCACGATCGGCAGGTGGATGGGAAGGAAGCTGGCCCGGCTCTGAAGCTGGGTGACTTGGCGAAGCAGGGAAAGCAGCCCCTCGACGTTGAAGGGAGAGGGCGCCGCCTCCAGGACCGCGCGGATCGCGTCCACCTGGATGGTGGCCGCCGCCACGCCAGTGGGAGCGGGCTCCGTCGAGCCGGTCCCCGCCTCGCCCCCTCCGCCGCCGGCGCCCGTGCCGTCCTCGCCTCCAGCTCCTCCTCCGCCAGCACCTCCTGCTCCTCCTCCCCCCGTTCCGCCTGAGGTCCCCGCACCTCCCCCTCCGGCGCCGCTCTCCTCATCGCAGACGAGGTCGATCTGGAGCAGCCGATGGACGGCCGCGATCGCCTCCATGACCTCGCCCAGGAGCCGCGCCACGTCGACCTCCAGGGTGACGTCGAGCCCCTGCAACCCCGCCGTGAGGTTCCCGGTGATGGAGGACAGGTCCGCGGGCACCGCCTCCTGAATGGCGCTGAGGGTGCCGGCGAAGTCGCCGCTCACCGCGAGGTCGGGCAGCGGCAGCTCCTCCAGGGCGCGGCCGAGGTCGGCGAGGCTGCCGGGAGGGTTCTGGGCGAGCCCGGCGACGGTCTGGGCGATGCTCGTCAGGCCGCCGGCCTGCGCCGCGAGCTGGCCGGAGAGGCCGTTGCCTTCGAGACTGACGTCGAGACGGACGAAGACCGAGGGCATGCTACTCGCCTCCTCCGAACAGGCCTTCCAGTGCTCCCGTCACTCCGCCCAGCCCCTCCAGGGCGGACCTCACGCCGTCCAGCGTGCCCCGGAGAGGAGGGGTGGGGTCCTGCAGCTCCGGCAGGCCCGCCAACATGTCGAGCGCGTCGAGCGCGCCGGTCACCGAATCCAGGAAGCTCCCCGCCTGATCGAGGAGGCCGGCGTCCAGCCCGCCCAGCGGATCGGAGGGAGGCGGCGGCGGCGGGCTCTCGCGCAGGACCATGGAGTAGTCGATCTGGTCGGGCCGCACGCCGCTCTCCTCGAAGCGCAGCTCTTCGACGATCACGTACTGGACCTCGGTGGCGGTCACGATGTCGGCCACGAAGGTGACCGGCTCGCCGGCGCGGAACTTGCCGCGGACCTCTTCCAGGAAGGCGTCGCGCGCCTCGTCGCCGTAGAGGCTCCCTTCGATCGCCAAGCGCACGGGGCCGGCGTTGAGGTCCTGGAACACGCTGCCCGCCCGGCCCGGCACCGGCAGCTCGGCGAAGGCGCGGCGCTCCGCGCTGCGGATCGCGGCGATGTGCGGGATCTCCCAGTCCCCGAGCATCGGCTTCACTTTCACGACAGGTCCACCCCGTGGCGGCGCGCCTGCTCGATCAGCGCCTCGTTGACCAGGTCCGCCAGCGCCTCGGCCTCGAACGGGCTTTCGAAGGACGAATCAGCGGCCGGAATCTCTGTTGGGCGCTTCGGGACCGCGACGGTCGCACCCAACATCGCCTTCACCGAGGACTCCTCCTCTACCGTAGGGAGAGCCGGCACTCCCCGGCGGGCGAGGGTACCCAGGTCTACCGGCTCGACATCGCGGACCGCCGCCGGTGCCGGAGTCGAAATCTCTGGAAGGAGCGCGGAGCGATCTGGAGACGGGAACGGGGCGGCCTTTCCGGGCTCCTTCTTCCCTGGCGGCACGGTTTCGCGGAGACGGAGGACGGGAGGCACCGGGAAGCCGATGCCGGGAGGCGCATCGCGCTCACGCAGCACATCATCAGCCAGGCGACTCAGCAGCTCTAGAGCACCTCCCACCTCCCCGGCCTGCGGCCGGACCCTCACCCACGTCCCCTCTCCCGTCACCGGGAGAGGGGCGCCCCCGCCCGACTGCTTTTCTTCTGTTTTTCCCCCTCTCCCGGTGACGGGAGAGGGGGCCAGGGGGTGAGGGCTCTGCGTGGACGCCCGCGGCTCCGTCCGCGGGACCGGCACCGAAGCCGAGCCATGCGAACGCAGAGAGAAGACCGGCGCCGGCGTGGACGATCCCTGAGTACGCTCCCGCTCCGGCTCGGCCGCAGTCC
>DASVEF010000157.1:0-71274 GCA_036380715.1 Thermoanaerobaculia bacterium | reverse complement strand
GACCTTGGTCTGTCTGGCTCTCAACCTCAGGCAACTGAACCTGCGGATGGAGTGGGAATAAGGCGGAACTGACTGACTGCGCCGCTCACCGGCGATGACGCGCTGGCCAGTCTACCCATTCTGCAAAGGCCGAGAAGCTTCGCTCTCTCCAGTCGCCGCTGCTCCACGCGGCGCTGGGAGGGGCGGATTCCCCTCCCAGGCTTCTGCCGCGCAGGCTCCTAGAGCGAGGAAAGCTCTAGACATGACCGCCTTCCTTTCGGAGAGATGTCCATCCGGATCATCCATTGACCCGGGTCAAAAAAATCGTCTACGGCATCGACCGGGAGGCTCCGCGTTCCTTTCTCTAGCGGCGCAAGGCTCGCAGCACCTCGGCTCCGACGTCGGTGCGCCGGGGCACGGCCAGCCGGCGGAGCGGCACACGGCCGGCGAGGCCGGCCACGAAATCGAAGTGCGCCGCCAGGAGGTCCCCGGCGAACAGGATGCTGGCGACGGTGTGACGGACGAGGAGGGCTGCCGCGCTCGCCGGCGGCAGAGGCTCGCCGGCCTCGACCGCCGCGGCGGGCGGCGCGGGCGCGAGAGCATAGAGCCCCAGCAGGGGATAGCGCGGCTCCAGGCCCGCGATGGCCGTCATCGCGGCCGCGTCGAGCTTGAGCTGGGGAAAGTGGGGCAGGGCTGCGGCTCCCTGCTCGCTCTCCTGGACTGCCAGCAGGTCGTCCGCCGCGAGGGCGGCCTCTCCGCCGGGTGCCGCGAGGAGCCGGGCCAGAGTCGATTTGCCGGCGCCGCTGTCCCCCAGGAACCCGACGGCTCCCTGGCCCCGCAGCACCACCGCGCTGGCGTGCAGCACGAAGACCCCCCTCCGGGCCAGCGCTAGGGCGAGGGCGGGGCCGAGGAGCGCCTCGACCACCGGCCCCTCCCCGGCCCCCGGCTCGGGATCGACGTCGATGCGGGCCTCTCCGCGGGAGATGGCGAAGGCGCCGGCGCCGGAGATCCGCAGGAAATCGCTCTCCGGCGTGGCGAGGCTGCGCACCCGGCAGCAACGGTTCCCCACCCGGGCGTCGCCGTCGAAAACGGGGAGCGACGGCGAGGGGAGAGCCAGCGCGCGCCGGCGGATCGCGAAATCCGGACGCCGGTCCGAGCGCAGCGGCGCCAGAGCCGGAATCGACAGATCGCAGAGCACGGCTCGCCCGGCCACGCCATAGACCGGGCGGACCTCCGGCGCGGTCATGTATCGCGGTCGGAAGACGGGAAGGGCACTTGGCCGATCACCAACGGGCGGCGCGGGTCTCCGAGACCCGAGTCGTTGGCGCCCGGCGATCCGCCGAGCGTGAGACTGCGCAGGTCGCCCAGCTCCGATAGACGTGGGCTGATGTAGGGACGTCGTGGCTTTGACGTCTCAGCGGAAACTGATTGCGCATTGGCCATGGTCGAATCATTCAAGTATAACACGAGGTTTCAGGTTCCATGCCAGGCCCGTGCCCAAAGCTCCGCCGCGAGGCAGCGCCAGAAGATCAGGGTCGGCAGCCCCGGCGCTCCGGCGCCGGCCGTGCCGAGAAAGCCTTCGAGCGCGGCGGGATCGACCCACCGGCGCCAGAGCTGCGGCCCCGGTCCGAAGAGCAGCCGGCGCACGACCTCCCGCTCGCGCTCTCCGATCCCGCGGGCGAACAGCGGTCCCAGGTCGGACATCTGCCGCCGCAGGCGCACGGCATCCGGCAGCCGGCCCTCGGCGGCGAGCCACACGAGGCGCTTGCGCCACCCGGGCCGCGCCAGATGGTCGGCCGGCAGGCGGAGGGCGAGCTCGATCAGCCGCCGGTCGCGGAACGGGAGGCGCAGCTCGATGCCGTGCTGGCGGGCGCGCCGCATCTCGGCCGCGATGCCCATCAGGGCGAACGGCGCGAGGAGGCCCGCCGCCTGCGCCGGCCGGCGTGCAGAAGGCCACACCGGGAGCGGCTCCGGGTGCCGCCGGAGAGCCTCCCGGGCGGACGGGGTCAGCCAGGCCGGAGGCCGCGGCCGGAGCCGTTCGCCCGCGGCGCCGAGGAGGAGGACGGCGAGCGGGCGCCGCCATCCCGGGGTCCAGACGTCCGGCCGCGAGCGGTAGCGGAGCTCGTCCCGCACCCCTTCGGCCGCCGCGGCCCAGGCTCCGCGGGCCAGCGC
Organism: Thermoanaerobaculia bacterium; assembly: GCA_036380715.1. Taxonomy (GTDB): domain Bacteria; phylum Acidobacteriota; class Thermoanaerobaculia; order Multivoradales; family UBA5704; genus UBA5704. Next base: position 69,123 of record DASVEF010000157.1, on the reverse strand, counting down.
GTCGCGCAGCCACCAGGCGTCCACGCCGTGGTACATCTCGTCCGAGGAGTGGCCGGTGAGCAGCGCCCGCGAGCCCCCTGCCGCCGCCGCCGAGAACGCCGCGGCGTGGAGCCGCCGGTACGGATTGTCGAACGGCAGGCTGCGATCGGTCGTGCTCTCGTCGAGGCCGCGCAATGGCCAGCAGCCGTCCCCGTCGATCCAGACCGGCTCGAGATCGGCCGCCTTCATCATCGCCTGCGCGAACGCGCTCTCGTCGGCCGCCGCCAGCTCCTGAAATCGCCAGGAGACCGCGCGGACCGCCGGCCGCCCGCGCCGCGCCTGCTCCCGCGCCGCGTGCGCCGCGACCGAGGTCGAGTCGAGACCCCCGCTCATCAGCACGGCGGCCGGGCCCGGCGCGCGGAGCTGCGCGCCGACCGCGGTGCCGAGCAGCGCGCGAAAACGCTCGACCGACTCCGCCTCGCTGCGCGGGCGCAGCAGGCGGAGGTCGGGCCGCCAGAAGACGTGGCGCCTCTCCTCGCCGGCGGAGAGCGCCACCCGGCAGCCGGCCGGGACCTGCCGGATGGCGCGGAAGAAGGTGGCTTCAGGGGCCGGCTGACCGGCGGCGAAGAAGGCCGCGAGCGTCGCCTCGTCGGGGTCCCGCGGCACGTCCGGATCGGCGAGGAGGGCTGCCGGCTCGCTGGCGACCAGAAGCCGGGCGGAGGCGGCGTGCCAGCAGAGCATGCGCTCGCCGGTCGGGTCGCGCGCCAGGTGAGCCGCGCGTTCCCGGAGATCGAGGAGGAGCAGCGCCCAGGGACCGATGAAACGCTCCAAGGCGTCCCAGCGTCCGCCGGCCAGAAAGCGCAAGACCAGCGCGGCATCGCTGGTTCGCGCGGCCTCCTCCCCGGTGAGGCCGAGGTCGTGGACCAGCTCCTCACGGTTGTCGAGGCGGCCGTCGAACAACAGCGCGGAGCGGCCCGCCGGATCGACGAGGGGCTGGCGCTCTCCGGTCTCTTCGGGGGTCGACCAGAACGCCCGGCAACCGAGCGCCGCCCACCCCCAGGAGCGCACCGTGTCGCCGTCGCCCGGCGGCTCGGCGGAGGCCAGGAAGAGCGGAGAAAGATCGCCGGCCGGGGCTCCGTCCAGGCGAATCTCTGCGAAAAGGGTGCTCATTGCCAGATGCAGAATGGAAGAATTCGGCGGACAATGCTACTCTAGGGAATCCGCCACTACCTGATCTGAGCCTCGCGTCGAGCCGAGCGGAGACGTGTGAGTTGTCCGGGAGAAGATGTATCATGTTACATCAAAAGCGTTTCTGTTTTCTTTCATCGGTTTGCTTCCTGCTCTGGGGGGCCGCGCAGCCGGCCTTCGGCGCCGGCTCGCTGAGCATCCGTCTCAACGCGCCCTACAACGTCATCGTCGACTCGAACGTCTGCTCGCCCTCGACCTACGCGCCGCAGGTCGCGACGGTCGGCGCCGGCTTCTGCAACTTTGGCGACGCTCCGCTGACCGACGTCGTGGGATCCATCGGCAGCTTCACCGGCCATACGCCGGGGGTCTATCCGGTGCGCGACAGCGCCGCGGCGGCCAACGACGTGGCGCTCACCAGCTCCTGCCTGGCCAACACCGGCACCTACAGCCTGGCCCATCTCGGCGACCTGGTGGACGCCACCCGCTACATCGGGACTCTCGACGTCGGCGAATGCTCCTGGCAGTACTGGAGCTTCACCTACCCGCGGCGCTCCAACCCGGATACCTGCGGCTCGCCGGTGTGGTGCGCCGGCAACGACCCCAACGACGACCTCTGGCTGCCGTTCGACGTCTGGGGGACCAGCGCCCAGGGAGCGGCGGCCGACGCCACCTGGCGCGTCACGATGCGCAACGAGATCTCGGCGGTCGCCAACAAGATCTTTCCCAACGGCGGCGCCTGGTTCAACGAGCCGTCCACCTGCTTCCCCGGCCAGACGGTGGTCACCAACGGCATCAACTACCGGCTGGGGAACGTCAACTTCGGGTTCGACAACGACGGCGACGGCGCGCCGGACTACAACGCGTTCCTGCAGCCGATCGGCGATCCCGGATGGAACCCGGCCTGCTTCCGGCTGGTCAAGACTTCCGGGCAGCTCCAGATGAATCTCTCCAGCGGCGGCACGCAGTACCTCGATTTCGTCGATCAGCTCTATTTCACGGACCTGCCGCCGAACAACACCAACATCACCGGCGTCGTGTACTACACCTTCCTGTGCCTGGACGGTGCCTGCGCCGTCCCGCTGACCCCCTATCAGGAGGCCGCCTCGGGTTTCGACAACGAGAAGTTCGCCGGCGACTACGGGACCGACGTCGGCTCGCTGGTGAGCGTCGAGCCGAGCTCCACCCTGACCAAGGCGGTCGCCGACACCTCGCCGCTGGACGGCCGGGCCTCGGCCGGCGAGACGCTCAATTATTCGATGACCCTGGCGAACAACGAGAGCGTACCGATCGGTGCCCCCGACCTCGGCGTGCCGCTGGTGATCCGCGACAAGATCCCGACCGGCACCCGGTATGTGGCGGGCACCGCCACGGCCTCGTTCGCCTGCTGCGGCGTCTCGGTCCTCTACTCGATCGACAACGGCCTCACCTGGACGAGCACCGAGCCGGCCGCATCGCTGGTCACCCATCTGATGTGGCGGCTCCAGGCGCCCCTCCCGGCCGGCGCCTCGGGGACGGTCGGTTTCGGCGTCACGGTGAACAACCCGTACAGCGGCGACCCGGTGATCCTCAACACGGCGACGGCGAGCTTCGGCGACTCGCCGCCCTACCTCGAGGCCAGCGCCGCGATCCCGGTGCTCGGCACGGCCCGCATCGGCGACACGGTGTTCCGCGACGACGGCGCCGGCACCGCGGCCAATGCGAACAACGGCGTGCAGAACGCCGGCGAGACGGTGCTCGGCAACATCCGCCTGACGCTCTATTGGGACCGCGACGGCGACGGCGCGCTGGATGCCGACGACCTGGCCGTCGCCACCACTACCAGTGGCGCCGCCGGCAGCGGCTGCGGCGGCAGCGGCAATTACTGCTTCGCCAGTCTGGCCGCCGGCAACTACCTGGTGGGGGGCGACAAGAACGACTCCGATGTCCCGACCGGGTTCCGCCTGACGACGCCGGTCCCGTCGCTCCCCAGCGACGTGATCGCCGTCACCGGCCTCGCGGCGGGGCAGACCTTCGCCACCGCCGATTACGGATTCGGTCCCTCGCTGGTGATCGCCAAGACGCGCACGTCGTCGGCCACCTCGACCGAGGGGCAGGTGGTCACCTATACGCTGAGCGCCACCAACGTGCGCCCGGCCAACGCGGCCTGCACCTACACCGCCTGGGCCGAGCAGGCGCTCGGCACCTCGTCGTTCACCGACCCCGGCAACGCCGCCGGCGCGCAGGGGCCGGACGGGCTCTACGCCCGCGGCGGCGAGTCGGGCAGCGGCGACGACCTCAGCCTCCAGACGTTCGGCATCGGCAACCCCGGCGGCACCCTCAGCACGGTCGAGCTGTTGATCCCCCTCTATGTCGGCAACAACCTGATCAACGACGACCTCGACTGGACGGTTACGGATGTGGTCGGCGGCCAGACGCTGTCCGGCACGATCTCCACCGCCAGCCTGAACACCGCGGTGGGCGCCGCCAACGTCAAGACCTTCACCCTGAACGTCACCTCCATCCTGACGAGCTTCGCGGAGGTGGCCGGCGCCCGGGTGTCGTTCACCTTCAAGCACACCGGCGGCTCCGACAACGTCGTCCTGTTCCTCGACGCCGCCGGCCTGCGGGCCACCACCACCGAGCTCTGCGGCGCGCCGAGCGACGACATGCGCTCGGTGCCGATGACCGACACCTACGACGCCGACGTGCTGCAGTTCCTCGACGCGACCCTGACGCCGTCGAGCTCGACGGTCGCCGGGACCGCCCCCAACCGCATCGGCACGCTGGCCTGGGACCTGGGCCCGCTGCGCGCCCAGCAGACGAAGACGGTGACGGTCCGCTTCCTGGCCGCCGAGCAGGACACGAACGGCGACGGCGAGTCCGACGTGGTCAGCCACATCAACACCGAAGCGGTGACCAACGCCGTCTTCTTCGACGGCGGCGCGGTCAACGACGCCACCGCCACGGCCACCCATCAGGTGGATCCGCGCGGCTCAATCTCCGGCTATGTCTGGGCCGAACTCGGCACGACCCCGAACGGCGTCAAGGACGCCGGAGAGGCCGGCATCCCGTTCGTCACGGTCGAGCTGCTCAACGGAACCTGCACTGCAGGGTCGAATTGCCCGACCACCGTCACGGACGCCACCGGCTTCTACCGCTTCACCGGCCTGGCCACCGGCTCCTACCGGGTGCAGGTGCGGACGACCACCCTGCCCGGGTCCGGAGCGACGCAGACCGGCGACCCCGACCAGCCCGCCGTCCCCTGCACCACCTGCGACCACCGGAACACCGCTGGGCTGGCCCTCACCCTGTCCAACGGCAACCCGGCGGACGACGACTTCACCAACAACAACTTCGGCTACAGCATCGGCAACGTCGTCTTCGGCACCCTGTGGGAGGACTACGACGGCGACGGCGTGCAGGACCCGGGCGAGCCCGCGCTCTCCGGCGTCACCGTCGACCTGCGCGACGGCGTGTGCGTGGTGGGCTCCACCTGCCCGCGGGTGACCACCGACGCCTCGGGCCGCTACCGCTTCGTCAACGTGGCGAACGGCAACTGGTCGGTGGTGGTGGTGACGACCTCGCTGCCGGCGCTCGCCGCGCCGCAGGCCTGGCAGCAGACCGGCGACCCCGACCAGGCCGGAACCCCCTGCACCACCTGCGACAACACCAAGGCGGCCGTCTCCATCTCGGGCGGCAACGTCTACGGGGCCTACGACTTCGGCTACCGCCGGACGGGCAACTCATCGATCGGCGACACCCTCTACGCCGACTGGGACGGCGACGGCACCCAGGATTCGGGCGAGGAGGGGATCGCCAACGTCACCCTCACGCTGATCCGGGACATCAACGGCGACGGCGTGCGCGACTGCGGCACCGACACGATCTGCGGCAACGCCGACGACGTGGACGTGGTGCGCGCGGTCACCTCGACCGATGCCAGCGGCAACTACCTGTTCAGCTCCCTGCCCGCGGGGACCTGGATCGTGCAGGTCGACCAGGGCGATCCCGACTTCACCGGCGCCTACACCAGCCTGTCGCAGACCCAGGACCCCGACCAGGCCGGCGTCTGCACGGCCTGCGACGGCAGGGCGCGGGTGACGACGAACGGCAGCACGGCGGTGCTCACCGCCGACTTCGGCTACCGGCCGACCGGCTTCGGCTCGATCGGCGACTTCGTGTGGAGGGACGCCAACGGTAATGGCCTGCAGGATCCGGGCGAGGCCGGCCTGCTCAACATCGCCCTCACTCTCTACGAAGACGGCAACGCCAACGGCGTGATCGACGCCGGCGATGCCGTCGTCGGCACCACCGTCACCGACTCCTCCGGCCTCTACCACTTCTACAACCTGCCGGTCCGCCGCTACCTGGTCGACGTCGACCAGACCGACGCGCAGATCCCGTCCGACGCCTACGGCAACCGCTACGTCCTGTCGGGCGGCACCGACCCGCACGCTGTCAATCTCGGGGCCAACCAGCAGTACGAGGCCGCCGACTTCGGCTTCGGTCCCGGCGCCACGATCGGCGACCGGGTCTTCCGCGATGACAACGGCGACGGCGGTCAGTCGACCAATGAGCCGGGGATCAACAACGTCACAGTGCAGCTCTACCGCGACAACGACGCCAACGGGGTCTTCTCGGCCGGCGACACGCTGGTCGCCACCCAGGTGACGTCCACCGTGAACGGCAACGCCGGCTCCTACCAGTTCACCGGCCTGACCCCCGGCCGGTACGTGGTGCGGGTCGACAGCATGGACACCGATCTGCCGAGCACCAACTTCACGGCCGACCCGGACTCCACGCTGGACGGCCAGTACGGCGCCAACCTGGCGGCGGCCCAGGACATCATCTTCGCGGACTTCGGCGTGCGCCCGCCCAACGTGCTCGGCGACCGCGTGTGGCACGACACCGACGCGGACGGCATCCAGGATTCCGGAGAGCCCGGCATTTCGGGAGTCACGGTCGTCCTGTACAGCCGGCCGCTCGGCAGCACCGGCGGCTACTCGTTCGTGTCCTTCGTGACCACCGACGCCGACGGTCTGTACACCTTCGGCAACCTGGCGGCCGCGCAGTACCTGATCGATCTCACCCCGGCGACCGCGCTCAACGGCTACGCCCAGACCTATGAGAAGGACGCCGGGGTCTGCGGCACCTGCAACGAGCAGACGACGATCACCATCCCGTTGACCGGCCTCACCGACCTCACTCTCGACTTCGGCTTCCGCGAACCGGCGAAGCTCGAAATCGACAAGGACACCACGACGCCGACCACCCGGGCCGGCGGCCAGGCGACCTACGTGGTCACGGTGCGCAACACCGGCGCCGTCAGCGCGCAGCGGGTGGAGGTCAGCGACATCCTGATGCCGGAAGGGGCCTCCTGCCCGGGCACCTGCTGGACGCTGGCCAGCTTCTCGATCACCGCGGACGCCGGGGTGGTGCGCACCAGCACGACTCCCGCGGACCCGGTGGCCGGCGCCACCAGCCTCACCTGGGGACAGTGGACGCTGCCCGCGGGCACGGCGGTCACCATCACCTACGTGGTGAACGTGCCCGCCGGCACGGCGGCCGGGACCTACGACAACACCGCCCGGGCCCGCTTCGACTCGAGCCTGAACGGCAGCCTGGACGCCGGCGACCCCTATGTCGATGACGCGGGCACGACGGCTCAGGATGCCGACACGCCGACCGGCCAGGATCCGGAGGCCGACGAGGACGTCACCGTCACCGCGGCGTCCATCGGGATCACGAAGAGCTCCTCGATCGTCACCGACGGCGGCGCCGCCGGCCTGGTCGACCCGGGCGACGTCCTCGAGTACACGATGGTGGTGAGCAACGCCGGCACCGCCACCCTGAACAACGTCACCTTGAGCGACGCCGTGCCCACCGGCACGACCTACGTGGCGGGCACGAGCACCGTCGTCTCCTACCGCACCGACACCGTCACCACCTACGCCGACAACTTCGACGGCGGGGCAGGCACCGACTATCCGAGCGGCAGCGACGGCACCACGGCCTGGGTCAACTCCTGGAGCGGCTCCAACACGCGCGTCGTGGACCTCGGGGACTACAGCGTGCAGCTCTCGAAGACCGAGAGCGCCTCGCGCAGCGTCAACCTGTCCGGCTTCTACCGGGCCACTCTGCGCTTCAACGTCCGCCGGGCCGGCATCGACTCCGGCGATCCCCTGACGATCAGCGTCGGCGGCACCACGCTGGGCACCCTCACCAGCACCGGCCTGACGGGCACCGCCTGCTCCGGCAACCCCGGCGGCGTCGCAAACGACCAGACCGACGCCGCCTACGCCGCGATCTCCTGTACGATCTCGACCTTCACCAACGGACAGGCGGTCACGTTCTCGACCACGGCGGCGCTCAACAACACGGGCGAGTACTTCTACATCGACGACGTGGTGGTCGAGCGGGCCGTCCGGACCACCGCCGGTCCGGTGGCCGGCGGCTCGCCCGCGGCGCTCGTCCCGGCGGCGAGCGGCTACTCCCTGCTCGCCGGCGAGTCGATGACCGTGCGCTTCCGGGTCAGCGCCGACAACCCGCTGCCCGTGGGCATCTCCCAGATCTCCAACACCGCCTACGCCGCCAGCACCGAGACGCCGACGCCGGTCAGCGCCAGCGCCAACAACGGCATCGCCAACGCGCCCACCGGCTCGATCACCGGCACCGTGTGGGACGACAGCTCGGGGGCCAGCGCCAACGGCGTGATCGACGGCGGCGAGCCGCGGCTCGACAACGTCCGCGTCGAGCTGTGGAGCGATCCCAACGGCGACGGCGACCCGGCCGACGGCGCGCGCCTCACGAGCGTCCTCACCAACGCCTCGGGGGTCTACGTCTTCTCGGCGGTGGCGGCCGGCAACTACGTGGTGGTCGTGGCCACCTCGACCCTGCCGGTCTCGTACGCGCAGACCGGCGACCCCGACGAAGCCGGTGTGTGCGCGACCTGCAACAGCCGGACCGCGGCGGTCGCGACCGGGTCCAACGCCATCACCGGCCTCAACTTCGGCTACCGGTACGACCCCACGCCGCTGCCCGTGACCCTGTCCTCGTTCCTGGCCGAGACCGGTCCGGACGGCGGGCTCCTCTTCACCTGGACGACGGACACCGAGACGGACAACGCCGGGTTCTTCCTCTTCGGCCTGATCGACGAGCAGTGGCAGCCCCTCCACGAGGAGCTGATCCCATCGCAGGCCGTCAACTCGGTGGCTCCACGGACCTATCACTTCGAGGCGGCGCCGGCCGCGGCCGAGGCGTTCCTCCTGGTCGACGTCGACACGAAGGGCCGGGAGCACGTCCACGGTCCGTTCCCGCTCGGGGAGTGGGACGTATCGCAGCCGGCGGCGATGCAGTCCATCCCCTGGGCGTCCATCCGCCGGGAGCACCAGGCGAAGCTCGACCGGCGCCAGGGCTCCTGGAAGAAGCGGGACATCCCGTCCGTCCGCCTGGTGGTCGCCGGCGACGGCCTCTACCGGGTCACCTTCGAGGACCTGAAGGCGGCCGGCATCGACATGGGCAAGGTGCCGCTCACCCAGGTCGCCCTCTTCGACCGGAACGGGGCGGTGCCGATCTTCGTCGACGGCTCCGGCACCTTCGGCCCGGGCGAGGCGATCGAGTTCTACGGCAAGGCGGCGAGCAGCCTGTACAGCGACCGCAACCACTACACCTTGCGTGTCGATCCCGGAGCCGCCCTGCGGTCGACCGCGGACAACACGCCCGCCTCGCAGCTCCGCAATCCGGTGACCGTCTACCAGGAGACGGCGCGGGTCGAGCTCCAGCGCGCCTACAATCCGGGGGCTCCGGGGGCCGATCCCTGGTACGACCAGGACCTGATGGCGATCTTCAGCCCCGCGAGCTTCTCGCTGTCGATCCCGGTGACCGATCCGGTAATCGATCCATCGGGGAGCGCCGGACCGGCCGAGCTGGGCATCGACCTGTGGGGGATCACCGACTGGCCGGACAAGAGCCCCGACCACCACGTGATCGCCTCGCTCAACGGCACAGAGCTGGCCGACGTCAGGTTCAACGGCAGCCAGACCTATGCGGTGAGCGTCGAGATCCCCGCCGATCTGCTGCGGGCGGGCGCCAATCAGGTCGACCTGCGGCTGCCGCTCGACCTGGGCGTCGCCTGGGACATCATCGGCCTCAACGCCTACCAGATCACCTATCCGCGGCGGCTGCTCGCGCGGGACGGCCGCCTGAGCTTCCGGGGCGAGGCCGCCCAGGCCTTCACCGTCGGCAACCTGCCGGGCGGCGACGTCACCGTCTACCGCCTCCGCGGCAGCCGGATGGAGCGCCTCGCCAGACCGGCGGTGACCGGGAGCGGCGGCAGCTTCGCCGTCACCTTCGCCGGCGCCGATGAGGCCGCTGACTACGTGGTCGCGACGGCGGCGCGCAAGCTCAAGCCCGAGATCCTCGCCGCTCCGCCGCGGGAAGACATCTTCACCGGCAGCGCCGAGTACCTGGTCATCTCCCACCCCGACTTCGCCGCGGGCGTCGAGCCGCTCGTCGAGCATCGGGAATCCCAGGGCCTGACCGCCCAGGTGGTGGACGTCGACCAGATCTACGAGAACCTGAGCAACGGCATGGTCGACCCGGAGGCCATCCGCCAGTACGTGGCGCACGCGGTGCGCGAGAAGGGGACGCGCTACGTCGTGCTGGTCGGCGGCGACACGTACGACTACAAGAACGACCTCGGGGTCGGGTCGCTGAGCTTCATCCCGTCGCTCTACGTCCCGGCCGGCGGTCTCACCTTCGTGCCGGCCGACCCGCTGTTCGGCGACGTCGACGGCGACGCGGTCCCGGATGTGCCCGTCGGGCGCCTGCCGGTGCGGACGAGCCAGGAGCTGGCGGCGGTGATCGCCAAGACCCTGGCCTACGAGGCGAAGAGCTACCCCCGGACCTTCCTGGCCGCCGCGGACCGCGAGGACAGCGTGGAGCGGATCTCCTTCTCGCAGATCAGCCACCAGATGCTGCAGGGGCTGGGCGCGGGCTGGAGCGTCGAGCACGTGGACATGGACGCCCTCGGGGTGCCCGTGGCGCGCGCCCAGGTCGTCGACGCCCTCAATCAGGGTGTGGCCTTCACGCAGTACTTCGGCCACTCGAGCTACAACGTGTGGTCGTTCAGCATCCTGTTCGCCAGCCCGCACGCCGTCCAGCTCCAGAACGCCGGCCGGCCCTCGGTGGTGGCGCAGTGGGGGTGCTGGAACACCTACTACGTCCACCCTACAGTCAACACCCTGGGACACGCCCTGATGCTCTCGGGCAACCAGGGGGCGGCGGCGGTGCTGGGCGCGACCGCGCTCACCAACAGCCGGTCGGACATCGAGCTCGGCCAGCGGTACCTGCCGCGGGTCGTCCAGCCTGGAGTCACCCTTGGCGATGCCCTGGTGGCGGCCAAGCAGGATCTCGCCCGGCAGCATCCGGAGATGCGCGACGTCCTCGTCGGCTGGACGATCCTCGGCGATCCGGCGCTGGTCGTCGAGCCCGTCCAGCCGTAACCGGTGCCCCGGAAGTGGCGGCACCCCGCCGCCACTTCCTCCACCCCTCTTCTCTTTCTCCGCGCCTTTCCCCGTCCGCCCCAGTGAGGGAGGAGGCGGCTGTGTGGAAGGCGCAAGCGGAGGGCTTGACAGCCCGCGCTCCCCTCTCTACACTGTTAGCAGTCGCCGCCGTCGAGTGCTAACAGCCCCCTGCGGTGACCACCAACACGACAATTCTGTTGCATCCATGTGAAGGAGGTAGAGAGCCGTGAACGTGAACATCCGTCCGTTGCATGATCGGGTTCTGGTCCAGCGCATCGAGACCCAGGAGCAGGTCCGGGGCGGCATCATCATCCCCGACACCGCCAAAGAGAAGCCGCAGGAGGCCGAGGTCATCGCCGTCGGCCCCGGCAAGCTGATGGAGGACGGGAAGCGCGCGCCGATGGATGTCCAGGCCGGCGACCGCATCCTGATGGGCAAGTACTCCGGCAGCGAGATCAAGATCGAGGACAACGACTACGTGATCCTGCGCGAGGACGAGATCCTCGCCGTGATCGGCTCCAACGGCCACCGTTGATCCGCTTCCGTCCTGAATTCGAGATCCAGACACTGGGAGGTGTATAAGAAATGGCCAAGCAGATCATTTACTCCGGGGACGCGCGCGCCGCGATCCTGCGGGGCGTCAACAAGCTCGCCGACGCGGTCAAGGTGACCCTCGGCCCCAAGGGCCGCAACGTCGTCATCGAGAAGAAGTTCGGCTCGCCGACCATCACCAAGGACGGCGTGACCGTCGCCAAGGAGATCGAGCTCTCCGATCCGGTCGAGAACATGGGCGCGCAGATGGTGCGCGAGGTCGCCTCCAAGACCTCCGACGTGGCCGGCGACGGCACCACCACCGCGACCGTGCTCGCCCAGGCGATCTACCGCGAGGGCTCCAAGAACGTGACGGCCGGAGCCAATCCGATGGAGATCAAGCGGGGCATCGAGATGGCGGTCAAGGCCGCGGTCGCCCAGATCGACTCGCAGGCCCGTCCGGTCGAGGGCAAGGACATCGCCCATGTCGGCACCATCTCCGCCAACAACGACGAGGAGATCGGCCGCATCATCGCCGAGGCGATGGAGAAGGTCGGCAAAGACGGCGTGATCACGGTCGAGGAGGCCCGCGGCCTCGAGACCACCCTCGAGGTCGTCGAGGGCATGCAGTTCGACCGCGGCTACCTGTCGCCCTACTTCGTGACCGACGCGGAGCGCATGGAGACGGTCCTCGAGAACTGCAAGATCCTGCTCAACGAGAAGAAGATCAGCTCCATGAAGGACCTGCTCCCGATCCTCGAGCAGGTGGCCAAGCAGGGCCGTCCGCTGCTCATCATCGCCGAGGACGTCGAGGGCGAGGCCCTGGCGACCCTGGTGGTCAACAAGCTGCGCGGCACGCTCCACGTCGCGGCCTGCAAGGCGCCGGGCTTCGGCGACCGCCGCAAGGCCATGCTGGAGGACATCGCCACCCTGACCGGCGGCAAGGTCATCACCGAGGACCTCGGCATCAAGCTGGAGAGCGTCCAGTGGAACGACCTGGGCGACGCCAAGAAGGTCGTGCTGACCAAGGACGAGACCACCATCGTCACCGACTCCGACGACTCCAAGCGCCGCGAGGCGATCGCGGGCCGCGTCAAGCAGATCCGCAACCAGATCGAGGAGACCACCTCGGATTACGACCGCGAGAAGCTGCAGGAGCGGCTGGCCAAGCTGGTCGGCGGCGTGGCGGTGATCAAGGTCGGCGCCGCGACCGAGACCGAGATGAAGGAGAAGAAGGCTCGCGTCGAGGACGCGATGCACGCCACCAAGGCGGCCGTCGAGGAGGGGATCGTCCCCGGCGGCGGCGTGGCCCTGCTGCGCGCCATCAAGGCCGTCGAGGGCATCCAGGCCGAGGGCGACGTCCGGGTGGGCGTCAACATCGTCCGCCGCGCTCTCGAGGAGCCGGCCCGCCAGATCGCGGCCAACGCCGGCGAAGAGGGCTCCGTGGTCGTCCGTCAGCTCCTGACGGGCAACGGCACCAGCGGCTTCAACGCGGCGACCGGCAAGTTCGAGGACCTGGTGGAAGCCGGCGTCATCGACCCGGCCAAGGTCACCAAGACCGCTCTCCTCAACGCCGCCTCGATCGCGGGCCTCATGCTGACCACCGAGGCCATGGTGTCCGAGATCAAGGAGGACGACAAGGGCAAGGGCGGCGGCATGCCGGGCGGTGGCATGGGCGGCGGCATGGGCGGCATGTACTAAAGCCGCTCTCTGCCGGCGGCCAGTCCCCGCCGGCGTTGATCGATAACGGCGGCCGGTCCGGAGTTTCGGGCCGGCCGTTTGTGTTTGGGCTGCGGGCCTCGAAGGCTGCCACGATGCTCCGCCGCCACCGAGCGGTCCGTTGTCCGCCGTCGACGGTTCATTGCCGGTGGACGACGGAGCGTCGACAATCGACAGCGGTCCGTTGTCGGCCGCCAACGCGACGTTGTCGGCGGACGACGTTCCGTTGTCCATTGTCAACGCTCCATTGTCGGTGGACGACGGAGCGTCGACAATCGACAGCGGTTCGTTGTCGGCCGCCAACGCGATGTTGTCGGCGGACGACGTTCTGTTGTCCATCGTCAACGGTCCATTGTCGGTTGACGATGGAGCGTCGACCATCGTCAGCGGTCCATTGACGGCCGCCAACGTCACGTTGACGGTTGACGACGTTCCGTTGTCCATCGTCAACGGTCCATCGTCGGTTGACGACGGAGCGTCGACCATCGTCAATGGTCCATTGTCGGTCGACAACGCCACGTTGTCGGTTGACGACGTTCCGTTGTCCATCGTCAACGGTCCATCGTCGACTCCGCGCCACCTCTAGGTCTTCACGAAGAATGTCACCGTCCCGGTTCCGGTGTTGCCGGTGCTCTTCTGGATGGCGGTCACGGCGGCCTGGTAGAAGCCGGATTGGGTGACCTGCCAGGTGCCGGAGAAGAGGCTCGTGGTGCCGGTGTAGGCGAGAGGGAGGACCGTGTCGGCAGGCTGGCCCGCGGGGCCGATCGAGGCGGTGACGTCGAAGTCGGCCGGGAGCCAGGGCTCGCCGTCCGCGATCGGGCAGCCGCACATCATGGCGACGTTGGCCTCGAAGGAGACGGTCTGCGGCAGGGAGGTGATGGTCAGGTGGGTCGGTGGTGAGAGGACCTGGACGATCAGGCCGGGGATCAGAAGGATGAAGCCCGGCGGCTGGTCGAGCTTCTGGCCGGGGACGATCCACTGGGTGGCTGTGACCCGGTGAGCCGATTGCAGACCGCCGAGCGGTCCCCAGGCGGAGATCTCCAGGAGAGTGGGGCGGCAGATCGGAAGATCGAGTCGGAGGTGCGAGGTGGTCTCGTCAGGGACAAGCCACTGGACCGCCGGCGGATCGCCCGGAGTGACGATGACGCTCGGAGAGGCGCCGGCTGTATAGGACGAGGCGAGATTGCCCGAGTCGGTGCCTTGGGCGAGACCGCCTCCGAGCCGCTCGCCGGTCAGGGCGTCCCGGACCATCACTTCGGCTCCGCCGATATCGTCGGCGAGAAATTTGCCGCCTTTGGCCTGGACTCTCACGAGGATCGAGGTCGTCACGGTCATCGCGCCTCCTTGGTTTCCAATTCAGGACAGAGCCTAGCAGCTCTCTGAACCGGTCGTAAGGCGCGTTACTCGGAATGAGAGACCCGTTCCGCGGGTCTGGCGGGCCGCTAGCTGACGCGGCGGAGGTGGGAGACTCTTTTGGCGGGCGGCTCGGGCGCGAGGGTGAGGGCTCCGGCCTCGAGCTGCTTGCGCTGGGCTTCCGCGAGCTGCCGGGCTCCGCGGGCGAGGCCCACCTTGCGCATGCCGAGGACGATCAGGAGCTCCAGCCCGACGAGGGCGATTCCCAGGATCGTCTCGCCCGTGGAGGCTATGTACAGAGCCATGGCGCAGAAGGAGAGTGTGACGACGTAGAGGGTCGTAACAATCCGGGTACGGGTGCCGCCGAAGTGGGTCATCAGGTGGTGCAGGTGCTGCCGGTCGGCGTGGAACATGCGCAGGAAGCGGGTGGCCAGCGCGCCGTGCGGACGGTCGAGGAAGCGGACCGCCATCACCAGCAGCGTGTCGAGCACCGGCAGGCCGAGGGCCAGGATCGGCACCAGGATCGCCACGGCCGCCGACGCCTTGAGCGACGAGTGTACGGTCGCCGCGGCGAGCAGGAACCCGAGCGTCAGGGAGCCCGAGTCGCCCATGAAGATCTTCGCCGGCTCCCAGTTGTGGCGCAGGAAGCCGATGCACGAGCCGGCCGTGGCCGCCATCAGCAGTACGGTGCCGGCGTTGCCCTGGAGGATCGCGTAGCCGAGCAGGCTGGTCGAGATGATCGCCACCACGCCGCCGGCGAGCCCGTCGAGGCCGTCGAGCAGATTGATCGCGTTGGTGACGCCGACGATCCAGATCACCGAGAGCACGCCGCCGAAGAGGCCGAGCTCGACTTCGCCCACACCGGGGAGCCGCAGGACCTCGAAGGACCAGCCGATCCGCACCAGCAGCCAGGCGGCGGCGATCTGGACGAGGAACTTCTTGGCCGCCGAGACGCCGAGCAGGTCGTCGACAACGCCCACCAGGAAGACCAGCCCGGTGCCGAGCGCCAGCGCCACGATTTCGCTGCGCTGGAGCCCGTCCCACTCGCCCCAGCGCGAGATCGCGGTCATACCACCGCCGAGCGCCAGGCCGATGGCGATCGCCACGCCGCCCAGGCGGGGCACGGCGGAGGCCTGCTGCTTCCGCTCGCCGGGGTGATCCAGCGCGCGCAGAGCCACGGCCAAGCGCGCCACGGCGGGCACCATCAGGTCGGTGAGGAGGGCGGCGATCACGGCCGCACCGAGGGCGTAGAAAAGGATGTCGTCCATGTACAGCGCCGCTCTCCTGCGCGGCTACAGCCACAGCGCTCCAAGTCCATTACTGGGAAGCTGCCGCGATGATACGCGAAAACGCTCTGAATGCCAAATATGTATGAGTCAAGGTGTTTCGGCGATCTCGTCGAGAGCCCGGGCCACGCCGGCCGCATCGCCCACGTCCACCCGGCGGTAGCGGCCCAGGGGGAGCCCCTCGGCGCAGAGGAGGTGGACGTCGGACCGCTCGCTGCCGATGAAGAGCACCCGGCGGCCGGAGCGGACGCAACCGTGGACTTTGGAGGGGAGGACGTAGCCGACGAATTCGTCGCGCAGGGTGATCAGGTGGACATCCGGCGTGACGAGCAGCCGCGGCAGCAGCTCCAGCGGGACCGGCCGGCCGCGGTGGACCGGCAGCCCCTCGCGGCGCAGGGCCTCCTCGACCCGGTCGGCCTTGGCGCCCGTGGCGTTGAGCCAGAGCACGACTTTTCCCGAGCCTTCGCGGTGGTGCCGATGGTACCCCGCGAGAAACGTCTCATGATCGTGGGCCACGCCGAAGTTGCCGGAGTAGAGAAGGACGCGCTTGCCGCGCAGCTCCTCCGGCAGGTCGAGCGGCCGGATGTCCGGCGGGATCTCGACCGGCGAGGGGTCGCGCTTGAGGAAGATCCTTCCGGGGTCGATCCCGATCTCCAGCAGGCGCCGGCGCTGGTCCTCGCCGAGCACCTCGAAGCGGTCGACCCGGCGGCGCAAGGCCACGGTCCAGCGGTGAAGGAGGCGCAGCGCGGCCGGCGCCCGGCCCATCTCGGCCATCAGGCACTCCGGATGGAAATCGGTGATGCGGTAGGTCAACGGCTTGCGCAGGAGGAGGTTGAGCGGGACCAGCAGGTGGACCAGGAACGGCGGGCTGCCGGTGAACAGGATCTCGTCGGACTGGCGCATTTCCCGCCAGAGCCGCCGGATCAGAGCGAGATTGGTCCGCGCGGTCCACAGCGCCCGCTGCCGTAAATTCGCCCGGTCGTAGACCTCGGTGTGGAGGCGGACGATGCGGAGCCGCCCCTGGCCGATTGCCTCCTCTTCGACGGAGTCCGCGGCCGAGGAGAGCCCGGCGAGCGTCACGTCCTCGCCGGCGGCGGCGCGCTCGCGGGCGAAGAGGAGACTGTACTGCCCGACCGCGCCGAAGTCGGGCGGCAGCCAGTCACAGAGGTAGACCAGGCGCCTCACGGAGCCGGGACAGCTTCGACTCCGGCGCGCGGAGCGGCGGCCGGCAGCGACCACTTCCGGTCCTTGAGGCGCAGGAAGGGGAGCTCGAACCAGCGGTAGGACAGGTGAGCGGCGAGGGCGGTCAGGCCGAGGGCCATGGCGTAGTAGGCCGCGATGTAGAGCGCGGGCCGGCCCTGCCACCAGGTCGTGGCTTTGAACGTCGCGGAGGTCAGGTAGACGGCGAACATGTGGTACATGTACAGCCCGTACGAGATCTTCCCCAGATAGTCGAAGGCCCGGTTCTCCACCGGGATCATATTGCGCGGGTTGGCCGCGACGGTGACGATGATCCACGAGTAGAGGACGAGCTGCACCGCCTCGTCGAGGAACAGGCCCCAGCGGATCCCGTAGAGCAGGTAGAAGTCGAGCAGCAGGGCGAAGAGGGCGAGCTGCACGATCCGGCTCGAAAAGACCGGCAGGGCGAGCAGGCGCTCCCGGTGCCTGTGGAGGCACCAGGCGCAGAGGGCGCCGGCGGCCATGAAGTGGAGCTTGATCTGGCCGATGAACCGCTTCAGCCAGGGAGCGGCGGCGCCCAGCCCGCCCAGCTCGTTGATGACGAACACGGCGAAGGAGACCGCCAGCACGGCCGCGCAGACGTACGGCAGCACGCGCGCGAAGCGCTTCACCGCCGGCGCCCAGGCGAGATAGAACTGCTCTTCCACGCCGATCGACCAGAGCGGGTTGAGCAGCCCGCCGACCGTATAGAGGCTGTTCATCAGGTTGGGGAGCATGAGGACGTACAGCAGCAGCGCCAGGCCCGGGCTGTATGCCACCGGGTACTGGATGCCGAGCCGGGGGAACAGGGCGTTGTAGGCGATCAGCCCGGCGAAGACGATGAGGAAGTAGAGCGGCCAGATGCGGCAGACCCGGCGCAGGTAGAAGCTGCGCACCTGGATGCCGCCCGTCCGCCGGTGCTCCTCGAGCAGGAGGTAGGTGATGAGAAAACCGCTGAGGGTGAAGAAGAAGCAGACGGCGGAGATGCCGCGGTAGAAGGCCACGCCGGCGTGATGGTCGGGCAGGCCGACCGCCGACTGGTTCATGGGGATGTGGCCGAGCACCACGAACAGCGCCGCGAGGAAGCGGAGGCTGTCGAGCCCTCGGAAATACAGCTTGTCCGCGGCGCCCCTGGTGT
Source organism: Thermoanaerobaculia bacterium (assembly GCA_036380715.1). Classification (GTDB taxonomy): domain Bacteria; phylum Acidobacteriota; class Thermoanaerobaculia; order Multivoradales; family UBA5704; genus UBA5704. The sequence goes on along the minus strand of DASVEF010000157.1, from coordinate 51,208 downwards.
CGCTGTCCATCGGCGGGTTCCGGCTAGCGCTCGGTGAGCATCTCCTGGAGATAGCCGCTGACCACCTCGCGCTGGCGGCTTGCGAAATACCAGTCGATCGTCCGGTGCAGGCCGTCCATGAACTTCATGCGCGGCTCCCAGCCCAGCAGCTCGCGGGCGAGGCGGTTGCTCGCCACCCGGTTGAGCGGCCCGGTGGGCATGTGGGGGAGGAGCTTGACCTCCGCGCTGTGGCCGGTGTAGCGGAGCACCTCGCGGACCGCGTCGATGACGCGCGTGCGCTCCTCCGTGCCCAGGTTCACGGCCGTGCCGTCGTCGATCTTCTCGGCCGCCAGGATCATGCCGCGGGCGATGTCGCCGACGTAGGTCCAGTTGCGCACCTGGGTGCCGTCGCCCCAGACCTCGAAGGGGTCCTGGCGGACGAAGGCGCGGGCGATCATGGCGATGACGGCGTGGTTCTCGACGCCGCGCTCGCCGTAGACGGTGAAGAACCGGCAGGAGGCCGACTTGAGGCCGAAGTCGCGGGCGTAGGCCTTGAGCGTCATCTCGGTCATCAGCTTGGCCCAGCCGTACATGTTGTCCGCGTCGTAGGGCGGTCCCACCATGTCCTCGGTCAGGTAGAGCTCCTGCGTGACGTCCCTTTGCAGGTGGTTCGGATAGACGCAGCCCGAAGAGGCGAAAACGAATTTGCCGGCGCCGGCCTCGTGGGCGGCCTTGACGAGCATGCCGTCCATGGCCAGGTTCTGCGCGCAGGCGGCCTGGTGGAGGTCCACGAAGCCGCGCCCGCCGTGGATGGCGGCGAGGTGGAAGACCACGTCGATCCCCTTCACCATCCGCTGGGCCACGCCCGGGACGAGCAGGTCCTCGCGGTGGAGCTCCACGGTCCCCGCGTCGAGGTGGCCCTGGATGTTGGCGACCTTGCCGCTCGACAGATCGTCGACCACGCGGATGCGGCGTGCCCCCTTTTCGACCAGTTGGTCGATGAGATGGGAGCTGATGAACGAGGCTCCCCCCGTGACCAGGATGTGCTTCTCAGACCAGTTCATACTGCCGCTTACCTCCGCCGGAGCGCTCAGGTGCTTCCAGGAATATCCGGAAATTTGCCAGAAGTGTAGCAGACGCCGCGAGCCCACTCCTCCAGGACCCGCCGGCTGACAACGTGCAGGTTGGCGTTCGCCACGTCCAGGGTGACCGCTTTCGACAGATGGAAGTCGCCCCAGGAGAGGATGGTCTCGACGAGGTCCGCGACCGGATAGACCTCGGGGTGGTATTCGATGGCCAGCGAATCCAGGGATTCGAGGACGGCGCGGTCGAGCGAGCGCAGGATCGCCAGCTCGCTCCCTTCGCAGTCGAGCTTGAGGAGCCGGACGCGGGTAAGACCGAGCTCGCGGAGCACGGCCGGCAGGCTGCGCAGCCGCACCTCGGCCCGCCCGGCGACGGGCAGGGCGTTGCGCTCCGCCAGCTCGGGGTGGAGCGTGCTGGTCCCTCCGCCCAGGACCGGGCTGAGCAGCAGCTCGGCGGTCCCTTCCCGGTCCGCCACGGCCTCCTGGAAGGTGCGGACACGACCGGCGAGCCCGTTGGCCGCCACGTTCTGCTCCAGGAGCCGGAAGACCTCGGGATGGGGCTCGAAGGCGAAGACGCGGGCGCCCTGGCGGGCGAACCAGCAGGAGGCGAAGCCGTGGTTCGCTCCCACGTCGATCACCACATCGCCGGAGCGCACCGGCGCGGCCGGGATGTCGTAGATCCGGGAGTGGAAGATCTCGCCGAGCATCCGGTCCGCCCCCTTCAGGCAGCGGAAGCGCAGGCCGGTGTCCCGGTCGGCGATGGTGACGGTCTCGCGTCCGAGCGCGCGCTGCCCGAAGAGCCAGAAAGGGTGGCGGTAGTTGCGCACCGCCTTGGCCAGGCGGTACAGGGCGGAGGCCGCGCTCACGGAATCCTCCGCCGCGGCCCGGGTCCGGGGCTAGAATCGCGCGCGGCATGGCACCGCAACAGGCCGGCGGCGGGCGCCGGATCGCGAGCCTCCTCGGCCACCGTCAGGTGGACATGGCGGTCCTCTGCCTGGGCAGCCTGCTGCGGCGCTCGGCCGAGCCGCTCGCCCTGCGCCTCCACGACGACGGCACGCTGACCGAGGCGGACCGGGAGCGTCTCGCCGGGGAGCTGGACGGTCCCGAGGTGGTCTCCCGCGCCGAGGCGGACGAGCGGGTGGCGGACGCGCTGGCTCCATACCCAATCCTCCGGGCCTACCGGCGAGAGAGCCCGCTGGCCCTCAAGCTGGTGGACGCCGCGCTGCTGGCCGGCGAGGAGCTGGCGTACTGCGACGCCGACGTCCTGTTCCTCTGTCCGTTCGCCGGGCTCTTCCGCCTGGAGGACGGGGCGGGAGCGCTGTTCATGAGCGACCGCCAGAACGCCTACTCGGTCCGTTCCTGGCACCTGCTGCGCCACCGCCGGCTGCGCCTGCCGCGGCGGGTCAATACGGGAATCGTGGTCTTCCGCACCGCCGCCTGGGACCCGGATCTGCTGAGCTGGTACCTGGCGCGGCCGGAATTCGCGTTCGCCCCGGTCTGGAGGGAGCAGACCGCCTGGGCACTCCTGGGAGGGAAGGGCGGCTGCCGGCTGCTCGATCCCGCGCAGGTGGCGATCCCGGAGCTGGAGGCCGCGCCGCGCCTGGGACCGGTCGCCCTGCACTTCGTCGGGCCGGTGCGTTCGCGGCTCTCCGCCTGGGCGCCTCTGACCGGAGACGGCGGCGCGCCGGAGGCAGTCCGCAGCCGGCCGGCGCGACCCTGCCGTGCCGTGGACCTGGCGTCCGACGAGGCGCGGCGGGTGCTGCGGCGGCTGGTTGGTCGTCAGGCTCACGAGCCCCCCCGATAAGCCCAGCCGAGCTCTCGCAGGTGGCCTGGCACATCGCGCAGGTCGTCGAGCAGGGAGTCCGGCTCACAGACCTCCAGCCGGGCGGGGCTGCGGATGCCGCAGCGCAGGGCGATGGTGTGGAAGCCGAGAGCCCGGCCACCGGCGACATCGACCTCGGTGTCACCTACAAAGACCGAGCCGGCCGCGGCGTCCCAACCTCCGGCGCGCAGCAGGCTGGCCTTGGCCTCGGGCGTGTCGTCGCCCGCTCCCGCCACAATCTGGTCGAAGCGGCGCTCTAGGCCGAGATCGTCGAGCTGGCGGGCCAGGCGGTCCGGATGCCGCCGGAGGGTCACGAGCACCAGCGGAGCGAAGCGCGCCAGCTCTTCGAGGACGGCGGCGGTCCAGGGCCACGGCCGATCGAGACGCAGGTAGCCCGGCGTCTCGACCTCGCGCAGTCTCTGCGCCGCGGCGCTGTTGATGTCCGCAGAGGATAGGCCGGCGCGGGCGAGGATCTCCGCCTCCGGCACCTGGTCGCGCTTGGCCTGCCAGTAGTCCTCGCGGTCAAGAGGCCTGCCGCCGCGCGCCAGGACGACGTCGCAATGGAGCCGGTGATAGCGCTCCGAGACGTCCAGGACGGGGCCGTCGAGATCGAGGAAGATCCGGCCGGAGCTCATCGGTGGGGCCGCAGGTAGAGGTCGGTCACCTCAGCTCGAGGCGGCAGGGAGAGCGCTTCGACTACGAGAGCGGCCACGTCCTCCGGCTGGAGGAGGCCGGCGGGGTCGTAGGGCTGCTCTTCAAGGCGGCGCAGCTCCCGCTGCATGGGCGTCGCCGTACGGCCGGGAAAGACCGAGACGACACGCACGCCGTCGGCGGCGATCTCCTCGCGCAGACAGTCCGCGAGGCCGAGGAGGGCGTGCTTGGAAGCGGCGTACGCCGCCATGCCGGCGGCCGGCTTCCGCACGGCATTGGAATTGAGGAACACGATCTGGCCACGGGCGGCGCGCAGGAGAGGCAGCAGGATCTGCGTCAGCAGGTACGGAGCCCGCACGTTGAGGAGAAGCTGCCGGTCCAGCTCCTCCACCGGTGCGGTCTCCACGGCGCCCCAGTGGAGGGCTCCTGCGGAATGCACCAGCAGGTCGAGCCGGCCGAAGGTCTCCTGGACATGCGTGGCCAGAGACCGGACCTGCGCTTCGTCGGCGAGGTCGGCGGCGGCGGTCTCCACCCGGGGCGAGGCGACGCGCGTTCGGACGGCGACCTCTTCCAGCCGGGCCGAGTCGCGCCCGCTGAGCAGGAGTTTGGCTCCGGCGCTGGCGAGCGCGTCGGCGAGGGCGGCTCCAATCCCGGAGCTCGCTCCGGTGAGGAGGGCCACCCGGCCCCGCAGGGCGTCCGCGCTAGGGGGCACCGGCCCTCCCGCTGAGCCGTCGGCGGCGTTCTTCGAGCGCGGCGGCATCCCGTTCGATCGCCTCCACGTCGGTCAGGACCGGAAGGAAATCCATGCCGCGGACCCAGGCGAGCCCCGACGGGAGTGGGTTGAAGCGGCGGGCCGGCACCGGGTACGGCTCGTCGAACGCCAGCTTCACGAACAGGTACGGCAGGTTCAGGCCGGCGCGGGTGAAGAAGAGATGGGTGGTGAAGAAGCGGCCGATGTTGATCTCCGTCGGATTCGGCACGCCCTCGCGGTCGTAGGTGAAATCCACGGCGAAGATGCCCTCGGGCCGGGGATCGACGGCGGTCACGGCCTGCTGGCCCAACTTGTCGAGCCGCGAGTCGGAGATGGTGACGCCGGTGCCGGTCAGGCCGGTGACCCCGGAGACGGCGCGGTTGCCGAACTCCCAGTAGAGCCGCTCGCGCCCTTGGGCGACGATCAGCTCGCCCTGCTTGTAGAGAGCAGTCCAGGTGACGGAGTTGCTCTCCAGCGATTCCGCGGCGGTGAAGCGGCCCCATCCGTGGTTGAAGTCCAGCCAGGCGCGGGCCATGGCCGGATCGCTGGTGCGCAAGCTCCCCTTGCCTCCGCCCGGGCTGACGACCGCCCGCAGCCAGATCTCCGGCCCGAGCTCTGCGAAGGCGCGGTCGAGGTCCTCGCTGGTCGCAATCGGGAGGGTTTCGGGGACGCGGAGCCCCGCCTCCTTCCAGCGCAGGAAGGAAGCGAGCTTGTCCTGGCAGATCTCGATCGTCGGGTGATCGGGAAAGAATGTGCGCGCTCCCAGCGTCCGCAGGCGGTCGCGGTTCGCGGAGACCACGGCCACCTCCTGGTCCGGCTGGCAATGGATCAGCTCCGCGCCGGTCTCCGCTATGAGGTCGCAGAGCAGCTCCAGGTAGTCGGGATCGTCCGCCTCCGGAACGAGATGGCGCTCGTCGGTCTCGGCGCGCTGCAGGTAGTATCTGTTGCAGTCGGCGCCGATCAGGTGGAAGCGCTCCGGCGACTCGCGCAGGGAGCGGACGAAGTTCGTGGCGGGCGTGCCGCCCGCGCCGGTGACGAGAATGCGTCGAACAACAGTCATGCGATGAGCTCCTCGGCAAAGCCCTTGCGGTCGAGCCGGGCCACCACCCAGGGCTTGAGCATGTCGTACCAGCCGACGAAAGGTTTGATCTTGGAGTAGCGATGCCCCGGTGGGGGGTATCGCATCGTGATCGGAGCTTCCTTCCAGCGGATGCGGCGGTCGAGCAGGACTTCGGCGTACAGATAGTACTCGAACGCATAGGCGTCGAGCCACGGCGCGTGCCAGTCGAACTCCGCCCGCCGCAGCAGCTCCAGCCGGTAGGCCCGGTAGCCGCAGGTCGCGTCGGTCACCCGTGCGCCCGTCAGCAGCCGGACGAACGCGTTGACCACGGGGATGCTGGTTTCACGGAACCGTGGCAGGTTGGGCGAGGCGCCGCCCGCGAGGAAGCGGCTGCCGGTGACATAGTCGGCCTCGCCGCGGAGGATGGGACCGAGCACGCGTTCCATCTCCGAGGGCAGCATCTTGCCGTTCCCGGCCAGCACGCCGAGGATGTCGTAGCCCCGTTCCAGACCCCAGTCCGCCGCCGCCATGAAAGCGCGGCCCACCCCCTGGTTCTCCGGCAGGTCGAGATATGGGAGGCCGCTCTCGTGGATCAGCGATTCGCTACCGTCGTCCGAGCCGTTATTGACGAGCAGAAGGGTATCGCACGGCAGATCCGTGGCCCTCAGCTCGCCGAGCAGCCCAGGCAGCTCCTGGATCTGGTTGTAGACCGGGATGAAAAAAACGCTGCGGAGCGTCACAGTGCCCTCAGCAGGACGCGGGCGATCCGTTCCTGCTGCTCTTCGGTGAGGTGCGGATACAGGGGCAGCGACAGGATCTCTCGCGCCGCCTTCTCTGCCACAGGGAAGTCCCCTTCGCGATAGCCGAGATCGCTCAGGGCGCCGTGGAGGTGGAGCGGCGTCGGGTAGTGAATGCCGGCGCCGATCCCTTCGGCCTGGAGCTTCGCCATCACATCGTCGCGTCGCGGGACGCGGACCACGTAGAGGTGCCAGATGTGCTCGTTGCCCGGAAGGGTCCGCGGAGTCTCGATCCCTTCGATCCCGGCGAGGAGACGGTCATAGCGGGCCGCGGCCTGGCGCCGCGCCTCGTTCCAGGCGTCCAGGCGCCGCAGCTTGGCGGAGAGGACCACGGCCTGAAGAGTGTCGAGGCGCGAGTTGAAGCCCAGCTCCGGGTGGTAGTACTTCTTGTCGCTCCCCCAGTTGCGCAGCTTGCGGAGGTGGCCGGCGATCTCGTCCGACCCGGTGGTGACCGCTCCGGCGTCGCCGTAGGCGCCCAGGTTCTTGCCCGGATAGAAGCTGAAGGCCGCGGCGGCGCCGAGGTTTCCCGCGGGCTGGCCGTTCCGCTTCGCTCCCTGGGCCTGGGCGGCGTCCTCCAGCAGGACCAGACCGCGCCGGCCGGCGATCTCGCGCAGGGCCTCCATGTCCGCGGTCTGGCCGAAGAGGTGGACGGGCAGGAGGGCGCGGGTCCGCGAGGTGATCCGTTCCTCGACCTGCCGGGGGTCCATCAGGTGGTATTCGTCGCAGTCGACGAGGGCGGGCCGGGCGCCGGCGCGCAGCACGCCCAGGGCCGTGGCGATGAAGGTGTTGGCTGGGACCAGGACCTCGTCCTGCGCGCCGAGGCCGAGCGCCCGGATCACCATCTCGATGGCATCGGTGCCGTTGCCCACGCCGATGCAGTGGGGAACGCCGCAGAAACGGGCGAACGCCTCCTCGAACTCGCGTACGGCGGGGCCGAGGATGAAGGAGGTCTCGTCCATCACCCGGGCCATGCCGCGGGCGATCTCGTCGGCCACCTCGGCGTGCTGCGCCGCGAGGTCGACCAGGGGGATCGTTCCCGTCATACCGCCTCCCTTCGCCCGCCGTTCTCGATCGAGCGGGTCATGGCCGTGAGAGCGCGCACGGCGGCGGCGGCGCTCCAGCCGTCGGAGAGGGGCCGGGCGCCGGAGGCGATGCATTCGAGGAAGTGCTCGCACTCCGCCTTGAGCGGCTCGCTTGTCCCCACCCCGGGGATCAGGATGTCGCCCTCGCGGACGCTGGTGCGGAACGACGCGAAGGTGTCGATGAAGCCCGGCGTCCGCTGTTCCGTGACCTGCTTGTCGTAGAGGCGGAGGGGCTCGGACAGGTTCATGTCGTCGAAGGTCAGCATCCCCTTCTCTCCCACGACCGTGATGTCGCGGACCTTGCGCGGGCTCAACCAGGAGACGTGCAGGTTGGCCATGACCCCTTTCGGATAGAACAGGTTGGCGAAGACGGCGTCCTCGATGCCGGAGTTGATCCAGGAGCCCCCCTGGGCCGCCGCGCTCAGCGGGGCGGCGTCGAGCCAGTAGTTGGCGATGGCGATGTCGTGAGCGGCCAGGTCCCAGGCGGCGTTGACGTCCATGCGGATAGGGCCGAGGTTGGTCCGCACCATGGCGAGGTAGAAGACCTCGCCGATCCTTCCTTCCGCGAGGTACTCCTTGACCTTCCGGATGGCCCGGTTGAAGAGGAAGACGTGGCCCACCATGAGCACCCGGCGGTGCCGCTCGGCGAGCTCGCACAGCTCTTCCGCTTCGGCGACGCGGGTGGCGATCGGCTTCTCCACCAGCACGTGCTTGCCCGCCTGGAGAGCCCGGGAGGCGAGCGCGTAGTGGGTGACGGTCGGCGTGGCGATCACCGCCGCGTCGACGTCCGGGTCGTCGAAGGCGGCCGACGGGTCGGTGGCGGTCCGGACGTCCGGATAGCGCTGGCGGGTCAGCTCGAGGCGCGCCGGGTCGCGGTCGATCACCCACGCCACCTGGCTGGTCTCGTGGGTGTGGAAGTTGCGGATCAGATTCGGGCCCCACTGGCCCGCGCCGAGGACGGCGATGCGCAGGATTCTGCCGGGTTGCGTCATGGTGCCTCCAGGTCGCCGCGCCAGACGGCCACCCCGGAATGGTCGGGCACGGGGATCCGCCGCCACGTTCTGGCTTGAGGGAACCGCGCCTGAAGCCGGGGGAGCCATCCCTCAGCCAGGAGAGAATCCGCCACCACCAGGGCCACGCCGAGGTCGCGCGAGGTGGTGAGCGGCCGGGTGGACCGCAGGTCGGCGGCGTCCATGTAGAGCCCTCCCAGAGGAAGGAAGAAAGTGGAGACCGGCAGCGTCCGGCCGGGGGATTCGAGCCACATCACGAACGAGGAGCCCCAGCCGGCGGGTCCGGCGAGCACGACGACATCGCGGGGCGTGGCCATGGCCGAAGCCACGGCGGCCCGCACCGCCGGCACGTCGCGCGGTGAGATTTCGGGCACGTAGAGGCCGGTGGCCGAGGCCGTGTAGGGAGGCCGCAGCCGGTCGAGGACCTCGTTGCGGCCGAAGTCGGCGGCGATGAAGGCGAGCGGCGCGACGAAGAAGAGCGACAGGGCCAGGATGGAGGCGGCGAGCTCCCGCCATGGGCGCGGGGCCTCGTGCGGCGCCAGCCATCCCGCGAGGGCGAGGAGCTGGGAGAAGGGCATGAAGCCGGCGGCGAGGCGCGGCTCGTTGGCCAGGTAGTTGTAGCCGATCACGATCGAGATGGCGGTGAGGGCCAGGTAGAACCCGGCCGGCAGCGCCGCGCCCAGAGAGCCGGCGGGGCCGGGCCGCAGCCGGCGCGCCCGGACGAGCCCCCAGACCAGGGCGGCGGTGCCGGGAATGCCGAGGAGGGACTTGGCCAGCAGGCGGTCGGCGACGGACAGGCCGCGGAAGAAGGGGAGCCGGGCATCGCTGAAATAAACCAGGTGGGTGATCCACGTGTGGCTCTGGAAGAGCGCCAGCCCCGGCGCTCCCGCGACCCCGGCGACGAGACGGGTGGGACGCGTCGTCACCGTCTCCTCCGGCTGCCACTCCGCGCGGGTCCCGCTGGCGCTCTCCGAAACGCTCCCGGACTGCCGCAGGTTGAAGACGAAGAGGGCGGCCACGGGCAGAGCGAAGCCCAGGCCGAGGGCGGCGAGGCGCAGGGCCGCGGCGCGGCTCACGCCTGCCGTGTGCACGGCGCGCAGCGCGATCCAGGCCGCCAAGGCGAGAGCGGCCAGGAAGAGGGAGTATTTGAGCCAGTAGCTCGCTCCCAGGGCGAGGCCGCCGAGGGCCAGCCAGCGGGGCGGGGCCTCCGCCTCCCCCAGCCTCAGAGCCAGGGCGACGAGCCACGGGCAGCCGGCGAAAGCCAGCAGGTCGGCCGAGCGCAGGGAGGCGGCGCCGCCGAGAGTCGCCGCATAGGCCGCCAGGGAGGCGGCGTAGAGAAGGCGGACGCCCGGAGACAGGCCGAGGCGCCCGGCCAGGCGCAGCCAGCCGGCGGCCCCGGCGAAGAAGAACAGGGCGCTGGCGGCGCGCAGCGCGTCCGCCAGAGACAGGCTCGTGGCGGCCAGGGGGGCGTAGAGGAAGGGGAAGCCGGGCGGCCACCAGCTGCTCCAGACGAGGGCGTCGCGGCTCAGATCCCGGGGGTCCGGCAGGCGCAGCGTCCCGGGGTCCGGAGTGTCGCCGGCCGTCCACTGCTGGAGCGAACGGAGCTGGAACCCGGTATCGGTGTCGACGCGGTAGGGCACGGCGAGGCCGGCCAGGTACGCGCCAGCCGCGAGCGCGGCCAGGAGCAGCCAGGCCGGCAGATGCCCTGCCGGCGCGCGAGGAGTGGGTGAAGACGTCATCTTTCGAGAACGGCGGATTCTAGCACTTGCTGTACGGCCTCCCGCGCCTCCTCGGGAGAAGCGAGGCGCTCCCGCATTCCCGGCTCCTTGCCGAGGCTCACGGAGAGCCCCGGATAGCCCCACTGCGCCTGGTGGGCGATCGCCGAGGGGAAGGCCTCGCCCAACAGTACGACCGTTGGCTTGCCGAACGCCGTGGCCACGTGCAGCGGCATGCTGGAGTTGCAGACGACCAGGTCGCAGGCCGCGAGCAGGGCGAAGACCTGGCGCAGGCCGGGCGGCTCGGCGAAGGTCCGGACCCGCGGCAGAGCCGCGGCCACCGGTTCGACGAGGTTCCGCTCGCGCGGGCCGCCGAGGACCAGGACCGACAGCTCTTCCACGCCGGCCAGCGCAGCGGCCAGCGCGGCGAAGCTCTCCACGGGCCAGCGCTTCTCCACCAGACCGCCACCGGGAGCGATCACTAGCCGTCTCGTACGCCGGCCCTGCTCTCCGGCGGCCCACCATCGCTCTCCCTCCTCCTGCTCTTGCGGAGCCAGGAAGAGTTGCGGCCGGTTCGGGGGGAGGTCGGCGGCTCCCAGCAGCTCGGCGAAGCGCAGGGCGGAGCGCCCGACGTGCTCGGCCGGATCGAACGTCACGACCGCCTGCGCGGCGGAGTGGCCGCCGGCATAGCCGTGCACTCCCAGCCGGCACGGGATGCACGCGCGCAGCAGCAGGAGCGACCCCCAGGCGCTGCCCAGCACGTCGATCCCCACCTCGAACCGGCGTGCCGCGACCTCCCGGACCTCGGGGGAGCGCGCGAGGTAGGCGAGGCGGTCCAGGGGACCGGCTGTCCCCTGGTACTTGTTGAACCAGGGGGCGTTGACCGGCAGGAGCTCCGAGACGTGGGGGTTGTGGCGCAGGACGTCCAGGTTCCAGCTCCCGACGCCGGCGGCGATGCGGGCTTCCGGGAAGCGGCGGCGGAGCGCCTCGAACAGCGGTGTGACCACCAGAAGGTCTCCCACGTCGTTGTTGCGCAGGACGAAGACCGACCGCGGCTCCCGGGGCGGCTCGGCTGAACCAGGACTCGCCGCGGCGGCGACCCGGACCGCCGTCTCCAGCGCGCCCGCGGCGGTCTTCCGGCCGATCCGGCGGACTGCCCGCAACACCGGCCTCACCGTTCCCTCTCCGGCACGAGCGCCTGCCGCTCGTAGTCTTCGGCGATGCGGCGCCAATCGAACTGGGCGTAGTAGCCGTTCGCTTCCAGGTCTTCCCGCTCGGCAGGCAGCTCAATCGCAGTGGGCGGGGGGAAGGGGCGGAGGGAGTGGGGGAACCAAGGCCGGAGGTCGGCCACGGCTCCCGCTTCGGTCGCGAACACGGTCATCCCGGACTCCAGCATCTCGGTGAGGCTGAGCCCCCATCCTTCGACGCCGCTGGTGAAGAGCCCGGCGTCGTGGGAGGCCAGCAGCTCGGGCAACTCGGCACGGGAGAACGCGGGGACGACGCGGACCCGTCCCGCGGCGAGCCATTTGGCGGGCAGGTCCCGCTCCGCCGCCGGGCCACATCCGGCCAGGGTGAAGGTGTCGCCGGGGGAGGAGGCGATGCGCTCGCGCAGGAAGCGCAGGAGCCGCGCCGTCCCTTTCTGGGCGGACCAGCGGCCCATCCAGAGGAAGCGGAGGCCGTCCCGTCCCGGTCCGGTCCGTTGCCGCCGGACCTCCGCCAGCACAACCCGCTCGCCGGCGGGCAGGGCGCAGAGGTAGACCCCCAGCTTGCCGGTCCAGCGCGGGAACCGGCGCCGCATCCACTCCAGCTCGTGGCTGCCCAGGCAGAGGATGGCGTCCGCCCGCCGCCACCCTCCGGTGATGGCCCCGGCACGCGGCGCTCCGAGCAACGCGTTGGCCAGCGCCCGCGGCGAGGGGCGCCGACTGAGGTCGCTCCGCAGGTCCCGCCAGAGGTAGCGCAGCTCCGGCTGCACGCTCCGCACGACGAGGCGCCGGCCGTGGCGGGCCACCTCGCGGCTGGCCGAGATGGCCGGCGTGTCGATCACGTCGAAAGGGCCGTGGCTCTCCACGTATCGCTCGATCCCTTCCGTCTGCCGCCGCCACAGGTTCCACCAGCGGGTGCCGGGCGGCAGCGGCTCCGGCGACCAGGCGGCCGCGTCGTGGCCCAGGGCGCGCAGCCCCTCGGCCAGGTTGAGGGCGATCTGGGCGGCGCCGAGCTCGGCCGTCACCGGAGGGTGGCTGACGAGCAGGATCCTCATCGGACGCTCATCGGATCAAGCCGCGCGCCGCCAGCTCGTCGAAGACCAGGCGTGCCAGCAGCGCGTGCCCCGTGGGGCTGTAGTGGACGCCGTCGTGATAGAGGGCGAGGCGGTCCGGCGAGGCGCGGTAGACCGGCAGCGGATCGACCAGCGGAATGCCCTCCCGCCGGCAGAAGGCCCGCACCCGTTGGTTGATCCCGTCGAAGCGGTCGGAGAAGAGCTGGGTCTCGTCCGGCGACAGGACCAGCAGGAAGCCGGCGCCCCGGCCGCGGGCGAGGTCCCGGATCTGGCGGATCTCGCGGAAGGCCGCCACGTCGGCGTCGTCCGGCGTGGCGCGCAGCATGGCGCTCTGCCCTCTCGGCTCGGCATCGTTGAGGGTGTCGGGATAGCGCCGCCGCCGCAGGTCGTGGAACAGGACGTAGGCCAGCCCCATGGACGCCTGGTGGAGCCGCCGGTAGAGGGCGGAGCTGAAGAGGAGGCGGTTCTTGAGCGCGGTCAGCCGCTGGCCCAGGGTCGGCGCCGGCTGCGGCGCGCCGGGCGCGGGGGGCGGCGCGATGGAGAAATCGTTCATATAGAACTGGAGGATCACCAGCTCGGGCCGCAGCGGAAGCCCGTCTTCGCGCAAGGCGTCGGCCTCGTCGGCCGTGTTGTAGGCCCAGACCGCCAGGTTCTCCACCGCGTCGGGCTGGAGCCCTTCCCGCCGCAGCCGCCGCTCGAGGAGAGAGGGCCAGATCTCCTCCTGCTGGACGCCGAGGCCGAAGCTCACCGAATCGCCGAGCACCACGATCCGCCGCCGCCCGGGCCGCGGATCGTCGTCGCGGTAGCCGGCCCGGTTGATGCGGTACCGGACGTCGCCGTAGCGCTCGGGCACCAGGACGGAGACGCCGGCGCGCATCTTGAAGCGGGAGCCCGCCGGGACGACGTAGTCGTAGAGCGAGCCGGTGCCGCCGCGGGCGCCGTCCCAGAGCCGGACGGCGATCTCGCCGCAGACGAGGAGGAGGACGAGGCCGATCGACAGCTTGCGGACGGCGGTCCGCCACCCGGCGTGCATCACGATCCGGTCCGTGAGAGGACCATCTCGCCGAGCACCAGGCGGTCCATGCGCGTGCGCAGGAAGCAGTCGAGCGCCTCGCCCGGGGTGTTGACGATCGGCTCGTTCTCGTTGAACGAGGTGTTGAGCACCATGGGCACGCCGGTGCGCTCCTCGAAGGCACGGATCAGCTTCCAGTAGCGCGGATTGGTCCGGCTGGAGACGGTCTGCAGCCGGCCGGTGCCGTCGACGTGCGTGACCGCGGGGATCAGCGGGCGCTTCTCCGGCCGGATCGGATAGACCTTGATCATGAACGGGTCCGGGTAGTCGACCGTGAACCAGTCGCCGGTCCGCTCCTCCAGGACCGACGGAGCGAACGGCCGGAAGGACTCGCGGCGCTTGATCTTGAGGTTGAGGATGTCCTTCATGTCCACCCGCCGCGGATCGGCGAGGATCGACCGGTTGCCGAGCGCCCGCGGCCCCCATTCCGACCGCCCCTGATACCAGCCAACCACGTCGCCGCGCGCGATCGCCTCGGCCGTCGCGGACGCCAGCCGGTCCTCGTCCGTGATCCTCTCGACGCGAATCTCTCCATAGAGACCGCCCCTCCCCCCGGACTCCGGAATCGCCGCGGCGATCGCTTTCCGGATCTCCTCCTCGCCATAGGCCGGACCCCAGTAGCAGTGCTCCATGACGAAGCCGTTCCGGGGAGCGCCGAGCACGGCGTGCTGGACCCAGAGAGCGGCGCCGAGCGAGGTGCCGGCGTCGCCGGCCGCGGCCTGGATGTAGACCTCCTGGACGTCCGTGCGGTCGAACAGCCGGCCGTTGGCGAGCGAGTTCATGGCGCAGCCGCCGGCGAGGGCCAGCCGCTTCGAGCCGGTGCGGCGCTGGAGGGCGCGCACCAGGGCGAAGAAGCGCTCCTCGTAGACCGCCTGGAGGGACGCCGCGAGGTCCTTGTGGCGCTGCGCCAACTCCTCTTCGGGTGATCGCGCCGGCCCCAGAAGCTCTTCCAGGGCCGAAGTGAAGACGAGCCCCAGCTCCGGATAGCCATCCTCCCAGGTCATGTCCACCCCTTCGGAGAGGTGGCGGAAGTAGCGGAGGTCGAGCGCGAACGTGCCGTCCGGCCGCGCGGGCACGACCTGCCGCAAGGGCTCTACGAACGAGGGCTCGCCGTAGGCCGCGAGCCCCATTACCTTGTACTCGTCGCCGAAGCCGAGGAAGCCTAAGTACTGGGTGATGGCCGTGTAGAAGAGGCCCAGGGAGTGCGGGAAGTGGACGCGATCGAGCACTTCGACGGAGCTGCCGCGGCCCACGGCCATCATGGTCGAGACGAAGTCGCCGAAGCCGTCGACCGTGAGGCACATGGCCTCCTCGAACGGCGAGCAGAAGAACGCCGAGGCCACGTGGGCCAGGTGGTGCTCCACCGGACGGAGCTTCGGCGAGCGGCCGAAGGTTTCCGCGACCCGCTCCTCCAGAGACTGGACCTGGGCCAGGTTGCGCACGCGGCCGGCGGCGCGGCGCAGGCTGCGCGGATGCGAGAGGGCGAGGAACGCCTTGCGAAAGAGGTAGGCCCGGGGCTGGCGCGACACGGCCAGCGCCGCGACGTCTCCGAGGTCACCGCCCATCTCCTGCAGACAGAAGCGGATCGCCTGCTCGGGGAAGCCGGCCCAGTGCTTGATCCGCCGGAAGCGCTCCTCCTCCACACCGGCGACGAATCGGCCGTCCGCGACCGCCGCGGCCGAGGCGTCGGCGTGAAAGGCGCTGATCCCTAGGATGCGGCTCACGGACGGTCTCCCCTGATGCGGAAGGCGTAGACGCGGGTGCTCCCGCGGTCGGCGGCCAGGCTGCCCAGCGGCTCCAGCCCGAGCCGCGCCGGAGAGCCGGCAATCGTGGCCAGGTCTGCGCGCCGAGGCTGGACCGCGAAATCTCCGTAGATCTGCCTCTCCTCACCGGCCCCCTCCGAGCTGCTCGGAGCCAGCGAGAAGGTCAGGTAGGAGAAGCCGGCGGCGCGCAGGGCCGCAACGAAGGCGGACGGCTCTCCGGCGTGGGACGAGTAGGTCTGGTTGTAGCCCCGGTGGCGCTCGGGGAAGGGGTAGACCACGGGCACGCCCCAGAAGGTGTAGACCTCGGGCTCGCCGCCGAACGCCCAGACCTTGCCGGGCGGGGCTCCCGCGGCGGTCAGGAGGCGGGCCTGCTGGAACGTGGCCGGGTCCCTGGCGACGCCCCGCTTCAGGAAGAAGAAGGGGATGCGCCCGGCCTGTAGCAGGTTGGCGGCTATTGCCAGGGCGGCGAAGAGAGCCGCGCGGCGCGACAGCGAAGAGGCGCGCCCCTGCCGGGCCAGGAATTCGAGGCCGAAGCCGAGCCAGAGAGCCACCGCCGGGAGCAGGAAGGCGCCCGACCGCTTGTGCATGATCGTGAGGACGACCAGGGCGAGCTGCGGGAGGAGGGCCGCGGCGAGGAGCCGATCGAGCCGGGCCGTCCGCGGGCGGCTCCAGGTCGCGGCGAGGCCCACGGCCGCGAGCGCGAAGTAAGGGAGCAGGATGGTCTGGGGGAGCCACTCGACCAGGGCGAGGTAGACGCATTCGACCGCTCTGCGGATTTGCCCGGCGATCCCCGCGGCGGCGGGGATGGTGAGCCCCTGGCGGTAGAAGATGGAAGCTTCCGAGTCCGCCGCGCCGAACGCCGCCAGGGGAATCCAGGCGCAGACCGCGAGGCCCGCCACGGCCATCCAGACCGCCGGCCATGGACGGGCGCCGCCGGTCTCCGCGGTCTCCTGGGAGGGGCGCGGCCGGAGGCCCAGATAGAGGCAGAGGCCGGCGAGGGGCGCCATGCCCTCCAGGCGGAGGGTGGCGGCGAGGCCGAGGAGCCCTCCGATGGCGAGGGCACGGCGGGTGGTGATCCGCGCGGCGGTCGCCGCCAGCACCGCTCCGTAGAGCAGGGCCAGATAGACCGGCTCGGTCAGCGGGGCCGCGGCGACGGTCGCCAGCCCCTCGTAGAAGGCCACGAAGCTGGCGACGGCGATCCGGGTGACGGGCCAGCGCACGCAATCCGCCGCCAGCCGGTCGACGATCCAGACCAGGGCGGCCGAGGCCGCGGCGCTCAGGCCGACCCCGGCGGCATAGGGGCTGGCGAGCCCGAGGGTCAGCCAAGCCACGGCGGCCAGCAGAAGGGGGTAGCCCGGCGGATGCCACATCAGGAACAGGCCGGCGGGCTCGCCGTGGGCCAGGAGCAGCGCGCGATAGCTGTAGGAGAAGACCGGGTCTCCCGTCACCGGGTACTGGTACCAGGCCAGCCAGAGCCGGAGGAGCGCTCCCGCGACGGCGATGGCGGCCACCGCGAGGCCGGCGCGGCGAGCGGTCACTCACCGCCTCCTGGCTCCCGCAGCAGCTCCTCCAGGCGCACGTCCACGATCAGCCGGAACCAGAACGCCTGGAGGAAGTGGAAGACGAAACCGTTCTTGCCGTCCAGGATGCCGAGCAGGAAGAAGTACCGGTAGACGAAGTAGAGGAACGGCCGGACGTACAGCGGCATCCGGTACCAGCGCGTCTTCAGCCAGAGCACCCGCTCGTCAGGCGTGCCGAAGAGACGGGGCGCGATCCGCCAGGGGAGGCCGCGCCGGCGCTCCACCTCCTCGCAGGCGAAGGCCTCGGCGTAACGGAGGTGCTTCTGGAGGTAGAAGAGGATCGCGTCCTCCTTGCGGTTGTCCTCCTCCAGAGGCGCGCGCAGCTTGCCGACCGGGCCGCGCACGTAGACGCGCGTGTCCTGCTCGACCGGGTCGAGCTCGCCGCGCCCCTTGCGGAACAGCTTGAGGAGGCGCTTGCTCCCGTAGCCGCCGAAGCGGATCGGCTTGCCGCGGAAGATCTGCCGGCGGCGGATGTAGAAGCCGTCCTCGCGGAGGTCGGACCGGGCGAGCAGCGCCGCCATCTCGGCGCGCAGCTCCGGGGTGAGGGCCTGGTCGGCCTCCAGGATCAGGATCCACTCGTTGCGGATTGGCAGGTGCTCCAGCCCCCACTGGAAGATCCAGGGGATGATGCGGCCGTGCTCGTAGGGGAGGTTGAGCACCTCGTCCGCGTACAGGCGGGCGATCTCCACCGTCCGGTCCTCGCTCTCCGAGTCGATCACGAAGACCTGGTCGGCGAAGCCGTGGACGCTCCGCAGCGACCGCTCGATGTTGACCTCCTCGTTGCGGGTCGTGAAGAGGACGGTCAGGGGGACGGTGGACGCTCTCAACGGGTCTCTCTCTGAGTCTGCAGCCGGGCGGCGGCGGAGAGGATACCGCGCCAGGCCGCTTCGTAGTCCCACCGGGCGAGGACCGACCGGTTGGCCTCGCGGACCTGGGCGGGCGGCAGGAGCAGGGCCTGATCGATCCGCCAGGCCAGCGCGCCGTCGTCGCCGACGGGATAGGTGAAGCCGTTGCGCTCCGGCACGATCAGGTCGCGCGCCGCGCCCACGCGGGAGGAGGTGACGGCGGGCAGCCCACAGGCCATGGCCTCGGCCACCGATACGCCCCAGCGCTCCTCGGCCACCGGATGGAGGAAGAGGTCCGCGGCCGCGTACAGCTCGGGGAGCCGCGGATAGGGCACATAGCCGAGGAACCGGACCTGCCGGAGGCCGCGCTCGCGGACGGCCGCTTCGAGGTCCGGACGCGACGGGCCGTCCCCGGCGATCAGCAGCCAGCGGCGGGGGTCCGTCCCCCGCGCGAAGGCGGAGACCAGCTCCCAGGGCGCCTCCCGCGGGTTGAGCTTGGTCAGGCAGAGCAGGACCTTGGCGCCGGCCGGCACCCCGAGCCGCTCGCGCACCGCCGCGCGCTCTTCCGGAGAGAGGTCCGACCCGCGGCGGAAGGCCTCGACATCCACGGCATAGGGAAAGAGGCCCATCCGCTCCTCGGGGACGCCGAGGGCGCGCAGGTACTCCAGCGTCAGCGTGCCGACGCCGAAGAAGAGGTCGTACATCCTCTTCATGCCGACGTTGAAGAGGATCCGCTTGGCAGAGAGCCGGGAAGGGGATTCGGTGAAGAGGACCGAATCGAGGCGCAGGGCCGCCGGAACGCCCGCCCGGCGCGCGGCCACCGCGGCCAGCAGGTAGGGGAGCCGGGTGTAGCCGTTGACGATCGCCAGGTCGCAGGAGCACAGCTCGCCGGCGAGCCAGCGGGCGCGGTCTCGCGGAGGCAGGACGATGTGGTCGTAGCCGGCCAGCAGGTCGAACCCCCAGGAGACGGTGCGGCCCATCTCCGGATCGAACGCCGGCTCGGCCAGCTTCGGATCGGTGTAGATCACCCGCAGGCGGTTCGCGGGATCGTTCGCGGCGTGGCGGTAGAACGGCGCCTCGAACTGGGTCGGGCGCTCGACGACGAAGGCGATCCTCACCCCACGACCTCCCGGTACACCGCTTCCATCCGCTCCGCCACCGCCGCCCACCCGAACCGTTGCCGAACCACCTCCGCCCCTTTCCGGCCCATCTCGTCCATCCGGCGGGGATCGCTGAGCAGGTCGCGCAGGGCCGGGCCGAGGATCTCGGGAGCGCCTTCCACGACCAGGCCGGCTCCGGTCTCGCGGACCACCTCGGCCAAGCCCACCTCGGGAGTGACCACGACCGGCCGGCCGGCGGCCAAGGCTTCGAGGGCCGAATTGCCGAAGTTCTCCGAGTAGGAGGGGAGGACCAGGGCCGCCGCGCGGTGGAGGAGCGCCGCCTTGTCCTCGCCATGGACCGGGCCGAGGAAGCGGACGCGGCCGGCGACGCCCGCCTCCTCGGCCAGCCTCTCCAGCTTCGGCCGGTAATCCTCCTCGTCGTTGCCGGCGATCGCCAGATCAATCCCGGGGACGTGCGACAGCGCGGGAATCAGCCGGTCGAGCCCCTTCTTCCAGCTCACGCGGCCGAGGAACAGCAGGAAGGGCTCGGGGATCAAAGGCGCCGCGCCATCCGGAGCCGGCTCGGGCTCGATCCCGTTGGCGACCACGTGGACGGGCGGGAGCGGCAGGCCGAGCCGCCGCGCCTCCTCGGCCTCCAGGTCGCTCGTGACGTGGAGCCCCGCCGCCCGGGCGATCGTCCGCCGTTCCGCGAAGCGGATCCAGAGCGCCTTGCGCCAGCGGCCGCGCCGGCGCAGGAGGTCGGCGACCAGCATGCCGCGCGGGGCGAGCAGGTAGGGGACGCCGGCCCGCTCGGCGGCGCGGGCCGCGGCCGAGGTGGGCCAGAGGAAGACCGAGTGGAGATGGACGAGGTCGAACCCGCCCATCCTCTCCGCGAGCGCCGCGCCCATCGCTGGAGACCGGTACAGCCGGCGCGGCGCGCTCACCGGGAAATACCAGACCTCGACGCCGTCCAGGCGGACCGCCCGGCTTGGCGGCACGGCGCCGTCCGTGTCCACGTCCGTGGTGAACACCGTGATCTCGTGCCCGCGCGCCGCCAGCGCCTTGCACAGTCCATGGACCGAGCGGATCGGCCCGCCGTGACGCCAGGCGGGGACGTAGGTCGGAACGACGTGGAGGATCTTCATGCGGATTTCGGTGGGACGATCCTGCGTACCAGATCCGCCAGCCGGCCGTGGTACGCCGGCCAGGTCGCCGCTTCGGCCGAGCGCCGGCAGTCTTCCCTCATGGCGCGCACGGCCTCCGAGTTGCGGGCGCACCAGAGCATCCGATCCGCCAGCGCCCCGACGTCCTCGACCGGGACGACCCAGCCGTTCCTCTCCTCCGTGACCAGGTCCTTGGCTCCGACCATTTCCGAGACGATCACCGGCAGCCCCGAGGCCAGCGCCTCGGTCACCACCATGGCGTAGGAGTCGTTGCGCGAAGGGAGGACCAGGCAGTCGGCGCGGCGGAATTCCTCGGCGAGACCCCGTTGGTCCATGGCTCCAGCCGCTGAAATCCCAGTCCGGCCGTCCAGCAGATGCCCGAGGTCGCCGCGCGGCCCCACGACGCGCAGCCCGGCCGCCGGCTCCTGCGCGCGGACCCGCTCGAAAGCGCCCAGCAGCAGGTCGAACCCCTTGCGGCGGATCGTGGCCCCGGCGAAGAGGAAGACGAAGCCGTCCGCCGAGGTCCGCTCTCCCGGGACCGGCGCGAACAGCTCCGTGTCCGCGCCCAGGGTCAGCGCGTGGACCTTCTCCGCCGGGACTCCGGCGTCCAGATAGGTCTGCCGGGCCAGCTCCGAGACAGTCAGGATGTGGTCGGCCAGGGCGATCTCCTCGTCCTTGACCTCCGTGATCCGGCGGTGGAGGCGGGGAGAATCCGCGGTCCCGTGCAGGCGGTCCTGGGCCGCGTGGTGGATCGACGGAGCGTCGAGGATCGTCGCCATCCCCAGCCGCCGGGCCTCGCGGAACGTCGAGAGCGCCGAGATCTCGCAGGCGATCACCGCGGAGACAGGGGCCCCGGCCCGCGGCAGGCGAGCCGCCGCCCAGCGGTCGAAGAGCCGGCAGGCGGCGAAGTCCGACCACGCGGCCCGCGAAGGGGGCAGGACGGCGTCGCCGATCCGGCGCAGGGCCGGAGCCCAGGGGAACCATCGCGAGCTGCCGGCGGGGAGGGGGACGGGCGCGTAGCGCTCGAACCGCCGCCGGAGGAACGGAGGCACCCGGCGGGCCTGCTCGGCCACGGCGGGCACGCCCGCCCAGTAGCCCGCGAGCATCCGGGCGCCGTGGAGGGCCAGCGCGGCCTGATGCGAGTGCTGCCGCCCGGGGTGGGTCACCAGGATCAGGGAGCGCTCCGCCATGGGCTTTCCGCGACGGGGACCGGGGCCGCGTCTTTCGGCAGTGGCGCCGCGGTCTTCGCGGCCGGTACGGTGGCGGCCTGCCGGTCGAGACGGATGGCGACCATCAGCAGGCCGGCGAAGAACCAGTAGTAGACGCCGGCGGTGACGTCGAAGACGGCGCCGCCCGGAAGCTGCGCCAGGAGGAAGAGGAAGCCGGCGATGGCTACGGAGCGGTGGAAGCGGGTCCGCAGCATCAGGACCTGCCGGAAGGCGAAGATCGTCAGGTAGATGCGGATGAAGTGGATGAGCGCGAAGCCCAGGGGGCCCAGCTCGATCATGATGCGGCCGGTCTCCGCCTCGACGGCGAGGCCGCGCAGCCAGCTGTAGGGAGGGACGCCGCGGGTCACGACCATGGCCGACTGGTGGGTCGCGCCGATACCGAAGCCGAGGAGCCCCGCCTGAGGCAGCACGAAGTAGGGCGCTGTGACGGGAGAGGCCATGCGGTTGCCGACGTCGCTGGCGCCGCGGGCGCGCCCATAGAACGCCGAGACTGCGTCCCCGCCTACCCAGAAGAGGAAGATCGCGACGAGGCTGAGCCCGACCAGCAGCCTTCCGAACGTCGAGCCGCTCCCCTTCTCGCGGGCGACCGCCAGCCACCAGTAGAGCGGGAAGAGGAGGACGAAGAGGTAGACGGGTCCGCGGGAGCCGGACATAAACATCCCGAGCAGCGTCATCGCGAAGGCGAGATAGAGGAGCAGGTTGCCGCGCAGACGCCAGCGCCACACCCCCAGCACCGTCAGGGCGAGGACCGAGGTGGCCAGCAGGTACGACGTATAGCCGGTGATGAACGAGAACGTACCGGTCACGCGCACGTAGGCCGAGCTGCCGAAGGTCGCCACGTACTGGATGTCGTTGGCGTTCCAGGCGTAGCGGTTGATGACGCTCGTGCCCGGGCTGAAGAACTGGGACACGGCAAGGAGGCCGACCGGGATCGCGATCAGGACGTAGCGCCGCAGGAAGCGGGCCAGCTCGGCGTCCGAGGGGAACACCGCCGGCATCACGAAGATCAGGGGGACGTAGAAGAAGTAGGCCTTGAACCCGAGAAGGCCGACCAGCAGGTTGGGCAGCTGCGGGTTGAAAACCTGGAAGAGCCCGAAGAGCGCGGCGATGACCAGCGCGATGTAGAGCGGAGGGTTCGACGGAGCCCGGTAGCGGAGACCCGGCCGCTGCCGGAGGAAGCCGGCGTAGGCGCCGAGGAAGAACACGTCCTTGGCGAAGTAGATCAGGTCCTGGGCGCCGGGTAAGACCCACTTCCGCAAGGCCCCTTCGAAGATGAGGAGGACCAGGCCGACCTTGACGGCCTCGCGCCAGCGGCGGAACGACCAGAGGGCGGCGGCGCCCGCGGCAAGCAGCAACAGGACGCGTTCGTTCATGATCCGGTCGCAGCCTCCAGGACCCGCAGATAGGCCCGGCCGTAGGCCTCGCTCGAATGGCGGGCGAGGTGCTCCGGGGCCTGGCGCAGCGCCTCCCGCGCCGCGCCGGGATCGCGCAGGAGCGTTTCCAGGACCGTTGCCAGGCCCGCGGCGTCCCCGTTGGGGAAGGTGAAGCCGCAGGGGCCGATGGCCTCCCCGAGCCCGCCTCCGGCGGAGCCCACCACGATACAGCCGCAGGCGATCCCCTCCAGCGCCACGATACCGAACGGCTCCTGGTAGCGGGAAGGTACGACGAGGATCCGGTGCTCGTTGAGGAGCCGCACCAGCTCCTCGTCCGTCCGCGTGCCCGGGAAGGCGACCTGGGCCGCGAGGCCGAGCCGGGCAGCCTGGGCCTCCAGGGCCGGCCGCTCCGGGCCGTCGCCGACGACGGTGAGCCCCGGACGCAGGCCGCGCGCCGCCAGGAGCCCCAGGGCGTCGATCAGGACGTCCACCCCCTTGTCGGAGACGAGGCGGCCGACGAAGCAGAGGTCCCGCGCGCGCTCGATCCCGGGCAGCACGCGGAACAGCTCGTCCCGGTAGGCGTTGGGGATCACCTCGGACGGCGTCGCGAGGTCGCCGGCCACGGACCGGCTGACCGCGATCGAGCCGGCGGCGAAGCGCAGGAGGAAGCGCTTGACGCGGTCCGGCCAGGCGATCCGGCCATCGGTACGGCAATACCAGCTATGGTGGGAGACCACCCAGGGACGGCGGACGAGGAGCAGCGGCCAGAGCCCGCGCAGGCTGACATTCTGCTGCAGGAAGACGTCGCACCAGCGGGTCCAGCGCAGCAGCTCTCCCGGAGAGGGATCACGGACCACGCGGTATGGCAGGTCCTCGTCGCGGGCCCCATTGCGGACGTCACCGCCGGGCGTGCGGGTCACCACCACCGCCTCCTGTCCCAGGCCCGTGAGCTGCGACGCCAGATGCGCCGTGTTGATCTCCAGGCCGCCGATCCACGGCAGGAAAGCCGGCGAATAGATCAGGACACGCATGTCAGGATCTCGTGGTAGAGCGCCGCGTGGCGTTCCAGGGTGTGGCCGGCGTACCAGGCGCGGGCGCGACCGGCGATCCCCTGGATCTCGTCCGGGGAGGGCGCCACCGGGGAGGGTCTCCAGAAAGGGGGCGGCGGTCCGGTCTCCCTGCGCGGGCGGTCCCAGTCGCACACCGGGAGGACGCCGTGGGCGCAGTAGGCGGCGAAGATCGTGGACTTGGCCAGGAGGGGCGGCGGGTAGGCCACGAAGCCGGCGAGCGACCGCTGCAGGAGCGCGCTCACCTCTTCCGCCGGGAGCCGGCCGAGGCGCCGCACCGGGACGTCCCCCACCCGGTCCGGACGGGCGACGGCGGAGGCTTCCCCGGAGCCCACGTCGCACACCTCCTCGGCGCCGAGGGCGCGGCAGGCCGTGGCCAGAGAGCCGGCCAGCCGCGTGAGAGCCCGTTGGCGCGCTCCAGGGCCGCCGAAGAGGACGATCCGGCGCTCGCGCCCGGCCAGGGGGGGCACCTCGGCAAGCTCGCCGACCGTGGAGAACACGGGGAGCACCTCGATCCGCCGGCCGGGAGCCAGAGGCTGGAGAAGCCGGCCATAGAGGTCCAGGCTGGTGACGATCCCGTCGCTCATCCGGGCGATGCGCGAGGCGATCCGGCGCTGCGCCGGCGAGAGCCAGAACGAGCTCTGCCAGGGCCGGCCGGTGGCGTAGACCTCGTGGAACACCGTCACCAGGCGGCGCGGTCCGCCCTGTTTCCAGAGCCGCAGCCCCTCGGCGAGCCAGGCCGGGCAGCCGCGCGGGTGATAGCCGTAGCCCGCATAGTGGAGCAGCACCGGCGCCGCGCCGTCCGCTTCCAGGGCGGCTTGCAGGGCTTCGGCCGTCCGGGAGCGGTCCGCCACCAGGAACCGGCTCTCCACGCTGTGGGAGCGCAGGGCCTCGGCGAGCGCCGTGGCGAAGCTCCCGACTCCTTCGTCCGGGGGCGGCAGCGTGGGCACGATCTGGATCGCGAGCGTCATGCCTCTCCGTACGCCTCCAGGCAGCGGCCGGCCACCCGCTCCCAGGTGAAGCGCTCCTCCACCCGCCGCCGGCCGGCCCGCGACATCGACGTCCAGAGGACCGGGTCATCGCGCAGCCTGCCGATCGCCCGCCCGATCGCCGCCGGGTCGTTGGGCGCTACGAGGAGCCCGGTGACACCGTCCTCGACGATCTCCGGGAGAGAGGCCACGCCCGAGGCGATCACCGGGCAGCCGCGGGCCATGCCCTCCACCAGGGCGAGGCCGAAGAGCTCGTGAGCGCCGGCGGACCCCGAAGCGTCCACGGGCGTCGGATGGACGAGGGCCATGGCGTGGCCGAGGATCGCGATCACCTCGTCGTCGGAGAGGGCGCCATGGAACTGCACCTCCTTGCCCTGCACCAGCTCCCGGAGCCGGCCGATGTACGCCGGGTCCCTGGCCGGACCGATCACGTGCAGCGGCACCTCCGCCGGCAGCCCCTCGATGAGGAAGTGAATCCCCTTGTGCGGCAGCACCCGGCCGAGGAAGGCCACCGATCCGTCGTGCGCCGGCTCCGCGCGCATCGGGTATCTGGCGGGGTCGATGCCGCCGTGGATCACGAAATGCCGCTGGTTCCTGCCGGGGAGCGAGTGGGCCGCGTAGTCCGAGGTCGGCAGATGGGCGGCGATCCACCGCGACTGGTCGATCTGGTAGCCGGGCGTCCAGCCGCCCCCGCCGAGGTCGGTGACGAAGACGCGGCTCCCCTGGAGGCGGCCCTGCACGCAGGCGAGGAAGGTCGGCAGCACGAAGTACTGGTAGCAGTGGATCACGTCGGCCCCGCGCAGCTCCCGGAAGAGCCCGGCGGAGCAGGGAGTCATGGGATCGCGCGTCCGGCTGCGCAGGATCACCCGCTCGAAGGCCGGCGCCGGCCGCTCCCGGAGCTCCCGCGGCCCGAAGCTCACCAGCTTGACCTCGGCCCGCCCGGCCATGGCGCGGGCCACCTCCTCGGCGTAGCGCTCGCCGCCGCCGAGGACCGATTCCGGCGCGAAGTAGGTCGGGCTCAGGTGACAGACGCGCAACGAGGTCAGCCCTTGATCGCCCGCAGCTTGAAGATCAGGAACCACGCGGGCCAGATCCAGGCGAGCCGTTGCTCGTACAGCTCCGGACGGCGGTTGGCCAGGCGCGACAGGAAGCGGTTCGCAAAGCTGGGATGGAAGACCAGGATGCGCTCCACGATCTCGAAGCGGACATCGGTGTAGAAGCTCCACTGCGAGGCGTCGGTGAAGTAGTCGAACGAGAAATAGCTCAGGTGGTGGCGGTGCGTCGGGTCGATGAAGGAGTTGGCGCACGAGAAGTGAGGGGTCGTGATCTCCAGGATCCCCCCGGGCGCGAGCGCGGCGTGGGCCTCCTCCATGAAGGCCGGGATGCTCTCGAGGTGCTCGACCACGTCCAAGGCGTAGACGTATTCGAAGTGATCCTTCGGCAGCGGCCAGGGTCGCTCGTCGAGGTTCCACACCAGGTCCGGCTCGCCGCGCAGGTCGACGTTCAGGCAGTCCGGGCGCTTGCGCAGGCCCGAGCCGAGGTTGAGCCGGCGAGGTAGGGGAGAAGTCACGCCCATCGCACCCACCGCGGCCGGGAAAAGCCGGCGGCTGACACGGCGAGCTGGAGGGCCAGGCCCACCACCGCGCTCAGCAGGTTGAACAGCAGCACCCCCCGGGTCGTCGACAGGGGGAGCAGGGCGGCGAGGACGGCCTGCGAGCCGGCCAGGACCACGACGGCCGCGGTCTCCCACCGGGTCCACGACCGCGCCAGGTTGACCCCCACCGCGTAGCCGCCGAGCAGGGTCAGGCCGGAGCCGGCGACGATCAGCAGGAGCTCCCGGTGGAGGCCCGCGTAGCGCTCGCCCAGCACCCAGAGGAGCCCCTGCGGGAAGAGCGCTGTGGCCCCCAGCAGCGCCAGGGCGATGACCAGCAGCATCCCCCCGAACTGGAGATAGCGGACCCGGTAGAGGCGGTCGTCCGTGATCCTTGCCAGGCGCGGCAGGAAGACCACTCCGGTCAAGCTGGAGAACAGACCCACCACCATGCCGAGCCGGGACAGCGCCCCCACCTCGGCGATGTTGCGCGCCCCTCCGAACGTGGCCGCCAGCCAGACGACCAGGGGGCCCTGAATGGAAAAGTAGAGCGCGCTCGGCAGCGTCGGCAGGAGATAGCGGAGCACCGCGCGGCGGTAGGGCCGCAGGTCGGCCGGAGCCGCCGGGCTGGCGGACCGGGCCAGGAAGGCGGTCGCGGCCGTGCCCGCGGCGGTGGCGAAGACTCCCAGCCAGGAGCGGAGGAGCGCGGACGCGGCCATCCCGAGAGCGAGCAGCAGGCGCAGCCCGGCGCCTGCGATTTCCGCGCGGTACGACGGGCCGTAGCGGTCGGCGAGCCGCAGCACCAGGGTGCGCAGCGACGCGCTGATCTGAAACCAGACGCAGAGGAGGATGCCGAGCGTCACCAGCGCGGTCTCCGTCGTGCCGTACCCCTGGTCGAACGCCGCCCGCGGGAAGGCCAGCGCGACGCCGGCGGCTCCCAGCAGGAAGGCCAGGCGCCGCAGCGACAGCACGGCCGAGATGTACGGCTCCAGCTCCTCCCCCTCCTGGGCCGTCCGGTGGCGGAAGTGG
This sequence comes from Thermoanaerobaculia bacterium, assembly GCA_036380715.1. GTDB lineage: Bacteria > Acidobacteriota > Thermoanaerobaculia > Multivoradales > UBA5704 > UBA5704. The sequence goes on along the minus strand of DASVEF010000157.1, from coordinate 24,183 downwards.
AGGAGCGAGCCCGTGCTGCCCAGGTCGGAGATGAAGGTGAAGAAGGTGATCACCGAGAAGGCCAGCGTATAGAGCGCGAACTCCCGCACCGGCATGAAGTTGATGAAGATCAGCCCCGCCGCGATTCCCGCGAGTTGCGTCAGCGTCTGCGCCGTGAAGTAGGCGGAGAGGATGCGGACCCATTCGCGCGCCCTCACCCCCAGCCCCGGCGCCGGGATGGGATCAGCCCGGTTCAAATCCCTATCTCCGCCAGGATACGAAGCGCCAGCCGGCGCGACTGATCGCCCAGGCTCCGCCCTTTCCGCCCAGGCTCCAGCCACTCCATGACCGGGATATAGAACCCGGTCTTCGGCCGTTGGAAGACGGCCTCCGGCAGCTCGGGAGCGGCCTCGCGGACGAGCGCGGCCTTGCCCTGGCTGCGGGCCGGCTCGAAGCGCTGCGCCGCGAGGTGCTCCCGCAGCCAGGCGTCCACCAGGGGGACCCGCAGCTCCACGGAGTGGGCCATGGAGGCCCAGTCCGAATCGCGCAGGAGCTGGTTGCGCATGTAGCGGGCGGTCTCCAGGAGATGGACGGCCAGCCAGGGATCGTCCGTCCCCATTCCGTCCAGGACATGGCCGGCGTCCGCCACCGGATCGTAGACGCGCAGCCCTTCCTCGGCCCGGTCGCGGCCGATCAGCCGCGGCAGCTCCTCCGGCAGGAAAAGGCCGCGCCGGAGGAAGTAGGCGCCGGGCAGGCTCCGGCCGTAGCGCGCCAGCCCCCGGAGCTTCGGCCGCGAGGGGACGAGCCGGGAGAGCGCGGGCCAGAGCACCGGAGCTCCAGGGATTTGAGCCGCCTGTACGGCGGCCGGCACGTCGTGGAACGAGGGATAGCTGCCGAAGACCTCGTCGCCGCCGAGGCCGGAGAGGACCACCTTGAGCCCGGCCTCGTGGGCGGCCCGGCAGACCACGTAGGTGTTGAAGCCGTCGATGCTCGGCTGGTCCATGGCCGCGACCGCGGCGGGCCACAGGTCCGCGAAGTCGGCCCGCCCCACCCGGCGCTCGACGTGGCGGGTGCCGAGCGTCCACGCCACCTCGGCGGCGAGCGGGGCCTCGTCGAGCGGCGTCCCTTCGAGCACGTCGAAGCGCAGCGTGAAGGTCGCGGGCGGCTCGGGCAGATGGCGCCGGGCGAGCGCCGCGATCAGGCCGGAGTCCAGGCCCGCCGAGAGGAAGACGGCGACCGGCACGTCCGAGACCAGATGCGCCCGGACGGAATCCTCGACCGCCGCCGCCGGCGCCAGCGGCTCCGCGGGCGCGGCGCCGAACCGGTAGAAGCTCTCCGGCTCGCCCACGCGCCCGCCTTCCACCTTGAGGAACGAGCCGGCGGGCAGGGCGCGGACGGCGCGGCGGATCGTGAACGGCTCGGGCACGGAGCCCCAGAGCAGGAACCCGGCGAGGCCGGCCGGGTCCACGTCGCGCGACAGGGCTCCTCCGGCCTCCAGGGCCTTCACCTGCGAGGCGAAGCGCAGGCAGCCCCCCTGGTTCGAGTAGTAGAGCGGCTTGATCCCGAGCGGGTCGCGCGCCAGCAGGAGCCGGCGCTCGTCGTCATCCCAGATCGCCAGCGCGAACATGCCGCGCAGCCGTGGCAGCATCCGTTCGCCATAGCGGAGATAGAGGTAGAGGATGACCTCGGTGTCGCTCCGGGAGCGGAACCGGGTCCCCTCGCCCGCCAGCTCCTGCCGCAGCTCGCGGAAGTTGTAGATCTCGCCGTTCAGGACGATCACGAAGCGGCCGTCGGGCGTGACCATGGGCTGAGCTCCCGCCTCCGAAAGGTCGAGGATGGCGAGGCGCCGGCTGGCGAGTGAAGCGTGCTCGGAGATCCAGGCGCCCGCCCCGTCCGGTCCGCGCGAGGTCATGGCCTCCCGCGTCCGGATCACCTCCTCCCGGTCGATCGGGGGAGCGTCAGGCGTCAGCCGGACGATGCCGTTTATGCCGCACATGTGAGCCTCTCCAGGACCGGCCGCAGCCGCTCCTGGAACCGGTCCGCTCCGAGCTCGTCGCGCCAGCGGCGGTGCCCAGCCTCGCCCATCCGCCGGCCCAGCTCCGGCTCGCGCAACAGGGTGCCGACGGCCGATGCCAGCTCTCCGGGCTCCTGGCTCACCAGCAGGCCGGTCGTACCGTCCACGACGATCTCCTCCGCGGCGCTCCCGCGCGCCGCCACGCACGGCTTGCCCGCCCGCATCGCCTCCAGGTAGACGAGGCCGAAGCCCTCGCCCGTGCTGGGCATCACGAAGACGGAGCAGCGCCGATAGAGCTCGGCCAGGGTCGTTTCGCTGACGAACCCGGTGAAGATCACGCTTCCGTTCAGCCCGAGCGCCGCCGCCCGGGCCTCCAGGCGGCGCCGGTCGTCGCCGTCGCCCACCACAACGAGCCGGGTATCAGGAAGGCGCGGCATAGCTTCCAGCATCTGGTCGTGCCCCTTGTAGCGCTCGCCGGAAGCCATCCGGCCCACGATCAGGAGGAAGCCCTCGCCCAGGCGGCCGAGCAGTGCCTCGTCCACCGGCCCCGCGCGCTCGCGCTCCTCCAGGGCCAGCGGCAAGGAGGCGAGCCGGTCGAGGCGCGGGCAGAACGGCCAGGCGCGCTCAACGGTGTAGGAGGAGAACGCGAGCTGCACCGCCGCCCTCGCCAGAGCGCGCCGGCGGTCCCAGCTCAGGGGCCGCCAGACCTCGATGCCGTGGAGCGCCACCAGGTAGGGCGCCCGCACCCCAGAGGGGAGGAAGGCCTGGATGCGGGCCGGCCCCAGGAGGTCGAACACGTACGCCGCCCGCCGGTCCCGCCACTGGCGTTGCCAGACGCGGAGCGCGAGCCCCCGCTGATCCTCGCCGAAATACCGCGCGTCCGCCGGCCCGCCGGACCTCCCCAGCGCGAGGACCTCGAAGCCGAGCCCCCGCTCGCGGGCGAAGCCGGCGCAGGCCCCGGCCAGCAGCCGGCCGGCGAGAGCCCGGCCGCCGCCGTCCAGGTCCAGGCCGGCCGAGACGAAGACGAGGTCGCGAAGCGCTGACATGTGCGGATCGAGCCTGCCGGGCAGGCTCCGCCCCCTTCGGTGTACATCAACGACGACACCGTGGGGTCTCTGGAAAACAAAACGGCCTCAGCCGGCGGCCCGCATCCGGCCCGGGCGCACGGGCGCCAGGACCTCCCGGTCGAGCTCCGCCGCCACCGACTGCCGCAGCAGCGAGATCGAGACGACCAGCCGCATCCGGCCTTTATCCCGCAGCACCGTGCCCGTCCACCCCTGGAAGGGGCCGTCGACGATCTCCACCTCGTCCCCCGGTCCGATCCAGGAGTGGGGGACGAGCGGCACGCCCGAGACCTGGAGGCGCCAGAGGCTGTACAGCTCCTGCTGCAGCCGTCCCTGGTCGTGGACCGGCAGCACCTGCACGATCAGGTTGCTGCGCAGCGCCGCGAGGCGCGCCTCGGCCGGGCCACGGAAGAAGACGTAGCCCGGGAACAGCGGCAGCCAGGAGACGAGCGTCCTTCCGGCGCGCCTCTCCCGTTTCTCCGTCTGCGGCAGATAGAACCCCACTCCCGCCTGAGCCAGATGCCGGGCCAGCCCCTTCTCCTGCCGGCTCCGCACGTACGCCGCCCACCAGGGGGAGGACAGCTCAAACAGACGAGAAGGGAGACAATCGACTTCGCGCTTCAGGATGGGCACGTCGGCTGAGGCTCTACTCCGAGGTCAAACAAAAACTGCTGCGGAACGTTGCGGGGATTGTTGCAGAACGGCGGGTGCAAAGCAAGGCGCGGGAAGGAGTTAGGTGCCGCCCCTCCGGGGCTCCGGGGGTGTTTGGGGGCGCGATTCCCGGGCCTCACGGCCCGGGCTACGTGCTGCCGCCCGCTCCGCGGGCTCTCTGTCCTGACGGTGAAGGGGTCAGGGAGAGGGGCCGCGGGACGGGCCGCCCGGACACCCGGACGACTCGTCCGAGGCTCCGGTCGAGCGGTCCGAGCGCTCGGTCGAGCGGGCCGCCCCCCCGGCCCACACGACCCGAGTCTCCGGTCGTGTAGGAAGGCCCGTCGGCTCACACGACCGGAGCGTCCGGACGAGCGCTCCGCGCCGCCGGACCCCTCGACCCGAGCCTCCGGTCGAACGGGCCGCCCCTCGGGATCACACGATCCGAGCCTCGGGTCGCACGAGCCCAGGGGGCGGCCGGCTCGTCCGGGCCTCCGGACCGCGCGACCGGCCGTCAGCGAGGCATGGACGGGGCGTGCTGGAGCGCCCGCCGCGCGATTTCCTCCTCGATCTCGGGGACGAGCTGCGAGGGCGCGGCGAGGAGGCGGGAGAGCTTGGGCTTGCGGCGGTTGAAGCGGGCCTCGTCCGGGCTCGCCGTGACGATCGAGCCGCCCGCGGCCAGGACCAGGGCGATCCCAGGAGGCGCAGGACCCACCGGCTGCGTCAGGAGACCTCGAACAGGGATGGGCGGTCCGGACGCCGGGACGAGCCGGCCGAGGCACGGGTCGGGCGGGCCGTCCCCTCGGAACGCACGACCCAGGCCTCCGGACGAGCGCGCCGCCCCCTTGGAGCACCCGGCCCGAGCGTCCGGTCGAGCAGGCCGCCCCTTCGGAGCACCCGTCCCGAGCCTCCGGTCGAACGAGCCGCCCCTCGGGAGCACCCGTCCCGAGCCTCCGATCGCACCAGCCCGGGAACCGGCCGGCTCGTCCGAGCCTCCGGACCGCGCGACCGGCCGTCAGCGAGGCGCGGACGGGGCGTGCTGGAGCGCCCGCCGGCCGATCTCGCGGAGATGCAGGATCGGCCCGGTATCCGAGATGGCTTCAGGCACCTTTCAGGGCCCGCTCGGCATCACGTCGCAGCGCATCGCGCTGGTATTCGATTTCGTCGAGTTGCTCGGGGCCGAGCTCACGGAGGAGCGTTTCACGCGGTATCCGGCCAAGCAGGTAGGCTTCGATCAAAGCTTCCCTTTCCAGCGCCGCTGCCCGCCGCGCGATCTCCTCTTCGATCTCGGGGACGAGCTGCGGGGGCGCGGCGAGGAGGCGGGAGAGCTTGGGCTTGCGGCGGTTGAAGCGGGCCTCGTCAGGGCTCGCCGTCACGATCGAGCCGCCCGCGGCCAGGACCAGGGCGACTCCGGCGGCGACGTCCCACTCGTGCTTGGGGGTCAGGGTCCAGGTGGCGTCCACCATGCCGGCGGCGACCAGGCCCAGCTTGTAGGCGACCGAGCCGGTCGGCCGGATGGTGAAGAGGTCGTCCTGGTAGCCCTCCCACTCCTTGCGCTTGACCTCGCTGCGGCTCGCCACGACCGTGGCCCCGCGCAGGCCCGGCCGGCCGCTCACGCGCGTCGGCCGGCCGTTCAGGGTCACGCCCATTCCACGCGCTCCCACGATCGTCTCCCCCGTGGCCGGGTTGCAGATGCCGCCGGCCATGGGCTCGCCGTCGATCACCAGGGCCACGGAGACCGACCACTCGGGGATCCCCTCCACGAACTCGCGCGTGCCGTCGAGCGGATCGACGACCCAGACCCGGCTCTTCTCCAGGCGCGACAGGTCGTCCTCGGTCTCCTCGGAGAGCCAGCCCTCGCCGTCGCGCGGCAGGAGCCGCCGGAGCAGGGTGTCCACGGCCGTGTCGGCCTCGGTGACCGGGTCGTCCCCCTGCTTGCGCCGGGCCTCGACGTCGCCCGGGGTGAAGCGCCGGAGGACGGCGCTCGCCTCCTCCAGCGCCTCGCGGATGCGCTCCAGCTCTTCGGCCCAGGCCATGGCTACTGCGCCGTCATGCTGGCGCCGACGTACCCCTCGCGCTCCAGGTAGAGCAGGATCTCCTGCGCCGCCTCCTCGGGAGACATCTGCGTGGTGTCGATCACCAGGTCGGCGTCGGCCGGCTCCTCGTAGGGGTCCGAGATGCCGGTGAACTCCTTGAGGATGCCGGCGCGGGCCTTGGCGTAGAGCCCCTTGCGGTCGCGCTCCTCGCAGGTCTCGATCGGCGTGGCCACGTGGACCAGCACGAAGCCGCCGCCGGGCTCGATCGTCTGCCGCACCTCCTTGCGCACGCTGTCGTAGGGCGCGATCGGGGCGCAGATGGCGATGCCGCCGTTCTTGGTGATCTCCGCGGCCACGAAGCCGATGCGGCGGATGTTGATGTCCCGGTGCTCCTTGGAGAAGTTCAGCTCCGAGGAGATGTTCTTGCGCACGATGTCGCCGTCGAGCAGCGTCACCGGCCGGCCGCCCATCTCCATGAACTTGACCAGCAGCGCGCTGGCGATGGTCGACTTGCCGGCTCCCGAGAGGCCGGTCAGGAAGACCGTGAACCCCTGCTCGTGGCGCGGCGGATGGGTGCGCCGCAGCTCCTCGGCCACCTCGGGGAAGGTGAACCAGGCCGGGATCTCCCGTCCCTCGGCGAGGCGGCGGCGCAGCTCTGTCCCGGAAATATCCAGGGTGCGCGACCCCTCCGGGATCTCGTCCTGCGGCAGGTACGTGTCGAGGTCCTCGACGTAGGTCAGCATCTTGAACGGCACCATCTGGACGCCCAGCTCCTCCTCGTGCTGGCGCAGCAGGTCCTGGGCGTCGTAGGGGCCGTAGAACGGCTTGCCCTGCGAGTCGTTGCCCGGGCCGGCGTGGTCGCGGCCCACGATGAGGTGGGTGCAGCCGTAGTTCTTGCGGATCAAGGCGTGGAACAGCGCCTCGCGCGGGCCGGCCATGCGCATGGCCAGCGGCAGCAGGGAGAGCTTCGCCGTGTGCTGCGGGAAGCGGTGCAGAACCGCCTGGTAGCAGCGCACCCGCGTGTAGTGGTCGAGGTCGCCCGGCTTGGTCATCCCCACCGTGGGGTGGATCAGCAGGTTGGCCCGCTCCTCCTTGGCCGCCCGCAGGGTCAGCTCGCAGTGGGCCCGGTGCATGGGGTTGCGGGTCTGGAACGCCACCACGCGGCGCCAGCCCTCGCGGGCGAATTCGGCCCGCAGCTCCGCGGGAGTCTGCCGCAGCGAGCGGAAGTCGTAGTGCGCGGGGAGCTGGACCCCCTCGATGCGGCCGCCGAGGGCCACGGGATGGGTCCTGTCCAGCATGTAGGCCACGCCGGGGTGCTTGCGGTCGAGCGTCCCGAAGGTGGCCTGCGCGCTCGCCTCGCGGTCCAGCTCCCAGATCTCCTCGACGTGGAGGGCGGCGAGCATGACCCCCTCGGGGTCGCGCAGCGCCAGCGCGCTGGCGCCGGCGCGGAGCTTGTCGGCCAGCTCGCGCGGGACGTCGAGCAGGATCGGGATCGGCCAGAGCGTGCCGTCGGCCAGGCGCATCCGTCCGCAGACCGAGTCGTGGTCGGCCTTGCCCATGAAGCCGGTCAGCGGCGAGAAGCCGCCGTTGAGCAGCAGCTCGAGGTCGCAGATCTGGCGCGACGTCAGGTCCCAGGAGGGCCAGTCGCGCGACGCGGCCTTGAGCTCCGCGGCGCGGTCGGCGTCCGCCAGCAGATCGATCAGCTCGCCGCCATGGGGTTCGATCAGATGGCTCGCGGGACCTTCGGACTGCCGGTCCCGGTCAGGGCTGGGGGTCGGAAACACAGAGACATTCGTCATTATAAAGTTCCTCAAATAGACAGACCTCTCCTCGCGAGAGGCTCAAGAGTAATTCAAGAACGGGGCCAGCGGGAGGGCTACGGCCGCGAGGGGGAGGGATCGGGCTCCTTGTCGGTCACCACCACGCCGACCAGCCCGGCGGCGAGAACGCCGGGGGCCGCCTTCTGCCACCAGACGACCGCGCAGGGGCCGCAGATCTCGTCCGCCCGGCGGACCCCCTGCGAGTTGATGCGGGTGACGATCCCCTTGCAGAGGAAGCCCACCACCTTCTCGCCCTGCTGCTCGGGCGACGTCTCGCCGATGGTCAGGTTCTCCGCCACACCCCGCTCCTTGGGGCTCAGCTCGGCCTTGCAGTTGGGGTCGACCTTGCTGCGGTGGGTCTCGGACCGGTTGACGATCTTGCCGGCCGCATCCACCAGGGCCACGTAGTATTCCACCTCCGGGTTGCGCTTCTCGGCCTTGGCCGGGGTGCCCCAGTACTTCCTCCCGGGCTCGGCCTCCATGGTGACCCAGTAGAAGTCGGTCTGCCCCTGCCAGCGGAAGTAGAGGCGCGGGGCCTGGCCCGCGACGTCGGAGGACAGGGTGGCGCGGACCACTCCGTTGTCCTCCTGGGGCAGGCATTTGGGCTCCTGGACCGTGATCATCTGGGCATGCGCGCCCGCGCACGCCAGCAGAAACCACACAGCGAACAGGCCGCGTGTCTTCATGGCGTTCTCCTTGGGCCGACTATTCTACTACAGCCCCGTTCTTTACCCCCTCTCCCGGGCGGGCGTGAGTGCGGATGGGAGAGGGGGCCAGGGGGTGAGGGCTCAATTTCCGAGGATTTTCTTCGCATAGCTGTCCACGTACGGGCTCTTCTGCAGGTTGGGCAGCGACCGCCGGAGGGCTGCCGCGGCCGCCTGGGAGTCCCCGGACTCGTACAGGGAGACGGCCAGGTAGAAGAGACGCTCGGGCTGATCGTCTCCCGGACCGCCGCCGCGCTGGAGGTAGCTCGCCGCCTCCGCCCAGCGGGAGACGCGGTAGGCCGCCTCGCCCGCCAGGTGCTGGGCGTCGATCAGCTCGGCGTGCGCGTCGGCGACCTCGCGGGCAAGCTGGAAGGCGCGCTTCAGGTCTTTCGCCTTGCCCGACTCGCCCAGCAGCTTGCGGGCGGTCTCCAGCTTCTCGCGCTCTTCGCCGGAGAGCGGGCGGATTGCGGAGGCCGAGGTGGCCGGGGCGGCAGCCGCCGGCGGCTGTGGTGTCTGTGAGACCGGACGCTCGATCGGCTGGGCCGCGGTCCCGCTACCCTGCGGCTTGACCGGAGGGGAGGCCGCGGGCGCGGGGCCCGAGGGCTCCACGCGGCGGGTGCCCTGCGGCTTGGCGGGCTGGCTCTCGGCCTTGCGGGCGGCGAGGCCGCGGAACACGGCGGGAGAGCCCTGGAGGGTGGCCGCGGGGATCAGCACGGCGACCCGCTGCTCCAGGCTGGCGCGGACCTCCGGCGCCAGGCTCCCCTGGGAGTAGGCCTGGAACCGCTCTTCCAGCTCGACCAGGCGGCGGAAGGTGTCGCGGAAACCCTCGGGGTCGGCGGCCTTGTCCTGCGCCAGGGCGAGGCGGACCAGGCAGGCCGCCAGCTCCTTGGGCTCCTCGAGCATGCCGAAGCAGGCCAGGCGCAGATGGCGTTCGGCGGCCGGATAGTCCGCGCGGTCGTAGGCGTGGACGCCGTCGCGCAGCAGGTTGGTGTAGAAGGGATCGGTCGCCGCCCGCAGCGGAGAGGCGGCCGCGAGGGCCGCGGCCAGGACGGCGGCGGTGGAGAGGCGTGGGTGTTTCATGCTTCACCTTCCGGCAGCGGCCGGTTCTCGATCACGGCCCGCGGATTGTCGGCCGTCAACCGCCGCGCCAGGTCTTCGCCCCAGCGCGCGGCGATCATCTGATAGGCCCGCTGCAGGCCGGGCGGCCGGCGGCGGACGTCGTGGGCGTCGCTGGCCACGAAGTGGGCGAGCCCCGCGTCCAGGAACCGGAATACGTCCTGCTGCGGAGCCCGGCCGAAGTCGCCGGTGACGCTCATCGCCGTCACCTGCGCGACGGCGCCCAGGGAGACCAGGCGCGCGAGCACGTCCGGCTCCGGCGCCAGCCAGGGGATGAGCTCCGGGTGCGCCAGCACCGGCCACCAGCCGGCGACCACGGTCTCGTGGACCAGGTGCGCGGCCTGCTCGGGCGTGTTGTGCACGTCGAGCTCGATCAGCAGGTAGCGCGAGCCGGCGAGGGTCAGGATGCCGCCGCCGGGCAGCCGCTCCACTTCGTCGAGCAGCTCCGGATCCGCGTGGACCTCGCCTCCCAGCAGTACCTGGAAGCCGTCGCCGACCGCCTCCTGGACCTGGCCGGCCAGCGCGCGCAGCGTCTCGCGGTCCGCGTTCCACCAGGCGCCGCGGCGCTGGTGCGGCGTCGCCACCATGGCCTCGCAGCCGGCGGCGGCGGCTATCCGGCACATGGCGACGGCGTCTTCCAGGCTCCTGGCGCCGTCGTCGACGCCGGGCAGGATGTGGCAGTGCAGGTCGATCATCAGGCGGCGGAACCGGCCTTCGACCCGCTGCTCTCTTCAGCCCCGTAGCCGTAGGACTCGTAATAGCGGTAGCCCTTCGCCACCCCCGCCTGGAGGGTGCGGTACCGGTTGAGCACGGCGCCGAGGAGCTTGATGTCGGCCTGGCGCAGCCGGTCGCGGACGAGGCGCGCCTCGTCGCGGGTCACCTTGTGGCTGCGCAGCGTGAGCACCACGCCGTCGGCGAAGAGGCCCACCAGGGTGGCGTCGGTGACCGCCAGGGCGGGAGGCGTGTCGATGATGATGTGGTCGAACCGGGCGCGCATCGCCCGCAGGGCCTCGCGCATCCGCTCGGAAGCGAGCAGCTCGGACGGGTTGGGCGGCGTCGGACCCGAGGGGATCACCCACAGGTTCGGCACCTCGGTGGGGAGGATGACCCCGTCGAGGTCCGCGGAGCCGGTGAGCAGGTTCACCAGGCCCACCCGGTTCGAGGTCTGGAACACCTGGTGCAGGCGCGGCTTGCGCAGGTCGCAGTCGACGATCAGCACCGGCCGGCCGAGCTGGGCGAGGACCACGGCCAGGTTCGAGGCGGTGGCGGTCTTCCCCTCGCCGGCCACCGCCGAGGTCAGGGCCACGACCTTGAGCTCGCGGGCGCTCGACAGCAGCAGCGCGGTGCGCAGCGAGCGGTACGACTCGGAGATCAGCGTGCGCGGCCGGTCGTGGGGGACCAGCTCGATCTGGGCGGCGGCGGCCGCCGCCCCCTTCTTCTTCTCCAGCCAGCCGGCCGGGGCCGTGCGGGTCGGCCGCACCCGCGGGCGCTCGCCGCTCGGAGAGGCGCCGTAGCCGTAGGCCGAGTAGCCGTACGTCTTACCGACATCGGCGATGTCCTGGATCACCGCCAGGGTCGGCACGCCGAGGCGGCGCTCGATCTCCTCGGGGCTCTTGACCGTGCGGTCGAGGAACTCGATGAGCAGGGCGATGCCGACGCCGGCGAGCAGGCCCAGCAGCAGGCCGTAGGTCATGTCCTTGCGCAGCGAGGGGAGGAACGGCCCGCCGGGGACGAGCGCCTGGTCGATGATGCGCACGTTCGACTCCCGCGTGTCCTGGAGGCGCACGGCCACCTCGGTCTCCGACTGCTGGCGCATGAGCTGGTCGAGCAGCTCGCGCCGGGTCTGGATCTCCAGCTTCAGGTTCATGTACTGGACCGCCGCCGAGTTCTGGTCGATGGCCTCCCGCTTGCTGGCCTCCAGCTCCGTCTGCAGCGACTGCTCCTGGCGCAGCGCGGTCTGGTACTCGGCGTTGGCGGCGTTGCGCGCCTTGGTCACCATCTCGCGGACGACTTTGGTGATGTGCTGGCGGCTCTCCTCGATGTCCGCCTTGAGGGCCACCATCTCCGGCCAGTCCGGCTTGAAGGTCTTGAGCTTGGACTCGTACTCGCGCTCCAGGTTGATGAGCTGGGTGCGCAGGCCGCTGACCACGCCGGCGGAGAGGCTGTCGGCGATGGTCTCCGGGGGCGCCGTCATCACCTCGTGGTAGCGGGCCTCCTTTTCGATGCGGCTCTTCTTCGCCTCCATGAGGCTGCCGTTCAGCGCCTCCAGCCTGCGCAGCGTGACGTTGGACTGCGGATCGAGCGTCACGATGTCCGTCCGCCGGCTGAAGGCCTGGAGCTGCGCCTCCTTGTCGTCGATCTCCTGCTTGATGGTTTCGGTCTGGCTGCCCAGGAAGGTCGACGCCTTGCCCGCCGTGGTGAAGCGGTCCTCGACGCCCATGTCGATGAACGCCTCGGTGAAGGCGTTGGCGGCCCGGGCGGCGAACTCGGGCGAGGCGGAGCGGAAGGAGACGCGCACGAGCTGCGTGCCGCGCACCGGCTCGACGACCAGCCCGCCGCGGATCTGGTCGGCCAGGCTGCCGAGGGTCGCTTCGTCGTCCTCGGCCGTGGTCGGCCGCGAGCCGTCGCGGGCCGGTCCGGCCGCGGGGTTGAACGCCGGCTCGCCCATCAGGTCCAGCCGCTTGACCACCCGCTCGGCCAGCCCCCGGCTCTGCAGCAGCTCGTACTGGGTGGGGTAGAACTCCATGTTCCAGTAGTTCTCCAGCCAGGGGTTCTGGCCGGTGCTGAGAGGGGAGACGTTGCGGCGCTCGATCTGCAGGGTCGCCGAAGCCATGTACTGCTTGGGGGTGATGGCGAAATGGATCCCCGCGCCCACCAGGGCCAGGAAGCAGGTGGTGGCCACCAGCTTCCAGTGCCGGCGGACCATGTTGAGGTACTCGGCCAGGTTGAGCTCCGTCTCCGGCTCCGGCGCGAAGCCGGGCTCATCCTGGGGGAACGGGGAGGGGCTTTGAGAAGGGATCAAAAGAAGGACTCCTTGACGACCACGATGTCGCCGCCTTGCAACTCGGGATCGCTCTCCTTGCCGGCGAGGATCCGCTTGTAGTCGGCCCTGATCTCGCCCTGGGCCGAGCCGGACCGCCGGATCAGGATCTTGCTCGCCGCGCGGTCGGTCAGGCCGCCGGCGCGGGCGATCACGGCCAGCAGGGTGATCTTGCTGGAGCTCCGGAACGACACGGCCCCGGGCTGCTCGACCTCGCCGAGACAGTAGACGGTGACGTCGGTCGCGGCCGGGACGTTGATCAGATCGCCGGCGAAGATCGGGAGGTTGACCCGCGGATCGGCGCGGGCCAGCAGGTCGTCCACGGCGACCGAGACCTGGTCCGCGAGGCCGTTGTCGGCGCGCCGGAGCACGTGGACCTGCCCGCCGTGGCCTTCGTCGAGCCCGCCGGCGGCGGTCAGCGCCTCGATGAGCGTCCAGCGGCCCGAGAAGGCGAGGCTGCCGGGCTGGCGCACCGCGCCGATGACCGAGATGGGGCGGGAGCGGAATTCGCTGACCCGCACGCTCACGGAAGCCCGCTGCAGCAGCTTGGACTCCAGGACCTCCTTGATCTTCTGCGCCGCCTCGGCCTCGGTCAGCCCGGCCACGGGGACCTCGCCGACCAGGGGGAGGACGGCCGCTCCGCCCTCGGAGACCCGCACCTCGCCGGTGAGCTGCTGGGATTCGAAGACACGGACATCCAGCAGGTCGCGCGGGCCGATCCGGTATCCGGGGCTGGCCGCCGGGGACTGCGCTCCGGCCGTGTGCGGGAGCAGCAGCGCGAAGAACAACGTCGCGAAGAAACCTATGTGCTTCATTGGTCGAATGTTACCGACCACAGATTACAACTTTGATGGCGTTTCGTCTATAGGGTCATAGATTGCCGCGCAGCCAGCTGCTCCCCAGGGTGGCCGTCACGCCGCCCACGGTGTAGGTGCGGTCGTTGCCCGGCAGGTTCGAGTCGAAGTCGGTGCGCACGGCGCTGAGCTCGATCTGGAGAGCGCCCGGCAGCTCGAAGCGCAGGCCGCCGCCCACGGCGCTGAGGTCGTCGCTGCGGCGCGGCGCTGTGGGCAGGAAGGCTACGTAGCGGTGGGTCCCGGTCTCGGCGAAGGCGCGGAAGCTCAGGCGTTCCGCCAGCCCGATCCTGGTCGAGATCCCGATCCGCCGGTCGTCCATATAGGGCTGGGTCTCGGAGAGGGAGTACACGATCGCCCGGCTGCCGTACGCGGTCATGCCCACCCGCTGCCCCAGCTCGAAGGACGCGCTGGCGCCGCCGGTCACCCCGTCGAAGTCGACGAAGCGGGAGCCTGTCTTCGCCTCCAGCGAGCGCGCCACGAGGTCGACCTGGAAGAACACGCGGCGGCGGTCGAGCACCACCTCCAGGACGGGCCCGGTGCCGGAGTTCGAGCTGTCGCGGAGGCTGCGCTCGAAATCGACCTCCGAGCGCTCGGCGCCGACGCCGAAGGTCAGGCCGGAGACCGGGCGCCAGCGGAGCCCGGCGCGGAGGATCCGCTCCTCGCGGTCGAGGAGCTCGAGGCTGCGGGTGCGGGGATCGTCGAGCTCGTCGACGATGTTGTCCTGCCGGCCCTGCCCGGCCGAGGCGAAGAGGAAGGTGGCGCCGGTCAGCTTCAGCTCGGCGTCCACCCCGATCCGGTCCGCCCGGGAGCTCACCAGCTCGGGGACCTCCGGGGAGACGATCCCCTGCCGCTCGTCGCGGGCGGCGGAGGCCTCCAGCGTCAGGCGGTTGAAGAAGGCGATCGTCCGCAGGCCGTAGCGCTGGTTCAGGCGGCGGGCGTCTTCTCGTTCGCGCCACCAGACGTACTCGGGGACGACGGTGCCGATCCAGGTGACCTTGGGCCCGGTGCGCAGGTAGGCGCGCACGCCGGCCGCGACGGTGACCGTGAAGTCCGAGCGCTCGCCGCCGGAATCGAACAGGTTGCGCACATAGGCCGCGTCGCGCAGGCCGGCGACCGGGGAGACGCGCACCGCGCCGAGGCGGAAGCGGGCCTCCTCCAGCTCGCGCTCGAGCCGCTGCTTGCGGTCCTCCGGCCGCTCTTCCGGGCCTCCCGGGGGGGTATACTGGACGAATTGTGCCTTCGCGCTACCGGCGGTCGCAAGTATTACGGCAATGAAGAAAGAGGCAGCCCTCAGGCGCATGGCTTCTCCCCGCGGGGCGGACCCCGCCGTATCGGGTTCTTCTCCCGTTGTCGAGCCGAGAGGCGGCGTCATGATACGCCATCTCCGTCTCCCGCTCACCGGTCTGCTGGCCGCTCTGCTGCTCTTTGCGCCGCTGCCGTTCGGCGGCGCCACGCCGTGGGCGGCGTCCGCGCTCCAGGCCCTCGCCCTGGCCGCCCTCGTCCTGGCCGCCCTGACGCTCGACCGGCCGGCCCGCCTGCGGCCGGCCGCGCTCCCGGCGGCGGCCCTCGCCGCGATCGCCACCCTGGGAGCCGTGCAGTCGCTCCCCTGGCCGGAGGGGCTGGTCGAACGGCTGTCCCCCCGCCACGCGGAGCTCCAGCGGCAGGCGGCGGCGCTCCCTGGGGTCGAAGGGGGCGGAGCGGCGCGCCTGACGCTCGCGCCGGCCGCCTCCGCCGGCGCGGCGCGGAGCTGGGCCGCGGCCGCGGCGGTCCTGCTGGCGGGCGCGGCCGCCGGCCTGTCGCGCTCCGGCCGCCGCGCCCTGGCCGCCGCGGTGCTCGCCGGAGCCCTCTTCCAGGTCTTCTTCGGAGCGCAGCAGTGGTTCGCCAATTCGCTCACGCTCTGGGGGGTCGAGATCCCCCGCAGCCCGCGGCTGCACGGCACGTTCATCAATCCGAACCACTTGGCGCTCTACTTGGAGATGGCGCTGGCCGTGGCCTTCGCCGCGCTCTGGTGGGGTGTGCGCCGCGCGCAGAAGGAGCCGCACATGGACCGCCGGCTGCTGCTGGTGGCGGTACCCGGCCTGCTCTGGCTCACCCTGTTCACCGGGCTCGCCTTCACCGGCTCCCGCGGCGGCCTGCTGGCGGCGGTGGCCGGCGTCGCGGTCCAGGGGCTGCTCGTGGCCGCGGCGCGGCGCGACTGGCGCGCAGCGGCCCTCGGCTGCGGAGCCGCGGCCGCCGGTGTGGCGGTGGTCGCCGCCGTCGGCCTGCGCGAGGGGTTGGGGCGCATCCTCGCCACCACGGCCGGCGACACGAGCTGGCTGGCCCGCTGGTGGGAGTACGGGGCGGTGATCGACCTCTGGAAGCGGTTCCCGGTCACCGGGTCGGGCCTCGGCACCTTCCGCGACGCCTTCCCCCTGGTGCAGCCGGCCGGCCTCCAGGGGACCTGGTGGCACGCCCACAGCGATCTGCTCGAGCTGCTGGCCACCACCGGCGTCGTGGGGCTGCTGCTCCTGGCCGCCGGCGCCGTCCTCCCGGTCCGCCGCCTCCTCGGCGTGCTCCGCGGCCACGGCCGGTCGGAGGACCGCGGCGCCGCCCTCGCCGCCCTCGGAGCGCTCGCCGCCGTCGGCCTCCACGAGGCGCTGGACTTCGGGCTGACCCTGCCCGGCAACTCGCTCACCCTGGCCGTGCTGATCGGCGCGGCGCTGGCGGTCGAGCCGTCGCCGGCCGGCGGCTCAAAGCAGGCGCACGGCGCCGGGAGCCACGCGCCCTCCGCCGAGGCTGCCGAGGTCGAGGACGTGCAGCCCCGGAGCCAGGGGGACGGAAAGGCGGAGCGGACGCGCCGGAAACGCCGGAAGCGTGCCTAGCGGAACCCCGTCGAGCCAAATCTCCACCATGCCGCCTCCGGCGGGCGATTGGTCGACGTCGATCTCGATCCCGCCCGCCGCTCCCGCGGTCAGCATCTCCAGCCGAGCGCGCTCCCGGCGCCAGGTCCAGGCGAAAGCCGGCCAGTCCCGCCGCGCCATGCCGCGCAGCTCGCCCTCGGCCGCGAGGACGTCGCCGGTCTCGCCGGCCGCCCGCGCCAGGTCGCGGCGCGCCAGCCAGTAGGGCGGGCGCTTCCACCAGGAGGTGTGCACGAGGTCGAGGGCGGCCTTGGCCTCGTCCAGCCTCTGCCGCTCGATCAGGGCGCGCGCCTTGACCACGTGATAGGGGGCCCACGCCTCGCTCCACAGGGTTTCCGACCGGCGCTCGAGGCTGAGCGCCTTCGGCAGGTCGCCAGCCAGGACGTACGCCATGGCCTCCCGCGCCGGGTCGGAGTCGCCGGCGAGACGGCCGAGGCGCTTGAGGGCCGGCGGAGAGAGGGGGCAGCCGGCGAGCAGGCAGCGCTCCAGGGCCCATTCCAGGTGGCGGCCGAGGCGCTCGGCCATCTCCCGGCCCACGGGACCCGGCGGGCAGCGCGTCAGCGCCGCCTCGATCAGCTCGCGGTCGCGCGGGCCGGGGCGCGCGTCCGCGGCCACGGCGAGGTAGAGGCCGCGGGCGTCGAGCGCATCGCCGCGGGCGAGCCGCCGGTCGGCCTCTGCGAGGCGGGCGCGGAGCTGCGCCCGCAGCGTGCGCTCCCAGCTCTCCCGCACCTGGCGGAACCCCTGCCAGTCGCCGCGCTCGGCGAAGAACCTCTGCACCCGCTCCCAGGCCCTGGGATCGGGGGGGATCACCGACAGGGCGGTCCGCCGGTCGCCGACGGCGGCGAGCCAGGGGAGGAGGAACCGCTCCAGCTCCTCGGAATCGCGCAGCAGCTCGGCCACCAGCCGGCGCGCCATCTCCCGCTTGGGCGGCGACAGGGCCGGCCAGATCTCCAGGTAGGCGGCGGCCAGGAAGCGCACCGGCTCGCGCTTGGCGGGCGCCAGCCGCAGAGCGGTCCGCAGCGGCTCCTCCCAGCTCTCGGGAGAGGTGAACAGGCGCGAGTCGCGGGCGCGCGACCAGCTCAGGTAGCGCGCTCCGCCGAGGACCATGGCCGCCTCCCA
Source organism: Thermoanaerobaculia bacterium (assembly GCA_036380715.1). Lineage (GTDB taxonomy): Bacteria > Acidobacteriota > Thermoanaerobaculia > Multivoradales > UBA5704 > UBA5704. Next base: position 6,892 of record DASVEF010000157.1, on the reverse strand, counting down.
GGAAGCCGGCCGCGCGGCCAGGGCCTCGCCCGCGAGCCGCGCCGCCTCGTCGAGCCGCGCGGCGCTCGCCCGCATCTCCTGCCGCCCCTCATGGGTGGAGGGGTCCAGATGCGCCGCGGCGGCCGTCTCGCGGGCGAAGGCCATGCGCGCCGCCCGCAGCCTCAGGCCGTCCACGTCCGGCTCGCGGGCCAGCTCGCGCGCCATCCGCGCGTCGACCGCGCCGTCCCGCTCCAGCCACGCGGCGAGCCGCCGGCGCTCCGCGCGCAGCGATCGGTGCTCGGCGAGAGACACCGCGGCCAGGGCGATCGCCAGCGCGGCGAGGCCCAGGCGCAGGGCGGTGGTGGGGGGGGCGGGCATGATGGAGAGATGGTAGCAGGACGGCCCCGCGCCCGAGCCCTCACCCCCCGGCCCCCTCTCCCGTCACCGGGAGAGGGGGGGGGAGAAAAGCACCATCCCCCAGAGTCATCCTGAGCGCAGCAAAGGATCTGGGCGGGGGATTCGGAGCCTCCATCCCCGAGATCCTTCGCTGCGCTCAGGATGACGTCGGAACAGCCTCAGGATTTCCTCCCCCTCTCCCGGTGACGGGAGAGGGGGCCGGGGGGTGAGGGTCCGGGGAGGGGGCCTCTTCCGGTATCCTCCTGGGTAATGCCCCGTCCCATCCGTTTCCGCCCGCCGCGCGTGGTGGCTCCGCCCGAGGTGCGGTGGATGCTGCTGCGCGCCTTCGGCCCGCCCGGGGCTCCGTTCCCGGATCCGGTCGAGCCGCTGGCGGCGCTGGCGGCGGCGCGGCAGTTCGAGGTGTCGGCGCGGGTGGCCAGCCGCCAGGGGCGGGCGAGGCTCGCCGCTGAGCTGGGCGAAGAGGTTGCGGCCGTCTTCCAGCGCGACCAGGCCAGGGCCGCGGCCCTGGGGATGCGCGTCTCGGCTCTGGCCCAGGAGGTCGCCGGGGCCGCGGCGCCGCTGGGCATCCCCCTGGTCCTCCTGAAGTTCGCGGCGCTCGACGCCTCGGGGGTGCGGATCCTGGGGACGCGCACGGTGTGCGACCTCGACGTCCTGGCTCCGGCGGACCGCGCCGCCGAGCTGCAGGAGGCCCTGCTCGCCCGCGGCTACCGCTCCTCCGGGCTGCCGGAGTCGGAGCACCAGCTCCCGGCGATCGTCCACCCGGCGGGCGGCGTCGTGGAGGTCCACCGGCGCGTCCTCGGCGTGCGGCCGGACGGCGGCGCGTCGGCCACGGCCGGGACGCTGGAGCGCGGGGGCCTGCTCCTCCCCGCTCCCGGCCTGCCGGGGCGCTGCGCCGTCCCCGTCCCGGAGGTCCAGGCGGCGCACATCCTGGTGCACGGGATCGGCCAGCACGGCTGGTGGCCCGACTCCTACTCCCTGCTCAAGATGGTGGCCGACCTGACCGACCTCGGGTTCCACGAGGAGGATGAAGCCTTCCGCCGTGCTGCGGGCCTGGTGGCGCGGGACGTCTCGCCGGCCGAGGCCGAGGCGGTCCGCCGGCTCTGCGCCGCCCTGGCGGCGGGCGCCGACCTGCTCGCCGCGGACGCCGGCTCCGCGTCCGGCGAGGCCGTGCTGCTGCGCCACATCCTCGCCGGCCGGCTGGACGGCGGCTATGCCGCCGCGCTCCGCCTCGGCTTCTTCCAGCCGCAGCCGAGCGACCGCCCCGCGGCCGTCCGGCTCGCCCGCTCCGTCCTCGGCGCCCTCTTCCTCACCCGCGCGCAGGTCGACGCCATCTACGGCCGGCCGCGCCACCCCCTGGGCTACCTCGGCCGGCGCCTCGCCCGCCCCTTCGACCTCCTCTTCCGGCTGGGGATCTACGGAGCGCGGACCGTGCGGCTGCGCCTGAAGCCCTCACCCCCCGGCCCCCTCTCCCGGCACCGGGAGAGGGGGAGAAAGAAGGGGTAGGAAGCTGTCTCCCCTCTCCCGCTCGCGGGAGAGGGGCCGGGGGTGAGGGCCTGCTGCGCCCCTAGAGAAATTGTGATAATTTAAAAGAGCCTTTCGACGAGACCTGACCCGGAAAGAGGTGCTTTTCTGGAGCCTCGAGACCGCTCCGCGTCGCAGACGCCGGGCCGCCCCATCCGGCTCTGCGCCGTCTGCTCGATCCCCCCGGCCGCCAACGTCCAGGTCGGCAGCGGCCCGACCCTCTTCTGGTTCGAATGCAGGTCCTGCGGCAGGAAGAGCGCCCAGCTCTCCGGCTTCGAAGAGGCCCTGAAGGAGTGGAACGGCATGCAGGGCTCCGGGGTGTAGCGCAGCAGGGAACGCTGTGGCATACTCGCCGGTCGAACCTGGGAGGGCTCCGGAGATGATGCCCCGGCGTGATGCGCGCGCCGGCGGAGCCTGCCGACTCACGAAGGACACCAGCAGCGATGATCGAATCCCCTCCTCTCCAGGGAATCCAGAAGGCCTCCACCGGCATCGCCGGGCTCGACGAGATCACCGCCGGCGGGTTCCCCGCCGGCCGTCCCACCCTGGTCTGCGGCAGCGCCGGCTGCGGCAAGACCCTGATGGCCATGGAATTCCTCGTCCGCGGCGCCGTCGAGCACGGCGAGCCGGGCGTCTTCGTCACCTTCGAAGAGAGCCCCGAGGAGCTGGCCCAGAACGTCCGCTCCCTCGGCTTCGACCTGGAAGACCTGGAGCGGCGGAACCTGCTCCTCGTCGAGTACATCCACGTCGAGCGCAGCGAGATCGAGGAGACCGGCGAGTACGACCTCGAAGGGCTGTTCATCCGCCTGGGGTTCGCCATCGACTCGATCGGCGCCAGGCGCATCGTGCTCGACACCCTGGAGGTCCTCTTCGGCGGCCTCGACAACGAGGCGATCCTGCGCTCCGAGCTGCGCCGGCTGTTCCGCTGGCTCAAGGAGAAGGGGCTCACGGCGGTGGTCACCGGCGAGCGCGGCGAGGGCGCCCTGACCCGCCAGGGGCTGGAGGAGTACATCTCCGACTGCGTGATCCTCCTCGACCACCGGGTCAGCGACCAGCTCGCCACCCGCCGCCTGCGCGTGGTCAAATACCGCGGCAGCGTCCACGGCACCAACGAATACCCGTTCCTGATCGACGAGCGGGGCATCGAGGTGCTGCCCATCACCTCCCTGGACCTGACGCACGGGGCCTCGGTCGAGCGGATCTCGTCCGGCGTGGCCGGGCTCGACGAGATGCTGGGCGGGAAGGGCTACTACCGGGGGAGCAGCGTGCTCGTCTCCGGCCGCGCCGGCACCGGCAAGAGCAGCCTGGGAGCCCATTTCGCGCACGCGGCCTGCCGGCGCGGCGAGCGCTGCGTCTACTTCGCCTTCGAGGAGTCGATGAGCCAGATCGTCCGCAACATGCGGTCGATCGGCATCGACCTCCAGCCGTGGGTGGACCAGGGCCTGCTGCTCTTCCACGCCACGCGGCCGACCCTGCACGGCCTGGAGCGGCACCTGGTGACCATGTACAAGCTGATCCGCGACTTCCAGCCGCGGGTGGTGGTCGTCGATCCGATCACCAACTTCCTGTCGGTGGGGGACCAGGAGGAGGTCAAGGCCATGCTGATGCGCCTGGTCGACTTCCTCAAGGCGCAGCAGGTCACGGCCATCTTCAACAGCCTGACGCACGGCCTGGACCTGGAGACCACGGACGTCGGCATCTCGTCGATCATGGACACCTGGCTGCTGCTGCGCGAGGTGGAGCACAACGGCGAGCGCAACCGGCTGCTCAGCGTCATCAAGGCGCGCGGCATGGCGCATTCGAACCAGGTCCGCGAGCTCCAGCTCTCCGACGAGGGAATCCGGCTCGTCGACGTCTACCTCGGCCCGGACGGCGCGCTGACCGGGGCGGCGCGCGCGGCCCAGGAGGCGCAGGAGCGCGCCGCGTCCGTGGCCCGCCAGCAGGAGGTCGAGCGCCAGCGCCGCGAGCTGGAGCGCAAGCGCGAGGCGCTGGAGGCCCGGATCGCCGCCCTGCGGCTGGAGTTCGAGGCCGAGCAGGAAGAGGCGCAGCGGCGGCTCGAGCAGTCGAAGGACAGGGAAGAGCGGCTGACCGAGGACCGCGCGGACATGGCCAGGACCCGCAGGGTGACGTAGTCCACTTCAACAGAGGCCGCGCAGCGGAAGGAAGGCCCGGTATGAGCGAGAGTGACAGCAATGAGTTCTGGGACCTGAAGCTCTACGTGGCCGGCCAGACGCCGAAGTCGGTGACCGCGCTGAGCAATCTGAAGAAGCTCTGCGACGAGCACATGGCCGGTTGCTACCGCATCGAGGTGATCGACCTGGTGCAGAACCCGCAGCTCGCGCGCAGCGACCAGATCCTCGCCATTCCGACCCTGGTGCGGCGCTTTCCCGAGCCGATCCGCAAGATCATCGGCGACCTCTCGAACAAGGAGCGGGTGCTGGTGGGGCTCGACGTCCAGATCCGGAGCTGAGCGTCTTGCGCCGGCTCTCGGTTATACTGATCTCACGGCGGCTCTGAAAAGACCGGCGCTCACCCGTCCGCATGGCCCAGCAGAGAAGACTTCCGATGTCCCAGGATGAAGCCAAGACGCCCGCCACCTATTTCGTCGCGCCGCCGGTCGAGGGCGAATTCTGGGACCTGCGCCTCTACGTGGCCGGCCAGACCCCGAAATCCCTCGCGGCCCTGAGGAACCTGAGGCGCTTCTGCGACGAGCACCTCGCCGGACAGTACCGGATCGAGGTGATCGACCTGGTCGAGAACCCCCGGCTGGCGCGCAGCGACCAGATCCTGGCCATCCCTACCCTGGTGCGCAGGCTTCCGCAGCCGATCCGCAAGATCATCGGCGACCTTTCGAGCTCCGAGCGCGTGCTGGTGGGGCTGGAGATCCGTCCCAGGAGCTGACCATGGCCGCCGCCCCTGCACAGGTGATGGAAGGAGCTCAGGTTTTCCTGCTTCTCTATGTCACCGGGGCGTCGCCGATCTCCCAGCGCGCCATCGCCAGCCTCAAGGCGTTCTGCGAGGAGCACCTGCGGGGTCGATACGATCTGGAGGTCATCGACGTCCACCAGCAGCCGGAGCTGGCCGAGGAAGACCGCGTCCTCGCCACGCCGACGCTGATCCGGAAGCTGCCTCTCCCGCTGCGCCGGCTGGTGGGCGACGTCTGCGACCCCGAGCGCCTGGCGAGCGGCCTGAACCTGGAATCCCTGAGCTGAGGAAGAGCCGATGGTCGAACGGTTGGACGAGCAGCCGGCGGAGATGGAAGAGCTCCGCTCTCGACTTCACGAAGCGGAGGAGACCCTGCGCGCGATCCGCCATGACGAGGTGGACGCCCTGGTGATCCTCGGCAAGCACGGCGAGAAGGTGTACACGCTGAAGAGCGCGGACCGCCCCTACCGCCTGATGATCGAGGGGATGCGCCAGGGGGCGGTCACCCTGTCCGCCAGGGGCTACGTGCTCTACTGCAACGCCGCCTTCGCCGGCCTGGTCCGGACGCCGCTGGAACGCATCATCGGATCGGCCGCGCGGCCGTACTTCAGCCCGGCGGACCTCTTCGACGCTCTGCTCGCGGAAGGGGCGGGGGAGCAGCAGGCCGAGCTGATCGCCGCCGACGGGACTTCGACCCCGGTCTATCTCTCCCTCGCCTCTCTGCCGCTGCTCGAGGACGAGGAACCGGTCCTCTGCCTCCTCGTCACCGACCTGACGGACCAGAAGCGCGAGCGCGAGCTCCGGCAGGCCTGGGTCGCCGCCGAGGCCATGAACAAGGCGAAGGACCGCTTTCTGGCCACCCTCAGCCACGAGCTGCGCACCCCCCTGACCCCTGTTCTCGCCGTGGTCTCCAGCCTGGAGAAGACCGGGAAGCTCCCCGCCAAGCTGCAGCAGGACCTCGCGATGATCCGGCGCAACATCGAGCTCGAGGCGCGCCTCATCGACGACCTTCTCGACCTCACCCGCGTCACCCGCGGCAAGCTCGAGCTGCAGCGCAAGGAGACCGACCTGCGGCAGGTGCTGGACCACGCGATCCAGACCTGTTGCGGCGAGCGGCTGGCCGCCGAAGACCTGGCCGTGACCGTCGACCTCGCGGCTGGGGACCACCTCCTCTGGGCGGACCCTTCCCGCCTCACGCAGGTCTTCTGGAACCTGTTCAACAACGCGGTCAAGTTCACTCCGCCAGGGGGGAGCATCAGCGTCCGCTCCTGGCACGAAGAGGGCCCTTCGCGGCTCGCCGTCGAAATCTCCGACACCGGCGTCGGAATTCAGGCGGAGCTGCTCCCCCGCATCTTCGACGCCTTCGAGCAGGGGGAGACGGGCGCCGCGCGGCAGTCCGGGCTCGGCCTGGGGCTCGCCATCAGCCGCGCCATCGTCGAGCTCCACGGCGGAGAGATCACCGTGAGCAGCGCCGGCAGGGACCAGGGCGCCGCCTTCACCGTCCGCCTGCCGGTCCGGCAGGCGCCGCGAGAGGCCCAGCCGAGCCAACCCGCCGAATTGACCCGGGCCGCAGCGGAAGCCGGCCGGCCGTTGCACATCCTCCTGGTGGAAGACCATGTCGACACCGCCCTGGCCATGGCCGACCTTCTGAAGATGTGCGGACATGAGGTCGCGGTGGCCTTCAACGTGGCGCAGGCGCTCGACGTGGCCCTCTCTCGGGATGGAGCGAGCAACCCGCTCAACGGACGCATCGACCTGGTGATCAGCGATCTCGGCCTGCCGGACGGCAACGGCTACGACCTGATGCGCGAGCTGTCCCGCCGTCACCCCGTCCCCGGCATCGCCCTCTCCGGCTACGGCATGGAAGAGGACATCCGCAAGAGCCGCGAAGCCGGCTTTCACAAGCACCTCACCAAGCCCGTCAACCTCCAGGTCCTGGAAGAGGCCATCCAGCAGGCCACCCGGGAAGCCGCGTTCCACAGTTGAGAGGGGCCCGCTGACTCTTCGGGTGTCCGCAAGCTCCCGCGAGCGGCTCACGAGGTCACGGCGG
>DASVEF010000156.1:0-4598 GCA_036380715.1 Thermoanaerobaculia bacterium | reverse complement strand
GGGTCCACATCCTGGAGATCGTCGAGCCCGATCGTCTTTCGGGGTAACGATCCTGTAACATCGGCATGAGGCGTGCAAAAGGGAACGGGTATTTCCCCCGGAGAGCATCCCGGGTCCTGAACACATGTCGAGCCCTCGATTTCGACGTCGGCGCAGGTCTGATGAGGAGGAGCGGGTGCGCCCATCGCTCTCCGGAGGTCGCCCATGACGCAGGAACCCCCACGGGTCGCCCGTCTCGCAGGGCCTTTCAGCTACGCCCTGACCGTGGACGTGGAGGAGTGGTACCACACCTGTCTGGTCCCGAATTACGTCCATCCGGAGGGCCGGCCCGAGCTGCCGCACGAGCTGGACCGGCTGATCCCCGAGCTGCTGGAGACGCTGGCCGGCGTGGGCTGCACGGCCACGTTCTTCGTGCTGGGCGAAGTCGCCGAGCGGCTGCCGCGCCGGGTGCGGGAGATCGCCGCGGCCGGGCACGAGGTGGCGAGCCACGGCTACCTCCACGTGCGGGCCTGCGAGCGCTCGCTGCGCGACTTCCGGCGCGACCTGCGCCGTTCCAAGAGGGTCCTGGAGGACGTCGTCGGAGAGCCGATCCTCGGCTTCCGCGCCCCGGAGTGGTCGCTGCGCAGCCTCGGCAGCTCGCGCCTCCCCCTGGTGGCCGAGGCGGGCTTCCTCTATGACAGCTCGCTCGCGCCCTGCGCGTTCTCCGGGCGGCCGACCAACCCGCGCTTCGCCTCGCGGCTCCGGTGGGACGCCGCGATCCCCCGGAAAGACCTTCTGGAGTTTCCGCCCCTGACCTTCGGCGGTCCGCTGCGCCTGCCCGCGGGGAGCTGGACGGGCCGGCTCGTCCGCCCCTCCTGGCTGGTCGAGGCGGCGAAAGACCACCGCGACGCGGGAGGTCTTCCAGTGGCCGTGGTCCATCCCTGGGAGATCTCCGGCCGCCCGACGCCCGGCCGCCTGACCGGCCTCGCCTGGTTCGTCCACGAGACCGGTCGCCTGGGATTCGCGGAGCGCTTCCACAAGCTGGCGTGCGCCCTGCCGTGGACCTCCATCCGGGCCGCCGCCGGCCTGGAGACCGTAGTGCCCCTGCGGGCCACGGCAGCCCTCCAGGCGTGGAGCTGAGGCCCCTCACCCCCTCGGTCCCCCTCTCCCACCCCCTCCCCCCGACCGGGAGAGGGGGAAGCGGAATCCTAGAATGCAATTTTCCCCCTCTCCCGGCAGGTCGGGAGGGGGTGGGAGAGGGGGTCAGGGGGTGAGGGGCCTGGCACTCCCCCTGCAATCCTCGTCGGGACGAAGGCCGGGGATCTCCCGGGCCTGCAGAAAAGGAGGCATTCGATGGCACGACATCTACGGGTCCAGCCGGAAATCGTCAACCTGAACACCGCGGGCGTCGAGGACCTCGCCCGCATCCCCGGGGTGGACCAGGCGCTGGCGGAGATGATCATCCGATACCGCGAGGAGAACGGACCCTTCCTGAGCTGGAACGAGCTCCGCAACGTGCCGGGGTTCGAGGACGAGGATCTGCTGGAGGTGCTGCGGCGGGAGGCGGAGATCCAGCCGTGAAACCTCACCCCCTAACCCCCTCTCCCACACGCACTCACGCCCGCCCGGGAGAGGGGGGACCCGATAAGATTTCTTTGCAGCTCTCCCCCTCTCCCGGGGGATAGGGAGTGCGGATGGGAGAGGGGGCCGGGGGGTGAGGGTCTACGGCGCCACCCGTATTCGTATACGCTTCGCTGAATGTGTGGGAGATTCGGGTTGGTGCGAAAGGGGGGACTCGAACCCCCACGGCCTTGCGACCACAAGATCCTGAATCTTGCGCGTCTACCAATTCCGCCACTTTCGCAGCGCGGGTGATTGTAGGGAGGAGAAGACTCGATGTCAATGACACGTCCGGGAGCCGAAGGACCCGTCCGGGAGCACGCCTACAACCTGCTCGATAAAACGGGCAGGGAGGGGATGACATTCCCGGAAATCCTGCGCCAGATCGATCTCGATATCGCCTCCGACGACCTGGAGTCGGCCCTGCGGAGCCTGGAAGCCCGCGGCCGCGCCGTCGAGGTGGAAGACCGGTGGTACGCCGCCGGGCACACGCCGTACGTGGTCGGCATCGTCGAGGTGCTGGAGACGGGCGACGCCTTGCTGCGGCCGGGGTTCCGGGAGGAGGCCGAAGTCTTCATCCGCCGCCGCAACCTCAAGGGAGCGCTCCCCGGCGACCTGGTGCTGGTCCGCCGCATGGGCCGCAAGGCCCGGGACACGGACTGGAAGCTCCCCGAAGGCTCCGTGGTCAAGATCCTCGACCAACGTATCGAGACCCTGGTCGGCACCCTCGATACCGTCGCGGACGGCCGGCGCTGGCTCGTGCCCTTCGATCCCAAGCTGTCGCTCGACCTGGAAGTCCTTGAAGCCGAAGGCATCCCGGACAGCCACTACGTGGTCGTCCGGGTGGAGCGCGGGCGCCACCCCACGGGCACGGTCGTCGAGGACCTCGGCAATCCGGACGCGCCGGGGGTGGACACCAAGGTCGTCCTCCGCCATTACAAGATCCCCGAGGAGTTTCCGCGCGCCGTGGTCGAAGAGGCGGACTCCTATCCGCCGGACCCGCGGCCCGAGGATTGGGAGGGCCGGGAAGACCTGCGCGACCGCGTCATCATCACCATCGACGGCGTGAGCGCCCGCGACTTCGACGACGCGGTCTCCATCGAGCGCATCCGCGACGGCGTCTTCCGCCTCGGCGTCCACATCGCGGACGTGGCCCACTACGTCCAGGAGGGGACGCCGCTCGACTCCGAGGCCTATCGCCGGGGCACCAGCGTCTACTACCCCGAGCGGGCCATCCCCATGCTCCCCGAAGGGCTGTCGAACGGCCTCTGCTCCCTGCGTCCCGGAGTGCCGCGGCTGACGATGTCGGCCTTCCTCGACATCTCCCGCGACGGCAAGATCCTGCACCGGCGCTTCGCCCAGAGCGTGATCCGCAGCGCCCGCCGCATGACCTACACCGAGGTGCGGCGCATCCTGGAGGAGCCCCAGCCCGGGGACGCCGAGGAGTACGGCCCGGTCCTCATGACCCTGCGCGAGATGCACCTGCTGATGATGATCCTCCACCACGCGCGCCTGAAGCGGGGCTCGATCGACTTCGACCTGCCGGAGGGGAACGTCGAGCTGGGCACGGACGGCACGGTCGTGGGCGTGGTGCCCGGGGAACGGAATGTGGCGCACCGGATCATCGAAGAGTTCATGCTGGCCGCCAACGAGGCCGTGGCCATGGAGCTGGAGACGCGGGCGGTGCCGGCGCTCTACCGGGTGCACGACGCGCCGAGCCCGGACCGCCTGGCCGAGCTGCGCGAGCTGCTGCGCCCGCTCGGCATCGCCTTCCCGGCGAACTTCGACAACCTCCATCCGAGCGCGCTCCAGGGCGTGCTGTCGCAGGTGACGGGGTCCCCGGCCGAGCCGTTCATCTCGTCGATCGTCCTGCGCACCATGCAGCGCGCCCTCTACAGCCCGGAGTGCCGGGGTCACTACGCGCTCGCCTCGCGCTACTACTGCCACTTCACCTCGCCGATCCGCCGCTACCCCGACCTGGTGGTCCACCGCAGCCTCAAGGCGATCCTGCACGGCCAGGAAGCCGAGCGCATGGAGATCGCCGACCGCCTGCCCGAGATGGGGGAGCACACCAGCTTCACGGAGAGGCGGGCCGAGCAGTCCGAGCGCGACCTCCTGCAATGGAAGAAAGTCCGCTTCCTGGCCGACCGCATCGGCGACACCTTCCGCGGCCGCATCACCGGAGTGCAGCCCTTCGGCCTCTTCGTCCAGCTCGAAGACCTCTACGTGGACGGCCTGGTGCCCATCCGCACGATGGCGGACGACTACTACGTCTACGAGTCCGAGTCGCACCGCCTGATCGGCAGCAACAGCCGCCGCACCTTCCAGCTCGCCGACCCCGTCGAAGTCGAGCTGACCGGAGTCAGCCTCCGCCATCGAGGCCTGGACCTGAAAATCGTCGGCATGCCCGAATCCGACGTCCGCCCCGAGTGGCCGCGTCCCAAGGAGAGGGGAGAGGAGAGGAAGAGAGGCCGCAGGGAGGAGAAGGAAGGACCGAAGGAACGCCGGCGTTCCCGCCGCTAGCTACGCCGCGAATTGCCAGGGGGGAGCCGTTCCCCTCCAGGAACACGCCGCAAGTACCTAGCATTTCGCGGCGCCGCCCCAGGTATTTGCGGCATCTAAGCGTAGATTTGCGGCGCTTATCTGTTTAGGCGCCGCGAGTACCGGCAAAGACGCCGCAAATATCTCGGAACGGGCCGCCTTCCTGTCCTTCGAGCATCTCCGGAATCCTGCCGGCGCCGCAAAACCCTCCTCCGACGCCGCGAATTGTCAAGGGGGAGTCGCTGCCCCCCAGGAATCCGTCGCAAATTCACGCACTTTGGGCGCACCGACCTCTGTCCGCGTGCTAGAATTCGCTCCGCCGAAGCCTTGGGATTCGGGCCACGAGCCCGCAAAGCAGCCCAGCAACGCCGGCTGGCACCCAAACGCCGCAAATTTTTCGGCGTTCGCGCCGCTCTGAGTTGAGAAAGCCGCAAATTGCCGGACGGGAGACATCGGAT